>NZ_LT745763.1:1255629-1569536 GCF_900166595.1 Virgibacillus dokdonensis | reverse complement strand
TGATGGATACCGAAGTAGTCTTGTAAACGCTGGATGCAAAGTAAATTCGGTGCAAGGTTGTATTCCTTGGATAATTGGTACGTTTGTTGTAGACTTTCTTGAAAAACAATTACTGGAGTATTTCCAGGGAAATAACGAGCTACCTCGCTAATTTTAGCTAAGTCTGCTTTAATATCTTTTCCTGTTAATTTTATAAACAGCCGATCTGTGCTTGTTTTATCTTCTAAAACAGACTCTTCAAAACTTTGGATAGCAGATAATAATGTTTGTAGTCCATTGCTTCTAGCCTCCAGCTTACCTTTTGCTACTACTAGCATACCTTCTTCCCACCAACGATGGACTTGTCGATATAATTCAGGAAAGACAACTGCCTCCATTTCATCTGTTTCATCACTAATGGTAATAAAGGCCATTGGGTCGCCACGTTTTGTACGGATAGTTTTGATAGATTGAATAACACATGCACTTCTATGTTTAAAACCATGCCCTCTTTTTCTAGCTGCATCTATGGTAATATACCCTGCTCGCTGTAGTTGTTTTCGATAAACTGTAACAGGATGACTAGATATATATATACCGAGTAATTCTTTTTCATCAGATAGTTTTTTTATTACCGAGAAATCCTCTATTTCTACATAATCGCCTTCCAATTCAAGGTTGTTCGTTAGTAAGCTTACCTGCTCTTGGAACTCACCAAACAACTCACCTTGCTCGATTGCTTGGTCAATAGTTGCTAATAAGCTAGCACGATTTTTATGCAGCTCATCAAAAGCTCCTGATAGAACTAATAGCTCAATGATTGTTCGGTTAATTACTTTTAAGGAAGTACGTAAGCAGAAGTCGAATAAATTTTGAAAAGGTCGCTCTTTACGTGCTCGAATAATTTCGGAAACTGCCTGATTTCCTACCCCTTTAATTTGTAACAAACCCATTCGGATGTGTTTTCCTTCGACTGCATATTTTCCAAAACTATTATTGATCGATGGACCAAGTAATTTTATATGCAGTTCCTTTATTTCTCTCCGATACAAGGTAATTTTCTGATGTTGTTGCATCGAAGCACTTAATAATTCAGCGAAAAAAACTTGCGGATAATGACATTTTAAGTATGCTAGCTGATAAGAAATACGACTATAAGCCACAGCATGACTCCGATTAAATCCGTAATTCGAAAATCGGACAATCCAAGCAAATAATTCATTTGCTACCGATTGACTATACCCTTGCTGTATGCATCCATTAATAAACGCGGATTTTTGTTCTTCCATGACCTCTTCTTGTTTTTTACTTACTGCCCTTCGAAGTAAGTCAGCCTGTCCAAGGGAGAAACCAGCAATGCGATGAGCAATTTGCATAAGTTGTTCCTGGTAAATTAACACACCATAGGTTTTTTCTAAAATAGTTGCGAGATCTGGATGTGGATAAGAAATCTTTTCTACACCATGCTTCCGGTTTATATAAGTTTTAATGAAATCCATTGGTCCAGGACGATATAATGCGTTAACTGCAACTATATCTTCAAAATGAGTTGGCTTTAAATCTTGTAATACTTGCTTCATTCCCTGTGATTCCAATTGAAACACACCGTTTGTTCTTCCTTGTTGCAACAATAAAAAGGTTTTCCGATCTTCTTGAGGAATTTCTTCTAATGAGACAGCCTTTTTATATTCGTAACGTATTTTTTGCAGTATTTGTTCTATGAGAGTTAAATTTCGTAAGCCTAATAAGTCAATTTTTAATAAACCTATAGCTTCGACATCATTCATTGCATATTGTGTTAAATACATTGTACCAGCACCAGAAGTTAAAGGTGCATATTCCATAAGCGGTTCTTTAGAGATAACAATTCCAGCTGCATGAGTAGAAATATGTCTAGGGATACCTTCTAGCACCGTAGCTACCTTAAACAAACGACGTAGCACTTCCGAATGCTTTATATAATCTTTTAATGCACTTGAATCTTGAACAATTTGCACAAGATTTTTTTTCGACTGCACTGGAATGTGCCGTAACACAAAAGCAGCATCTTGTTTATTAATATCCATCGTTTTTATAAGCTCGCGCATTAAAGAGCGGGCAGCAAACGTTCCAAATGTAATGATTTGCGCTACGTGCTCTGAGCCATATTTCCTTTGTACATAATCCACAACTTCCTCTCTACGTGTATCCGAGAAGTCGATATCAATATCAGGCATTGTCATTCGATTTGGGTTAAGAAAACGTTCAAATAACAACTCATATTTGATAGGGTCAATATCTGTAATTCCTAATAAATAAGCCACCAAAGAACCAGCTGCTGATCCTCTTCCAGGCCCAACGACAATGTTATTTGTTTTTGCAAAATCAACCATATCTGCAACAATTAAGAAATAATCACTAAACCCCATTTGTTCAATAATATTAAGTTCATGATGTAAACGTTCTCGGATCTCATCTGTTACTTTTGTATATTTTTGTGATAAAACTGCAAAACATTTCTCTGTTAAATAACAATGAGGCTGTTGGTTTTCTGGAAGCGGAAATGAAGGCAGATGTTGTTGTTCAAAATTAATATTTAAATTACATTTTTCTACAATGCTTGCAGTTTCTTCAACCGCCTCAGGCCACTCAGAAAAATACTGTTGCATTTCCTTTTCTGAACACAAATGATGATTACGCCATTTATCATCAACATAAGTGCCATCCCAAATTCGCTGTACTTTCATCGCCCGTAAACAATCATACGCAAGCACATCTTTTTTATTCAAATATCGAACATCATGCATAGCCACAACGGAATCATGATACATTTCTTGAAACTGTTTTACCTCTGCAAAAAAAGATGGGTGATTACTTCCATCGCCATAAGACTCTAATGCTATATAAAAGTCGTTCTCACCAAAAGCTTGTCTATATGCGGATATATATTCATTCAGTTCAACAAAGGATTTATTTCGCAATTGTTTTACTATATTGCCATGATTGAAAGAGAGAATGCCGACACAATCTGCAGTATATGTTAAGAGCTGTTCCACTTCTATGAAAGACAGTTCTTCAGTTCTTAGCCAGGTACTTAATTTAATTAGTTCTTGAAAACCTTGATTTGATTTCGCTAAAATAACCATTTCGTGAGCTTCTTCTTGGCTATCGCCTACTAAAATAGTCAAACCAATAATTGGCTTCAAACCGTTATTCTTTGCAGCTTTATAAAACTTGATCGCCCCATGAAGCACTTGTTCATCTGTTAGTGCTAAAGCAGTATAACCAAGTTCTGCCGCTCGTTGCACCAATTCTTCAATGGTAATTGTACTGTTTAACAAGCTATAGCTACTGCGTATTTGTAAATGTGTAAAAACCATTGTATCCCACCTTCACATGCTCTATCCCATATTATATCAATCAATGAAGAACGTGCATAAGGAAAAGCCGCGGTTAGCATAACTTGTTCTATTGTTTCATAAATATATAGTAGCAAATATACCATTCCTATAAGTAGAAAACAACAGACATTAGCGTTTTGGTTACAAGCACTAACTTAGCTCTTTGACAAGCATCAGCTATAAACCAAAAAACCTTATACGTTCCTATAGTGCAAAAAAGACAACCTTTTACAATTTTCATGATTTATCCACAATCTATAAGCATATGCTTTACTATCTATTCATTTTTTATAAAAAAATCGCGTTACGTTATATGGAGGAGAAACAAAGAGGGGGAAATGATAAACATGGAAGAACGCTTTTTTGAAACATTTATTCATTGTTATTTTATAGCTTTTGGCGTAGTTATTGGCGGATCCATCCTCGGAAGTGTAGGTGCATTTATTACAGGAAACGCGCCGTTAACAGAGATCGGGCGAATCGCAGTGCAGTTAAGAATATGGGCTATCGTAGCAGCTATTGGAGGAACATTTGATGCAATAGCAAATTTTGAAAGAGGCATTTATGACGGCTCTACCATGGACTTATTTAAACAAGCGTTATTTATCCTATCTGCAATGGGAGGAGTAAAAACAGCTATTTTACTTCTGAATTGGTTAACACAGGAGGATATAGCATAATGCACATTCCTCCATATCATAAAAAAGTGACATGGCAACGTTTTTTTGTAGGAGTAATGGTTGGAGGGGTAATAGCCTATTGTATCTTGCTTTATATGTACGGAACAATGTATGAAGATCTAATTATCCGAACGAATCATATGCAAAGTGAAATAAGTCAATTAAGGAATCAAAATGAATCACTTCTTGCCGATAATGACGAACTTAATGAAAAATCAGTAAAGCAAGTTGCTATTGAATCCATCTCATTTACGGTCGAAAATACAGAAGAATTACGAATAGATCGCTTAATTGCAGGTAAATTAGAAGAACTGGTACAAGAGGAATTAAAACATATTATAGGGAAAGATTTATCTATAATTGCTGAAAGTGATAGCTTAATTGTAGCTTCATTAGAAAATAAAACATTTACTGTTGAAGAGTTTGATTACACTCTTTCCGTTAACAAACTCATTATCTCTAATAATATCAAAATAATGGCTAATGCCAAACGTTCAGCATAGCTAGACTAATAGTACCTCTTATAAAGTATGTGAAATTGAAGGAATATTACTCTTTATAAGAAACGGCTTCCATAAAACATGGACGATATGATCAAAAGAATCCCTTTCAAAAAGGAAATTGCTTTTATTCATGCAATTTTTGCACAATGTATAAACTGATTGTAAATAAGCAAAAAGCAACGATACCAGATAATATGACCTGTATCCAATTTACTTTATCATAAAATAAGCAAGAAACTAAACTGTAAATAATGATAATTGCAAAAGCAAAAACAGACGCTCCACCATACACTTTAAAATTCATAATCATCCTCCTTCTAGCTATTGGAAAATAGCTATTTTTAGAATTCAATAAAAGGCTTGAGGATTTCTTTTATCTTCGCGCGCTTGTTCCGAAAAACTTGGCTATTTGTTTCATGCAAAAAAAGCGTCAACCTTATACGAAGTATGTAGTAATCACTAGAACTACATCATATGCATTTTTTGAACGTTTTATGAAATATCGGAAAATTGTTCATGTTTAACATAATAATCGTTTATACTTATAGTAAGTAAACATTTTTATTCCCGTTTATATTCAAAAATTATATATTACAGAGCCATCTGTCGTTTCTAGCTAATGAGTATAGAAAGGAGTTGATGAAACATGTGGGTAATAAGCCGCAGACAACAAAGAGATGAAAAAATAGCACGTTTGAAACAAGGTGATTCTGCATTTGCAGAATCTCAAGAATTAATTCGATTAATAAAGCGAGATATTGAAAAAGAGCATTTAGAAGTAATCTGTGAAGAAACTGCTTCTGGTTGCTGGTTTATACCAAAGAACAGGAGTAAAACTTCCTAAATTAGAATGTATAACCCTCTCAAAACTTGGTATTCATAAAAACCCACTCTAATATCGCATTACATGCGCTTCGCAAGCGGGATATTTGAGAAGGGGATGCAACTCCCCCTTCTGTTTCTTTATTTCCAGTGCCTTACTAACACTTCTCTTCCTAATAATGCTACGCTTCGTAAGCTTCCACTATCATCTGTAAATCAGCAATTACTTGATCTGCCTCTTCCCACGTTATTACAGTCGCACCAGAGGCCATTGGATGACCGCCACCATTGTACTTGGTTGCTAATTCATTAATGCTTGGCCCTTTAGACCTTAATCGAACGCGAATGCTTTTTTCTTCTTCAACAAAAACAACCCATGCAACAATCCCCTTCACATCTCCCAAAGTACTAACCAACTGACTCGTTTCATTTGGATCAATACCGTATTGTCGCAATAACTCTTTGGTTAATTTTACATAAGCCATTCCAGTGTCATCTATATAAAATTGTTGGTATATGTATCCTTTCAATTTGACTAAATTGTGTTGCATGCTATACAAATTGTCGTATATAACAGAACGGTCAAAGTGATGCGTAATCAGCTCCGCAGCAGCTTTAAATGTCTTCTCCGTAGTACTTGGATATAAAAATCTTCCTGTATCTCCTACAATGCCAGCATACAACAGACGGGCAACATCATCCGTAAGTGTAAATCTGTTATTTTCAGAAGATGTATAAAGTTCGTAAATCATTTCGCTTGTAGAGCTTGCTTTTGTATCCACCCATTGTATGTCTCCATATTCATCGACATTCGGATGGTGATCAATTTTAATAATCTTGTCTCCTAAAGTAAATCGCTGATCAGAAATCCGTTCCCTATTTGCTGTATCACATACAACAACAAGCGCACCTTCATATTGTTCATCAGAGATTATATCCATTTTTGCCAAAAAGGATAAAGAAGCTTCTTCTTCTCCGACTGCATAAACTTCTTTATCAGGAAAAGAATGCTTAACTAATTCCTTTAACCCCACTTGAGAGCCAATTGCATCAGGGTCTGGTCGCACATGTCGATGAATGATAACGGTAGAATATTGTTGAATTAACGCTAATATATTCTTCAAAAAGATCACCTACTAGAAAATGATTTTGTCTATCTGTAGAAATTTTTTTTTATAAAAGGTAAAATGGACAAAGAATCTAATCTTAGATTCAACTGCACTACATATACATTACAAACCACAATAAGATTTGTTGAACATGAATGAAGGGAGAAGTTATATGTTTATTTTTGCAGTAATTACCGTCACAGCATTTGTGCTTTGGATTTATTACAAAGTAGCTATTTTAAACACCAAAGACGGCTTAAAACAAGCTTATTTTAACGCAAAATCACGTATTTGTTTAGGTAGCTTCCTCGTAGCCTTTACGATTAATCAATACATTTATTACGAAACACGTATTTCACTATTCGTTGGAATTGTATTTCTTGTTTTTGCTATTCCCCTTATTAGTCGAGGAATCAAAGAAGTTAAACATTATAAAAGTGAATGGAAGCGATTAAACATGTCCCAATGATTTACGTTAACCATCGTTAGCTACTGTTGCGACTTTACACTAGTCTATGTAAATTTTGGATGAGGCAGAAAGTATTTATTGCCTCATCCACTTTTATTATCTAGCTTAAAGTGAGAATCTCTCTCTTTTTTAACCACACTGGTTGTTCGTAGTCCATATTTATGACCGAAAAGCTTGTTCCAAAAAGAGGCGTTTGGTGCTGCTGCATGATTTAAACTTGTCCAATATACATATTATTGTTTGGATCAGAAGACTTGCAGTATGTTATAAAGTTAACGATTCATTAATTGAGCCATTAATAATCCTTTACTGGCAAGTTGCTGTTCCTCATATACTTCAATATCAATCTTAGCATACACTCTACCAATTTCTAATAATTTAGGCTTGATACGTAACGTGCTATCAATTTGCAGGGGCTTAATAAAATAAATCGTTAAATTTTCGGCTACTAAGTCTCCTTTTTTATCCTGTAGCAATAATCTCCTGCTCGCTTCTGTCATTAAAGCTGTACAAACACCACTTGACAATGTTCCGAGTTGATTAGTCATTTGCGGGGCAACTTTCGTTTCAAAAACACCGGGTTCACTCTCTGATTCTACTATGTTTCGCGACACAATATCATCAATCGTCTCACCAATCTGGGGTTGACGTTGATTTTGTTGAAGCGCTTTTAATACGTCTTGCCTAGATATTATTCCCTGTAAATGATTTTGCTCATCTGTTACAGGGATCACTTCAATTCCTTCCCATACCATTAGGTGAGCGACAGAAGCTAAAGAAATATTCGTTTGGACGGTTTTAGGCTGTTTACTCATCACCTTACTAATGGAAGTATCATTCGATTTCCCAACCACATCCTTTGACGTGACGATACCTAAAACCCTCCTCCGATCGTCTACAACCGGAAAACGCGTATGCTTTGAATAATTATTTAAGGCATACCAATCCTCTACCTCGTTACCTTCTTTTAGGTAAAAAGCTTTTTCATAAGGTGTATAAATATCCTCTACCAACACAATTTCCTTTTTTATTAATTGGTCATAGATCGCTCTATTTATCATTGCAGCTACCGTAAATGTATCATAACTGGTTGAAATGATAGGCAATTTTCTTTCATCGGCCAACCTTTTTATGTCTTCTGTCGTATCAAAGCCTCCCGTAATTAAGACTGCGGCTCCTTCTTTAATAGCTAGTTCATGTGCTTTTGTACGGTTACCTACAATTAACAAGGCATCTGCCTCTGTATATCGCATCATGTCTTCTAGCTGCATGGCTCCTATAACAAATTTATTTAAAGTTTTGTGTAACCCTTCTCTTCCGCCTAGAACATGCCCTTCTACAATATTGATCAATTCAGCAAAAGTCAATTGTTCAAAATTATCTTTTTTCTTTTGTTCAATTCGGATTGTGCCTACACGTTCTATCGTACTAACGAGTCCTTTATTTTCTGCATCTTTAATGGCACGATAAGCTGTTCCATCACTCACGTGCAAATCTTTAGCAATTTGTCTAACTGAAATTTTATGACCTACGTCTAAAGAATGAATATGCTCGATAATTTGTTCATGTTTACTTTTCATGGCACATACACCATCTTTCAACTGTACTAATAAATTATTTACCATTTATTATACAGTTGATCTTATAGAAACTCAATGATTATAGGTTTTTCGCTGTTTTTCTCTTTTCTGTTCCATTATTGGAGGCTGAATTATTTGTAATAAAGAAGCGCTATTTGCACCAATTACAAGCAAAAATAAGAATAGCCAACTCCCCCAAAACAATTGCTCAATAGAAGTGACACTTTGTGGTATAAATGGCCAAGCTACGTATAACAAAAATCCAGCAATCAAGATTCTTAAAAGCGCATACTGTCCTTTCATTTATTTTCCTCCTTTCATCGTTTTAGACCTTTAGCTACCGTTTAATGTAGCGTAAAAAAACGTGTCATATACCAATGTATCATCGCATCTCCATAGAAATAAGCAATCCATGTCCCGATTACTATATAAGGAGCAAATGGTGTTGGCTTACCTAAGCTTATTTGATTATATGCTAGTAACACTAAACCAATGATTGATCCAATAATACTTGCAAGGACGAAACTGAGAACAAGGTTGGTAGTACCTAACACGATGCCAAGTAATCCAAATAATTTCACATCCCCCATTCCCATCCCGCCGTGGCTTACAATAACCACCAATAACGGGATAAGCAAACCTACTAGCCCACCTTGAAATGTATCCCACCAAGGATCTAGCGGCTCTAGGACACGCAACAACATAAACACTGGAAGAAAAAATAATAGTAACTGATTGGGAATAACCATGTAGAAAATATCAGATACGAGGCAAATGATAAGTAATGAGCTAACTAATAAAGCAACAACTAATTCCGGGTTCCAACCAATGATAGAATAGCTTATCGTAAACATGGCTGCAGTCAATATTTCAATGATAGGATATATGGAGGAAATTTTATTTTTACAATGTCTGCAACTACGTTTTAAAAAAGCATAGGATAAAACAGGAATTAATTCAAACCAGCTTAGCCTTATACAACAATTGGGACAGCATGATCGCTCTGTTGTAAACGGCTGCTGCTTCGGCAAACGAAGACCAACAACAACAAAGAAAGATCCAAATATAAAACCGCTTAATGAGAAAAATAACAGTCGAACTATTTCCACTACATCATCTCCTTGAATAATAAACCAAGTTTTCCGCCTATATTTTTCGTGTATTTTATGTAAAAAGTGGTATTTTTTCTTAAGAAGAAATACGCACTTTATACGAACCACTTTTAAACATAGCGTACAATTTGGCGTAGATTTGTTGAAATTTATAGTTGATATAAGAGTTTTCTTCAAGAACGTCGGGCTTTTAGAAAAACTTCTACCAAAACATGAGATTGTTTTTTCACTGGAGTTAAAACCAATAACTAAGCGGGGGATTTTTATTTCATTTTGACTATACATTTGAGTGGGTTATAAAGACTTTACAGAAATCTTATGTTGAGTGTAAAGAGGTTTAAGACGAGGTCTTGACCAAAGGGAGTTATAAAGACCGTGGGTAGAGGACCCACGGCTGTTGACTTGTAACGATTACAGATGTAAAGCTTCACCAATCTTCATTACCTTTCCATTACCAGGCTCGACTTGCTTTGCAAAAGCAGCTGCATCTTGTTCAATAACGGGGAAAGTATTGTAATGAATTGGCACAACTGTTTTAGCCCCCACCCATTTCGCAGCAATGAGAGCGTCTTCTGGACCCATCGTAAAATTATCCCCAATTGGAATAAATGCTAGCTCTATATCGTTCATTTCACCAATTAATTTTAAATCAGAGAAAAGTCCTGTATCTCCAGCATGGTAAATGGTTTTTCCTTCAACAGTAAGTAATATACCAGCGGGCATTCCAGTATAAACAATGGAGCCATCTTCTTCTGTATAAGCTGACCCGTGGAAGGCTTGTGTAAACTTTACCGTACCGAAATCAAAGCTATTTTTCCCACCGATATGCATTGGATGCACTTGCAAACCTTTTATTCCTAAAAATTCAGCTAATTCATTTGGCGCAATAACCATTGCATTTGTTCGCTTAGCAATCGAAATCGTATCACCCACATGATCGTTATGACCATGTGTTAATAAAATGTAATCTGGAGAAACGGTTTCAGCATCTAAATCACATGCCTCATTTCCTGAAATGAATGGGTCAATCAATATGTTGTGCTCATCGGTTTCAACTTGTACAACAGAATGACCATGATAAGATATTTTCACAACAACCTCTCCTTTCAAGTATTTTGATTCATTATAGCAAACCTGTCTATATGTTTTATACCCTAAGGGATTATATTTTACACATTTGAACTGGAGCTTTTGTTAGGTAACTAAGTGTGACCTAAAGTAAATTAAAACAGCTTCCTATCCGATAAATTTTTCTTTGAGCAATAATTTTTAGTAAAACTTGGCTTGTCGCCAAGCTTTTATTTTTCCTAGACGTTAAACCAAAAATTCTTATCCTTTCTAATAGAGAACATTTTGTGACACGTTACATTCTCCATTCATTTCACACCTTTCTTAAAACCATCTTTGTTATAATAGTACACAAACAATAAAGGAGTGTTATAATCATGGAACAAAGAGTCGAAACACTTTTACACCATATGGATCAGCAGCATATGGAAAGTATTTTAATCACGTCACCAGCAAATGTATATTACATAACGAATTACTTTACTGACCCACATGAACGTCTAGTTGCTGTATATTTACGTAAGCATGATGACCCTATTCTCGTCCTTCCTGCAATGGAGGAAGCAGATGCTAAAAACGCAGGTTGGAAACACTCTATTATTTCGTATCAAGATCACGAAAACCCTTGGGAAATGTTATCTAAAGTAATAAAGCAAAACGAAACTATTCCGAAAACAATTGGTGTGGAGTTTAATCATTTTACATTAGACCGTCAAACTATGCTGCAACAGATTTTACCACAAACAGAAATTAGACAAGCTGAAGCGTTATTAGCTCAATTAAGGCTTATTAAAAACGAATATGAATACAAAAGGCTTAAAACAGCAGCAGAACTTGCCGATTTTGGTATAAAAACAGGGGTTGAGGCAATAAAGGAAGGGATAACGGAATTAGAAATTGTCGCTAAAATTGAATTTGAACTAAAAAAACAAGGTGTGCAAGCGATGTCGTTTTCCACGATCGTTCTATCAGGTACAAAAACAGCCTCTCCTCATGGGAACCCATCGTTGAAAAAAATAACTAAAGGTGATTTGGTTTTATTTGACTTAGGCGTTGTATATGAAGGTTATTGTTCTGATATTACAAGAACAGTTGCCTTTAAATCGATTACCAAGGAACAAGATCGTATCTATAACAATGTGTTACATGCACAACAAAAAACGATAGAAACAGCAAAAGCAGGTGTTGCTGTAGGGAAATTAGATCAAGTCGCACGAAACGAAATAAACTCAAATGGATATGGGGACTATTTCACACATCGAATTGGGCACGGTTTAGGTATTCAAACTCACGAATATCCATCTATGCATAGTGATAACACGTTACCATTGCAGGAAAATATGTGCTTTACTGTTGAGCCAGGAATCTACGTACCTAATATTGGAGGTGTACGGATAGAAGATATGCTGTTTATCAAAGAAAGTGATCCAAAAGTTTTAACGCAATTTCCAAAGGAATTAATAATTGTTGATTAGTTAATTGAAAAATGATCGAAAGTGTAGCAATGAATGTAACAAGAAGCAGCGGTGGGTAGCCACGCTGCTTTTTTATTGTCCAGGAAATTATAAAATGGATAAAGAAATCACCAAATAGTCACGTCTAGCTCCATCGCCTAGCAACTAGGCGACTTCACGAAATCATCCTAAGCTAAGGCATCATCGGTTCGTCGCTAAGAGGAAGGCCGACTAAAAACAGGCGCCCCGCGACTTTGGTCTTTGATAAAAACCAAGAAACCTTATTTATGTTGGGTTCATATATTATTACAACTCAAGTAATGTGTGTGGGTCGACATAGTTCATTTCATGAGCATTTGCGACACCTTGATGAGTTACAATTCCTTTCCATGTATTTACCCCTTTTAAGAGTGATTCGTTATTTTGAAAAGCGGTCTCGACTCCAAAGTTAGCCAATTGCAAAGCATATGGCACAGTGACATTCGTCAACCCAATAGTAGACGTTCTAGGAACAGCTCCTGGCATATTAGCTACCGAGTAATGTAAGACACCATGCTTCGTATAAGTTGGGTCATCATGCGTAGTCACATGATCACTCGTCTCAAATATTCCTCCTTGATCAATAGCTACATCTACAATGACAGACCCATCAGACATATTTTGTACCATTTCTTCCGTTACTAATTTTGGTGCTTTCGCTCCAGGGATTAGCACGGCTCCTATGACAAGATCCGACTCAGCTAAAGCAAGACTTATATTCATTGGATTCGACATCATCGTATTAATCGAGAAACCAAAAATATCATCAAGCTGTCGTAAACGTTCTGGATTTAAATCAATTAGAGTTACATCTGCTCCTAAACCGACAGCTATTTTGGCCGCGTTTGTTCCAACAACTCCACCACCAATAATAGTGATTTTGGCACGTCTGACGCCAGGAATTCCGCTTAACAGAATACCTTTTCCACCTTTTGTTTTCTCTAGAAACTGAGCGCCGATTTGTGAAGCCATCTTCCCAGCTACTTCACTCATAGGTGTTAAAAGCGGCAATGTATTATTTGGTAATTGCACTGTCTCATAAGCAATTGCAGTTACTTTTTTATTAACTAGTTCCTTCGTTAATTCTGCTTCTGCAGCTAAATGCAAATATGTAAATAAAATTTGACCTTCATAAAAATAACTATATTCTTCTGGTAAAGGCTCTTTTACTTTCATTACCATTTCTTGTGACCATGCTTCTTTCGGGCTTGAAACAATGGTAGCCCCAGCATTTACGTATTGCTCATCAGAAAAACCTGAGCCTAAACCTGCATTTGTTTCCATGAAAATTTGATGACCAGCCTTTGTTAATGTTAATACACCAGACGGAGCCATGGCCACCCTATTTTCATTGTTTTTTATCTCTTTTGGTACTCCGATATTCATTTTGTAAATACCTCCTTCATAAATATAATTCATTTATAATCTAACAGTATCAAATATTTAAAAAAATAGGAAGTAGAAAGAAACTGAAACATACATTTTTTTGAAAAAATTTCCTAACAGCTTATGAAAATGTTTAAAATGGGGATAAGTGATCATTAACAATTGGAATGAAGGGGATAGGAAGAAAAATTATGATGAACGACCGTTTCTTTGCCTACAGGAAAAGAGACTCACTAGTCTTTAACGGAAAACCGTAGCGACGAGAGTCTCTATTAAGAAGAATTAATTTTTTCGATTATTAAAAGTATAGATCCCCTTATTATTATGCAGTTGTTCCACAACCCCACTTTGATAGCTTTCATTTAACTGATTTCGAACTGCCTCTACACCTTTTTCATCTGTAAACAATTTCTTAGAACCATGATTTTGCTGATTATTTTTCGCCAAATATATCCCTCTTTCACTGAATAGAGATTGTAGCAAAAGCGAAATTGCTTTTGAACTTACTTATAGTATTGCCTTGATATGTAGCGATATTATAATATTATTTTAACAAAAACACCATAAATTGATTGTTGTAAAAGTAAAATGGGTATATAGTGGAAATAGGAAGGGGAGATGAAAAGTGGAATATAAAAATATTGTTGTTGCTGTAGATGGATCTGAAGCATCTGAAAAAGCATTTAAGAAATCACTCGCTATCGCCAAAAGGAATAACGATGCAAGGCTCATTCTAGCACATGTTGTTGATTCTCGAACATTTGCTACTGCAGAAGCATACGATCGTACTTTAGCAGAAAGAGCAGATGAGTATGCAAAAGAGCTACTAGATACTTATGTTGATAACGCTAAAGGAGCGGGAGTGGACGATTTAGTACGTTGTGTGGAATATGGATCTCCGAAAGTAAAAATCGCAAAAGATATTGCCAAACAATTTGAAGCAGATTTAATTATTTGTGGAGCAACAGGTATGAACGCGGTAGAAAGATTTTTAATTGGAAGCGTATCCGAAAACATTACTCGTTACGCTACATGTGACGTTCTTGTCGTTCGATAAAGGCTTTAACCGTACACAGCGCTTCCGTTAGCGAAGCGCTGTCTGAACTGTTTTTACTATAGCAACAAGTTTTTAAAAAGGTTTTGTCATGGCTAAACCACGCAAAACCTTTTTAATTAAATTGATTCTGTTAGTCGAACTGTATCCCTTGCAATCATTACTTCTTCATTTGTAGGAATAATGATTACTTTTACAGGGGAATGAGGATAATTAACAAATTGTTCTTTTCCTCGTGTGTTATTCAATGTAGGGTCCCAGTATACACCCATAAACTCTAAGCCGCGTAAAACTTTTTCTCGAATTAATACACTGTTTTCTCCAACACCAGCTGTGAAAATGATGGCATCGACGCCACTCATTTTAGCTGCATAAGAACCTAAGTATTTATGGATACGTTCAGCAAATACATCTAATGCTAGCTTAGCTCTAGTATCCTCTTCAGCCTTTTGCTCAATGTCCCTTAAATCACTAGAAAAACCAGATAGAGCTAACATACCACTTTCTTTATTTAGCACATGAACGACTTCTGAAGCTGATTTCCCTGTTTTTTCCATAATATATGGTATAAGTGCTGGATCAATGTCTCCAGAGCGAGTCCCCATTGTTAAACCAGCTAGTGGTGTGAATCCCATTGACGTATCAAGTGATTTTCCACCTTGAATAGCAGCGATACTAGACCCATTTCCTAAGTGACAAGAGATTAACCTTAAATTTTCAAGTGGCGCACCTAACAATTCTGCTGCACGCTGGGAAACGTATTTATGCGATGTTCCATGGAAACCATATTTACGAATACCATAATCTTCATAATAATTATATGGCAAACTATATAAGTAAGATGAAGGCGGCATTGTTTGATGAAATGCAGTATCAAACACAGCAACCATAGGCACTTCTGGCAAGATATGGCGAAATGCATGAATGCCTGTTAAATGTGCTGGATTGTGCAAAGGAGCCAATTCAGAAATTTCTTCAATTCCTTGAATAACATGTTCAGTTATTAACACAGAATCGCTAAATTTTTCTCCTCCATGAACAATACGATGACCTACTGCATTAATTTGATCAAGTGACGTAATGACGCCTGATTTTTTCAAACCTTCTAATAATTTCCTTACAGCTTCTTCATGATTAGGAATATCACCTACGAATTTCTCTTTTTTCTCTTGTGCTTTCATTTCAAAGATAGCTTCATGAAGACCAATTCTTTCTACAAGCCCTTTAGCAAGAACCGTTTCTTCTGGCATTTTTATTAGTTGGAATTTCAAAGATGAACTACCGGCATTAATAGCCAATACGTTACTCATTGCTGTTCAACTCCTCTTTTTATACGTTTGGAACCAATTATTTATTTGACCTAAAATATCTCCCATTGCATTGGTATTTGAAAAAGAAGGCATTTTCACCAATAATGGTTGTTTAGGAGTGGTGGTATGGTGACCTTTTTTTTGTAAAATTAAAATACTCTTTTTTTGTTTATCTGTTTGGAATGCTGTATCAGGTAAACCTAGTAGTCCTACAATATGTGCATGTTCATGTAAAAATTTCTTTAATTGATCTGCTTGATCACTTTCAAACAAAAACTCAGGAATAACAAATAAAAGATATGCTCCATCTACAGTATATTTAAGACTTTGCTCCATAAATAAATGATGTGCATAGGAATGTCCTTCTTTTGCTTGTAATTCAAAGCGTGACGCCTGCATGTCGTCAGGATAATAGCCCACTGGTAAATCTGCTACAACTAAATCAACCGGGTCTAGTAAAAAAGGTTGCAAACTATCTTGGTGAAAAAATTCAATTTGCTGCTTTTGTAGATTGGCATTCCATACACCTAGTTGAATTAATGTTGGATCGACTTCACTTGCATACGCTTCTTTATCTTGAGGAAGTTGGCTATACACAGTTGTCAACAAGTTTCCAGTACCGCTTGCTGGATCAAAAATACGAATTGATTTTTGCCCTTCCATTAGTTTGTTGCTTAGATAAGCAATAATTAAAGCAATTGTTTCAGGAGTCATCATATGCTGTGCTTGAATTGAGCCTTTCATTCCTTTTAATATTGCTAGCTGATTTGCCTTTCTAATCTCTTCAACTGTATAGTCAGCTATGGATGTGGTTTGTAATAATGTTTCCAGCTTATGAGTTAGTTGTTCGTCATGATTTATCGTAGGTGTGCAGTGAAAAATACATTCTTGTGCATATATCAAGCTGTCTAAATAAGTTTCATTCACATATTCTTGGATAGTTGTAGTAATCTCATCTATCCAACTATAAAGTGTCTCTACATTTGATTTTGAATTCTTCATTCATTGCAGCCTCCATTCGGTTGCTATAAAGCGTCATCTATTGTATCAAAAGGATTAAATGAATACAATGAATTGTGCTTTCACCCGATTGGACAGTAAAAATCCCCCTCCCAATGGAGAGAGATGTTAAATTGCTTTTTTCGCAGCCTCCAGAGCAGCTTCATAATCTGGATGATTGCTCACTTCACTCACATATTCGACGTATTGAACTTTGTCGTTACGATCGATGATAAAAATAGCTCGCGTCAGTAAGCGTAATTCTTTTATAAGAACTCCGTATTGATGACCAAAATTTGCATTACGGTGGTCGGATAACATTTCTAATTTATCGATATTATGCTCGGTTACCCAACGCTTTTGTGCAAAAGGCAAATCCATACTCACTGTTAGTACTTGAACGTTACCTATTGCGGATGCTTCTTCATTAAACCGCTTTGTTTGATCAGCACATACACCAGTATCAATCGAAGGAACAACACTGATTAGCTTTATTTTTCCCTTGTAATCATCCAACGTTGCATCTTGTAAATCAGTCGTCAATACCCTGAAATTTGGTGCTTGATCACCAACTTGCACCTCTGTACCTAACAGGGTAACTGGTTTATGTTGGAATGTCACATTTGCCATAAGAATCATTCCTTCCTAAATAATTGTATTCCCCTACTATTATGAATTGATTCATGATCCATGTCCACTATTTTACGAGGAATAATTTGTGAACAAAATAACAACCGCTTTCATTTTTGTTTACTTGCATTCAACTTTGTTTCGTCTATTCTGTGTAAAAACCACTCCAATTGCCATTTTATAGGAAAATAATAATTTTCCTTTTTACAGAATCACCCCAAAAGAAAGTAATCCTTGCTCCTAAATCAAACATCATATTGCGTCGGAGCTTGTTTATCTTTTTTTTCGGTATCTTTCTTCGATGACTGTTTTTTATCAGCAGATTGAATAATCTCTTGTACTTTTTCGACAACTTGAGGAGCAAAATGCAACATTTTTTCATAAATATGTGTTTGCTCATCCAAATGCACCATCTTAATTCCTTGATTACTTGCGATTAAAAAGGCTACAGGTGTAATGGATACACCACCTCCACTACCACCGCCAAAAGGCAATGTCGCTTCACTGTCTGATGAAAGGTTACTTGTTGATTGAAATTCGCTGCCGCCTGCTGCAAAACCAAACCCAACCTTAGATACAGGAATAATTATACTACCGTCTGGAGATTGTACAGGATTACCTATAATGGTATTTGCCTCCACCATATCCTTTAAGTTTTCCATTGCTGTTGTCATTAAACCTTGTATTGGATGATCTTCCATATACTTTACACTCCTTTAACTTTGCTTTGTTTGCATATCTACTATTCGTAACACTTGTATAAAACTAGTTATAGCTTGTGTGATTTTAATGGATACCATACAAGAAAAATACACCTCTAAATATCTTTGTTGAAATAAAGGTTGCACTTGCAAGTCTGATTTGCAACTTTGCTTACTTTTCCCCATAATCCAGCTAGTTATGACACCTTTAATTCCCCAAACGAAACCAGAAAGTGTGCCTGTTACAGCAGCATCTCCTGTCCCTCCTTTCGTATACCATTGCCATTGCTGAATAACTATATGTTGTAAAGTAGCTTTGGCTATGGCATTGATCTCTTTTAGAAGACGATACATTTTTTGTAACTGGTCAGATAAAGAATCAAAAGAACGCTCTTCATACGTTTCCAGTTGCTGAAGTTGAATTGTCTTATTTACTATTTGAATAAAAAGCCAACTTATTTTTATATGTAACATAAATTGTGTTGAAGAATATTCAATGCGAATACTCATCTTCCAATTAATTGAACAAATCATGATCATAGTTATTAACAAAATAAATAAAACCCAAAATGTAATCCACACGCTTTTCACCCCATTACAAGGTATTATTCTACTGCAATTCTATTTTTATCCAAAATTAACTACAAACGGTATTTATTTTTAAAACTTTTGATAAACATGGTAGAATGAAGTGAAACAATCTTTCATATTAAAACGACATAGAAGCTTACATAGACGGAGGGTATAATAGGATGGAACGAAATAACTTGTTTTTTTACTACTTAAATCCAACCGGTATAGAAGAAAAGATAGCAACTCTTCATCATGCCGCAATTGAAAACGGTTTTAAAGTTGTAGAAGATGCTAAACACGCAAATATAATTGTGAGTATCGGTGGCGATGGTGCTTTTCTGCAGGCAGCTAGAAAAACACAATACCGCCAAGATTGCATTTATATTGGAATTAATCGCTCAGGAGAATCCAGTTTATATTGTGATTTTCATTTGGACAATTTTGATAAAATGATGCATACTATGCAGCATGAAGAACTTGAAATACGACGTTTTCCTATTATTAAAGCAAATATTAACGATGAAACTAGCTTCTTTTGCCTTAACGAACTAAGTGTTCGCTCTACCATTATTAAGTCCATTGTGATGGATGTATTCATTGATGAGCAACATTTTGAAACATTTCGCGGAGATGGTTTAATTGTTGCTACTCCTACTGGGAGTACAGGATATAATAAATCTACAAATGGTGCTGTTATAGACCCTCGCATTCCTTGTTTCCAAGTAACAGAACTGGCATCCATTAACAATAACCATTATCGTACACTTGGTTCTTCTTTTATACTTAACAAAGACAGAACTTTACGTTTGTCTGTGCGTCAAGATGGAAATGATTACCCAATTATTGGCCTTGATAATGAAGCATATTCCATTAAAAACATTCAGGATATCACTGTTACTTTAAGCGACAAAGTTGTAAAAACTGTAAAATTAAAGAATAACTCTTTCTGGGATCGTGTCAAACGAACCTTTCTGTAAGTTAGTTTATACCCTGCTTCTTCTACGCATTGCGAAATTTAGTTTTTAAAGCAAATAAAAGGACTACCCTTTAACGGATAGTCCTCTTCTACCATACATATTATTTTAGTAAGTTTGTTGACCACCAAATTGTTGCTCTGCCATTTGTACTAGACGTTTCGTAATTTCCCCACCAACAGATCCGTTAGAGCGAGAAGTTGAATCCGGTCCTAATTGAACACCAAATTCTTGAGCAATTTCATACTTCATTTGATCTAGAGCTTGTTGTACACCAGGGACTACTAATTGATTTGAATTGTTAGTTGCCATATTAAATCACCTCCTTGGTACTTATAGAATGTGTACCAAGAAGAAAATCCATTCATAATTTTGTTTGGTAGTTACTGTAAATAATTGAATAGATGTTACATAAAAATAACCCAAACACAACAAAGTACCATAAGACCTTTCACAAGAAGATGCCACGTCTAACTAAACAGCGTATATTCCACTAAAAATTCTTAGAATAAGTGGCCAGAAACAAAAACATCACCGACAAAACGTCAATTATGTCAAGCCATTCATTTTGTCTTAAAATAAATCAACGTAAGCATTTTCGTTAGAAGTAATTTTAATTGTCTCCACTTCCATTATAGCGTCATCCATTAACTTCGTGAAATCTGCTTTTGCTTCAAAATGGTTAGCTTTATCTCTTTTTGGTTTGGTTTTTGGAGATTTTGGCACAAAGACCGTACAGCAATCTTCATAAGGGAGAATGGAGGTCTCATATGTGCCAATTCTTTTAGCTATGTCAATAATTTCTGTTTTATCCATTGCAACCAATGGCCTCAGTATAGGCAAGTTTGTAACTTCATTAATAACATGCATGCTTTCCATCGTTTGACTAGCAACTTGACCTAAATTTTCTCCTGTAGTTAAGGATAAAATGGAATGATCTTGACAAATTTTTTCACTAATTTGCATCATTACTCGACGCATAATCGTCATTGCATAACCATCGGGCACTTGCCGAAATATTTCCTGTTGTAACTTCGTAAATGGCACCAGATGAACTTGAATAGATTTCCCAAAATGTGTCAATTGTTTAGCCAAATCAAGCACTTTTTGCTTTGCTCGCTCGCTCGTAAATGGCGGGGAATGGAAGTGTATAGCCTCCAATTGAACACCTCGTTTCATTGCTAGATAACCAGCTACAGGACTATCAATTCCGCCGGATAATAGCAATAACGATTTACCCGAAGTGCCAACTGGTAACCCACCAGCTCCTTGGACAACACTGGACGTAATATACGTTGCTTCATGGCGAATTTCAATTTTAATTTCTATATCTGGGTGATGAACATCTACTGTAATACCATTTGTATTCAATAACAAATATCGTCCTACTACATGGTTAAATTCTTGCGATCGGACTGGAAAGGCTTTGTTTATGCGCTTTACTGTCACTTTAAATGTCTTAGCAGCAGTATTTTTCTTTAGTGCATATAACGCTGCTACTTTAATATTTTCAGGTTCATTTTCTTCTTTAATGGCCAAGCTTAAACTCTGAATACCAAAAATATATTTACACTTCGCTATGATCGGTTCTGGATCATGACCATTTAATAAAATAAACATTCTTCCTTGCGTGCGTTTTACCTTTACATTTTTATAATCCTGCAACTTACTTTGAATATTCTCTTGTAAACGAAGAACAAATGCTTTCATATTTTTTCCTTTTAAAGCCATTTCTCCGTAACGAATTAATATATGATCGTATTGCATAATATATCTACCCCAGTACATTTTTTAATTGCTGTATACTCTTGCTTAATATATTAATAAATCTTTGTAACTCTTCCATTGTATTCATATAGGAAAGGCTAATACGAAGTGCAGATGTTGCCCTTGACTTAGGTAAACCGCAACCTATAAGAATCCTACTTTCCTCGGATTGCTTAGAAGAACAAGCGGACTTTGTTGAAATATAAATACCATGATTGGCTAGTGTGTGAATGAGAACCTCTGGCTTTATATCAGGAACAGAAAAATTGATAATGTGTGGTGCTGCATGTAACGGTGTATTAATAAAAACATCCGGCAGTTCCTCTAGCTCCTTACGAATGTATTGTTGCATTTGTATTAGGTCGTCTCTTTGATTTTTTTCTTTTTCCAAAATCAATCGTAATGCTTTTATGAATGAAACTGCTCCTGGCAGGTTTTCTGTTCCAGAACGTATTCCTTGTTCCTGAGACCCTCCATGAAATAATGGATAGAGTGTGGTTCGATCTTTCACATATAAAATACCAGTTCCTTTTAAACCATGAATTTTATGGCCTGACATTGTACACAGATCTATTCCACTATCTGTGAGAGTCAAAGGCACTTTGCCTAACCCCTGCACATAGTCAACATGGAAGAATAATTTTGGATAATGTTCGGCAATTTTTGCAATTCCCTCAATAGGTTGTATCGATCCAATCTCGCTATTTACGTGCATGATACTTATTAAAATTGTGTCATCTTGAATGGCCGCCTGTAAATCATTTAAATTAATAACACCCTCTTGATTAACAGGTAAATAGGTGACATCAAAACCTAATGTTTCTAGGCCTTTGCACGCCTCGTATACAGATGCATGCTCAATAGCAGTTGTAATTATATGCTTTCCTCTATGCTGATGTTCAAAAGCAATTCCTTTAATTGCAAGATTATTCCCTTCCGTTCCACCAGAAGTAAATACAATTTCGGAAGGAGCAACTTCTAATAACTTAGCTGCCTCGCCTTTTGCTTGATGCAACAACTTCTCCGATTCTCCCCCTAGTGAATGGATAGAGGAAGGATTCGCAAAAAAATTCATGGACACTTTTTCATAGCTTTTTAACACAGATGCTTCTGGTTTAGTAGTTGCACTATTATCTAAATAAATCATTTTCTATATTGCCATACCTCTCTTTTTTTATGTTTCATACCCAAGTTAAAACGTGTTACAAAAAACTTGGCTTGTCGCTAAATTTTTATGGCGACAAGCCATGTTATCTATGGATAAATATAAAAACAAAGGTTTATAGTAAGAAAAACTACAGCTTTTGGCGATAACTCAAGTTCTTCTAATTACCTATTTTAAAGTAAAAAAAGGATACCATCGAATGCATATCCTTTTTCCATACGACCTTGTATATACTTATTCCTCAACAGCAGATTGGTAAGCCTCAATGCGCTTTAGGGCTCCCGGCTCTACCTCTTCAATTGCTTTAGCCGCATTCTCAAGTGCTAATTCATATTCATAATTCCTAAATAAACGCTCCGACTCCGCCAATTTTTCCGCTAACAGCGGGTATTGGCTCCGGTATCGGTTCGCATATTGAATGACCTGCTCAGTCAAATAGGCTTGTTCTAACATCAATTCTGTTTGTTCTACACAATAGGTCACAGCGTTTTTCGCATCATTTAATGCTTGTTGCACTTCTGCCATCTCTAAAGGCTGATTTTCTAATGCTTTTACAACACGTTGATTTTTATCATTAGCTGTTTCTATAAGATTCCAAATAAATGTAGGAACTCCAGGAACATTACTCTTTTTAAGCTTTCGTTGTACAGAATACAACTCATTCCGCATTTCTGTCAACATTTCCTTAGCCTCTAGCTCATCTTTGCGTAGATTTTGAATTCGTTTTTTGAATGCTTTATGGCTTTCTTTTAATGTCTCAATTTCTTCAAGTGCTTCTTCTATTTCTTTACGAAGCTTTGTATGCGGCGATTTTTCTTCTTCCATATCAGAGACGACTGTTTCCATTTGTGAATTTAATTTCGAAATTAATTTTTCCAAAGATATATATTTTTCCATATCACTATCTTCAAAATAATAAGCCTTTTGTAGCTGCTCTACCTCTTGCTTTGTGTCATTAAAAGTAGCTGTAACTTCTTGCATCGTTTGTTGATAAGTGGGTAATTTTGTTTCCACATAATTTTTAGCAATTGCCTCTTTTTCCAATAATTGATACATTTCTTTGGAACGTGTTTCGATCTCTTCAATTAATGTCTCGCCATTAGCCATGTCACCTTTATCCAGTTTATCCACGATCTGTGTAAGCTTTTGCTGATAGTTGCGAATTTCTTTTTCAAACGCAAGGTGCTCAACGCGGTACCCTTCACTTTTCATTTCCTTAATTCCCGAAAGTAGATCATCTAATTGAGAAGGAAGCTCTTGTTTACACATTTTATATACATGTGGAAATTCCTCAAGCTGTATTTGCAAATGATCAAGAGAAAGTTTTAGATTATCAACCAATTGTTTTGCCTCTATGTAATTCCCTTCTTCTATTAGTTCATAGTAAGAAGCAAGCTCTTTAAACAGTTCATCTAATTTTGTTTCAAAATAACTCTCTGCTTTCCCATATTGATAACGATTTTGCGATAGTTTCTTCCGCAAATCTTTTAGCGCTGGTTCAACATATTCCATTTCTTTTCGACTCTCTGCCTCAGAATTGAGTAACTCATCCACTTCTTTAATAATTTGTTCAATTTCCATTTCTACTTTTTGAAGTATTTTTTCCACTTCTACTAAAGTTTTTTTTGCTTTTGAAAAGCGATAACGGTCTGCCGCTTCCTCCGCATCAAACAAATGCTCCTCAATATCTGTTAATTCCTTTGTAACAATATGTTCCCAACGCTCTTTCCACGCCTCAAACTTATCTTGCGTTTCTCCAGATAAGTTAAGTATTTTTATACGGGAGAGCTCGGCATTGATGTTTCGACCCATGATATCCATTTTCCAAGCTTCATTGCGATCGACAACATCATATACCCTTTTACGTAAAATTAGTCCTGTAATAACAAGTGCGATAACTACAAGTATAATGCCAATGATGTATGCCATAAAATGCCTCCCAACTAAATCTCCTAAGAACCTATTCCTAATTTTTCAATTACAACGCTTCGATAATCAAAACGGTGCGCCTTCTGTATTTAATTGAAACCGCTACTCACGCGGTGTCAAGGTATCACGTAACTCTTATATATAACAAACATTCTCTTAAACCAGGGAAGTTGGAAATACACACAACTTTCGACTGTAGTTCGTATAGGTATATTTATAATAACAAAATTAGAGAATGGTTTTTTAACATTATATTCAGCGAATCATAATAAATCTACCTATTATAATACCATGTTCCACGTACCTTTTGCTAAAAAAATACAAATTAATTGCATAATCGTTAAAAATATTACGTTTGATAAACAAAAATAACCCCTAGCAAGTATTTCTCTCATTATACAATCAGTAAACCTTATACGAGATAACTTTATTTGGCTATCAAACCTATCCTTTATACATAATTTTTTTGCTTCATAACTAAACAATCAAGCCAGTCATGAATTGTTTTCACATAATTCCGAACAAAGATTTGGTGCGAGTATTCTCCAATTATTTGATGTTTCCATTCATTCGGCATCATATATGGTGTTACTAACATACCTTTCAATTGCATAAACAAATAGGTTCGATCATTAATTGATGTCCGTTGCTCATCTAGCACTCCGTAAAACGCTTGAGTCAATAGATGATTTTCCTTCGCTAAGTATGTAACAGAAATTTCTCTTACAAAAACGGAATCTAATGACAACTCTCTGTGGATAAAACAAGAGAATTGATGCTTTGTTTGTTTATACTGTATAATAAAAAAAATTAATTCTTTTAATTGATGCAATTTGTTTAGATGTTGATTCTGTTCAATGGTAGCTTCTACTGTTTCAAGGTATTTTTCATAATAGTCTGTAACAGCGAATTCAAGTAAACCTTGTTTTCCTTTGAAATAATAGCTGATTAAGGATACATTGACTCTTGCTTTATCTGCAATATCACGTACAGATGTACCATGAAACCCTTTTTGAAAAAAGAGTTCAGTAGCCGCTTCAATAACCTTTTGTTTCGAGGGATTCATTTTCATCTTATTCAACTCCTTATATCAACTTTACGACAAACGGAATCACTTATCCTGCATTTTTTACTCGACAAAAATAACACCTTTGTCGAAATCAACTTTAATAAAGGGGACGTTTTTTATGTTTCAAACTATTTATTATTCGGGAGATAAACAGAGAGATTATGATTTGTTAATTCGACAGCTTCAAGCGTTAAGCGATGGTGAACAAGATGAAATAGCCATTCTTTCTAATACATCTGCGCTTTTAAACCAATTTCTAGATAACACAAACTGGGTTGGATTTTATATTTGGAAAGAAGAAGAAAATGAATTAGTACTAGGACCTTTTCAAGGTTTACCAGCTTGTATTCGAATTGGTTATGGAAAAGGCGTTTGTGGTACAGCTATTGCGGAAAAAAAGACGCAACTTCTTGCAGATGTCCACCAATTCCCTGGTCATATTGCTTGCGACGGGGACACTAATTCGGAAATAGTCGTACCTATTATACTAGATGATAAAATATTTGGCGTGCTAGATATTGATAGCCCTATACATGATCGATTTGATGAAACAGATCGAATTTATTTGGAGAAATTCGTTCAAACGTTGCAGTACTATTTAAAAATGTCTGAGACGACTTATTAGAAAAATCTTGGCTTACCGCCAACGCTCTATAGCGGAAGCTGTAGTTTTTTACACTGTCATAGGGTGGGGCTTGCACCATTTTTTTCAAGTTAAGTACTTCTTTTATTACACCTACCCTCTTACAACACTATTTTTACCTCTATGCTTTGCCTTGTAAAGTGCACGATCTGCACGAACAAATAACTCACTAATAGAATCATTGCAGTTGTTTTTCCAAGTAGACACACCACAAGATAGCGTTACCGGCGGATCCGTATTATTTTCCACATAGTTGCAAATTTCTTCTGCCAATACTACCGCTTCGTTAATTTCCTTATCCGGTGTGTAAATCGCTAACTCTTCCCCACCCCATCTCGCTGGGATTGCGTGATGATTCGAAAATTGCCGAATAATTTTCGCTACTTGTTTTAACACATTATCACCAATATGGTGTCCATATGTATCGTTTACTTTCTTAAAATCATCAATATCAAAAAGAATTAAAGAACCATTTCGTGTTATTTGTCGCTGTTGACTAATTTTTCCTTCTAAGTAATTCCTCGAATAAAGTTTCGTTAAATCATCTGTAATCACTGCTTTTTGAAGTTCTTCTTTTAAAATAGTGTTAAAGAACGCTAAAGAACAATGCTGAATAAGTGATTGCATAAATTTAAACATCTCAAAGGAAAAGAAATAAGAAGAAGAATGCATAAGTACTACCATGCCATAAACTTTTACTCCTTGCTGCAAAGGAATACATATTAAAGAGCGATATGGCAAATCAGGAAAGGCATTGTAATTTCCATGAAAGGTTGCTCGCATCTCTTGCTCCATTAAAAACGTAGTAAAGCTATCAGAACCATGAAAATAATCTGTGCTTGCTTGTAAAATTGTCATCTCTCCAGTTTCTGTATAAAAAATAAAGCCAATTTCCTGCGCTTCACATATTTCTAGAATGGTGTCTCGTATGTACTCCGCAATATCCTTCAAATCTAAGTTGGAATTAAGGTGATGCGTGACGTCATTAATTAATTTTAATTCTGAAATGAGTCGTTTGTTATGCTCCATTAGACTAGCATTTTCAATTGCCTTCCCTGCCGTTTTCGCTACATTAGTCACAAATAAAATATCTTGGTTTGAAAAATTATGCCCACCTTTCCCAAATAATTGAATGACACCATAAACGCCTTGGTTTCCTGTTAACGGCAAGAAAATGCTGGATACAGTTTCTAATTGTTTTTCAACTTGCACCTCTCCAGATATAAATGCCTTGGTACTCAAACTTACTGACTGTTTATCATTATATTCAATTGGCTCTATTGGATAATCAACATCTATTTCCGTGTCTTGTGATAACAATAACTGAATTTTATTGGTGGGATAAAAGTGCTTGAACGCATGCAATATTATTTCTACGATGGTTGATTTCTGTTTTTGCACAAACAAAGTAACCGTTAAATGGTAAAGGAATTGATATTGTGTTCTTTCATTCATTTGTCCTTGCATCAAATCCAACATATTTATAACTTCAGAACGTATAAAAGAACGAATGGAAGCTTGCATAGGCTTCCTTGTTGTAATTAATAACAAATAATCCTCCGTTATCTGTATCGGGTATCCCTTTTCATTTGTTCGTTCGTAAAGCTTTTGCTCTTCTATTGTCATCTTCTCAGGAGTAGCATACGTACTGTTTTTTAGCTGGTGTAAAAGAAGGCGTTTGTAGTAGGTACCATGCCATTGATAAACAGCTACAACATAAACATCATTTAAAGCATATATTTGATTTACAATGAATGATAAGTGGTCCATACGCTTGCAATCCCATATACTACAGAGTAATTCATTATATGCATGTTGTAGATGATCCCTTACATGTTGTAAATCCATTATTCTCACCATCTTAATAAAATGTTTTAAAATCCCAAAGCATGCCAAGACACATTCAGATCAGATACTTGAAATAACACTTGACTGTACATCATTTTGTTATCTCTATTATAAACTATATAGGACTTTTTTCCTACAATAAAACACAATATTTAATTCACCTCAAATAGTTGACTTATAAACAAAAAAACTATATACTATTCGTTGTGTAAAATAATAAAGTAGCCTTAGTGATCTGGCACCTGTTGTCATGTTGTTCCTCCATATAAAGAGGTGTATCGCGTAACTCTTAGCTGCTGGAGCGATGGTACATGAAAACATCATGAGCAAGTGAATAGAACACGCTCTTTTATTTTATACAAATAAAAGAAAAAGGAGGAAATGTCTTATGGCTCGATATACTGGACCAGTATGGAAAAAATCACGTCGTCTTGGCATTTCATTAACAGGAACTGGTAAGGAATTAGATAAACGTCCTTACGCACCAGGTCAACATGGACCGAATCAACGTAAGAAAATGTCTGAATATGGTTTACAGCAACAAGAAAAGCAAAAGCTTCGTTTTATGTATGGTTTAAATGAACGTCAATTCCGTACATTGTTTAACAAAGCAGGAAAAATGAAAGGTGTTCACGGTGAGAATTTCATGCTATTACTTGATTCTCGTCTTGATAACTTAGTTTACCGCTTAGGTTTTGCTCGTACACGCAGACAAGCTCGCCAGCTTGTTAACCATGGTCATATTACAGTTGATGGTTCTCGCGTAGATATTCCATCTTACATGGTCAAACCTGGCCAAGTTATTGGTTTACGTGAAAAATCTAAAAACCTAGATATCGTAAAAGAAGCAATTGAAGTAAACAACTTTGTTCCTGATTACTTATCACTTGATGAGGAAAAGTTAGAAGGAACATTCACACGCTATGCAGAGCGTGAAGAGTTACCAGCAGAAATTAACGAATCCTTAATCGTTGAATTCTACTCTCGTTAATCTTTGTAGTTTGCAAGATAACACACAATCCCTTGAAATGTTGTTATATCAACGTTTCAGGGGTTTTTAATTCTAACATTTTTGACTTGTAATGTCTTTATTCTCTATCTATTGATCAAAAGTATATTTTGTACCTGCACCATAACCAGTTACTGTTACACCATCAGACTTTATTTCTTTAATAAGAAGTTGTACCTGTCATTTGTCTAATTTTTTTATTAGGTGGAGGACGAAATACGTGTGAAAATCGGCCACTTAGATTTGAATCTATTGGTATGACCGACTTACACATTTTCTGACTTTTTTTAAATGTAATTATCTTCTATTTAAATTCAATCTTCATATTATCACTATCAAAATAAACTAAATCACCATCATCATAATGCCACACAGCTTTAAATTGTGTAGGTTGCATGAAACCTTTGTTCTCTTTATAGTCACTACATATAGCAGACCAACTTCTTTTTTCATAAATTCCATCTCCACTATCAACCCATCTATCATCCGTTGTAAAAGAAATCATCTCTCCATCTTTATTAAATTTGAATATTCCAGTTGCAGTTGTTCCATTGTAAGTTATAGTAGCTTTGCAATTCAAATCATCTATTTCTTCGGGTGATGAGGGGAAAATTCATATCCATTTGGTCTATTTTCCCCAATCGAAAGTAGCAGATAAACAATTTAAAAGTAGCTTAGGTCGTCTGTTTTTCATGCAACACTTAACTAAGTTTTTCCTTCTCCTCTTCCCTCATATAATACATATTCTAATACATATTCGTTAGAATTTTCTTGTTATTCAAGATAAAAAGTGCCTTACTGTTTTTCTATAGCGTCCTATGAAAAAATGTGATATCTTATTAGCATGTTTCCTTTATTTGCATACATATATTTTCCTCAAAGGTAAATTTCACAACTCATTTTAACGGATATTGAGTTAATCGATTTATAGGAGGTATAAAGATGAAGCGTACAGTTGAAATGATTTTCACTAGTATTGGATTAGTGATTTTCTTGTTAATGACAGTTAGTGTTGGCGTCGTTGCGTTTACTAATAATGATACGATGGAATCAATGGTTGAAGAATTCATGCAACTTCAAGAAGAGACTTCAGAACCTGGAGTTGAAGAATTAAATGAACAAGAGTTTAAAACCGTGCTTGAAACAGGAACAAACTATTTATTCTTTGTGTTTTTAGTTCAAATAGCGTTGGGCACCCTTGCATTATTCTTCTTAATAGGAGACAAAAAACCGAAAGCTGCAGGAATATTACTCATTGTTACCGCTATTGTAGGTACCGTTGCCAGCCTTTTCTTTGGTATTTTCGGAGGCGCCGCTTACCTAATCGCAGGTATTATTGCCCTCGTTCGTAGACCTAAAAAAATGATCGAATAGATGTTATTGTCTTTATGGTTTATATTAGTATGGTTGGTACCCACTTAAAATGGGTACTGGCTATTATTTTTGCAAAAGAAAAAGCACTTATGTCCACAACTTACATCAATTGTTTAACATATAATTAAAATACTACTCGTTCCCTTTTCAAATTCATTTAAATTTGTCCTCAATTCGATATCTGCTTGTAAAACATAACGCGTAACCTACTGTCTTTGATCCTCTTTTTCATTTAAAAGTCCCCCAAGCATACCTGCCCCTCAAAAAGGGCAATTCGTTTACGACCTACTTAAAAAATCTTTTCAACTTAATTATTGAAGCTAAATGTCCAATCTGCTGTACAATCGAAATTACAATACAGTGTTACTTCATTTTTCTGCAAGATGTCTATCTTTCTGAATCCCCCCTGTCGGCAACTCGGCATTTGTATATGTATCTTAATTACAAAGCCATTGAATATGCAATAGCAGGAAAAATTTTGTTATTGCCTTTGATAGGAATGTGCTATAATAAGAAAGGATTTAGGAGGGTAGTACATGAATTTTAAAGAAAAATGTCAAGCTTTAATCGATAAATGGAAATCTAAATTAAGCCAAACAAGTACATCTTCCCGACCATTGCTTCAAGAATGGAAGGAATTATGGAAAACAGGCAAAATCCAGCGAACTTCACGCATTTCCTATCATGTAGTTTGGAATGTTATTCTATTTTTTCTTATCATAGGTTTAATCGGTGTGTTTTTTGCTGGTGGTGTAGGTGCTGGATATTTCGCTTCGCTGGTCAAGGACGAACCTGTCCTACCGTATCAGGTGATGAAGCAAGACATATACAATTACGATGAAACGTCCAAATTGTATTTTGCGAATGAAACTTACTTAGGTGAATTGCAATCGGATCTTTACAGGGAAGAAACAACCTTGAAAAACATATCCCCGCATTTAATTGATGCGGTTATTGCAACGGAAGATGAGTATTTTCAAGAACATAAAGGTATTGTCCCAAAAGCGATTGTTCGGGCTATTTTTCAAGAAGTAACCAACGCCAAGACGAAAACAGGTGGAAGCACACTAACACAACAACTCATCAAAAACCAAATTTTAACCAATGAAGTTTCTTTTGAGCGGAAAGCAAAAGAGATGTTACTCGCTTTACGTCTAGAACGGTTCTTTGAAAAAGAAGAAATATTAGAAGCGTATCTCAACGTCGTTCCATACGGGAGAAATGCGTCAGGCGATAATATTGCGGGAATAGAAACCGCTGCCCAAGGAGTATTTGGTGTTTCAGCAAAAGAATTAAACCTTGCTCAATCAGCTTATTTAGCTGGGTTACCGCAAAGCCCGTCCATGTATACACCGTTTCAAAATGATGGTACTCTGAAGGATAAAGACATGCTACAATATGGCATTGATCGCATGAAATCTGTCCTAAAAAGGATGTATGAATCTGATTATATTACGAAAAAAGAATATAAAGAAGCCTCAGCTTATCATGTTACGAAAGATTTTATAGAAGGTTCACCTTCTTCTATTGATAAATATCCGTATTTAACTTTTACCATTGAAGATAGAGCGGAAAAGATTTTAGCAAAACAGTTGGCAAAAAAAGACGGGCATAGCGAGAAAGATTTGGAAACGGACAAAGATTTGCAAGCTGATTATTTAGAGCTTGCTAAACGCGATTTACGGGTTAATGGTTATGAAATCCATACTACCATTGACAAAAAAATGTATGATGCTATGCAAAAAACTACGCAAGAATTTGCTTACTATGGACCGGACCGTACTTACACGAAGAAAAATCCAAATACTGGTGAAGTAGAAAAAATTACAGAAAAAGTGCAAACAGCTAGTGTTTTAATTGAAAATAGTTCTGGAAAGATTCTCAGCTTTGTTGGTGGCCGTGGCTATAAAGACGATAATTGGAACCATGCATTTCAAGGCAAAAGATCTAATGGAAGTACAATGAAACCATTATTAGCATACGCTCCCGCTATGGAGGAAGGGGTCATTCAACCAGGTAGCGTAATTGCTGACTACCCAAAACAGATACCAGGTTGGGAATTTGGTAAGCCAGGAAACTACAGTGGAGGACATTACGGACTTATTTCCGCGAGAGAAGCCTTAGCAAAATCGCATAACTTTCCTGTAGCTGAAATTTACTCGAAAATAATTAACAACGACCCCGCCTCCAAATATTTGGAAAAAATGGGTTTCACATCACTAACTGAAGGAGATCATGTGCATCCTTCCTTATCCATCGGAGGGATGGAGCATGGTGTATCCGTGGAGGAAAATGTGAACGCCTTTACAACGTTTGGTAATAACGGAAAATTTGTTGATGCCTATATGATTGAAAAAATAACGACACAAAGTGGAGATGTAGTTTATGAGCATAAAGCAGATGCTGTTGATGTTTTCTCTCCACAAACAACTTATTTAACTGTAGATATGATGCGAGATGTACTCACAAATGGTACCGGGGTATACGCTAATTCACAATTAAAACACCGCGGTGTTGATTGGGCAGGTAAAACTGGGACCTCTCAAGAATATAAGGATTCCTGGTTCGTAGCAACAAACCCTAATGTTACATTTGGTACATGGATTGGATATAAAACTGCATATTCCTTAAATGATGCAGGAATGAGCTTAAGCTATGGACAGCGAAATATTAAGTTATGGGCGGAATTAATTAACAGCGCAACAGATGTAAACCCAAAATTGTTGGCACCATCTAAAAACTTTCAGCGACCTAATGGGATTGTTTCAAGAAGTTATTGCGCTATATCAGGTTTACTACCTTCAGAGCTTTGTGAAAAAGCTGGTTTGGTGAAAAGTGATATTTATAACAGTAAATACGTTCCTACTAAAGTAGATGACAGCCTCGTATCTGGTGGAAGTATGGTTGTCGTCAATGGAAAAACAATTGCTGCAGGTCCAAATACGCCTAGTGAATTTACCATTGGAGATGGTTTAGCATTTAACCCGGCATTTTTAAAACGAAAAGGCTACGATAAATTAAGTGATCTCAGTATCTTATTCCCACGAACAGAGCGGGAAAAATGGGAGAAGATTAGTGGTGTTGGAAGCAGTTCTGAAGGTGCCATTAAAAATGATGGCAAAGCGCCAAATGCGCCGAGCGCATTAAGAAAAAGCGGCGGAAAACTTACTTGGGGCAAGTCTTCAAGCAAAGACGTGGTCGGGTACCGCATTTACCAAGCTACTGGACCAGGTAACAGCTTCTCCCAAATTGGTCATACAACATCTACTTCTTACAATATTAACAGCGGAAACGCACGTTATTATGTAAAAGCAGTCGACTATTTCGGGAAGGAATCTACAGCTTCTGCAGAGTTAATCGTTGGCGATACAAAAAAAGAAGAACCAGAAACACCAGATAAAGAAAGCAATAAAGAAGCTGAAAATCCATCAAATGCTGACCAAGAAGAACAGCAAGCTGAAACAACGGATGAGACAGATAAGCAACCCGAAACCCCAGAAGATGATGATGACAAAGACAATACAGAAGAAAATCAAGATACAGAAGGTGACGATACACCAGAAGAAACAACCGAAGAATGACTTTTTTGCAGAAGAAAAGATACGATTCTCTACCAAAAACAAAAATCTCGTACCTACGGGGTTTTTGTTTTTCCATATATTATTGGAAAGCCAGGATTAATCTAATAGACGTGCCTCTCTCTTTTTTTCTAAGTAATATTGACAATACATTTATTTATAGATTTCACTAAAAATTCTGATCGTACTGTTGTATAATGATATGTAAGCGGATTATATAATTAGGTGGTGGGCTAATGAAACATGAAAAAAAGCATTATGCGCTAACAAGAGAAACACCAACAGAAACAATCACCATTGAAGGACCATTAGAGAAAGAAGAATTACAGCAATATAAATTCCATGAAGATTTAATTGCATTTCGACCGCCCTCAAAACAATTTGAAGCTATTTTGAATATCTCTACTTTTCCTGAAGGGCGCATTATCATAGCAAGGACAAATGACACAATTATTGGTTATGTTACTTATTTACATCCAGACCCTTTAGAACGTTGGTCTGAATTTAAGATGGATGAATTAATTGAGCTAGGCGCTATTGAAGTTATTCCTGCTTTTCGTGGTGCAAGAATTGCATCTGCGTTACTTGAAGTATCTATGATGGATGCATTCATGGAAAACTATATAATTATTTCAACAGAATACTATTGGCATTGGGATTTAAATGGTACAAAGCTTAGTATCTGGGATTATCGAAAAGTAATGGAGAAAATGATGGCTGCTGGTGGATTAGTCCCTGCTTCAACAGATGACCCAGAAATTATCTCCCACCCAGCCAATTGTTTGATGGTTCGAATTGGTAAAAATGTTTCTGAGCACTCCATCAAACGTTTCAATACGTTACGATTTCTACAAAGACATAAATACCGAAATATGCAGGGGGGATTATAATGCTAGTCGAAGAAATTATGAAAACAGAGGTTATCACACTACCTCCTACAGCGACTATACAAGAAGCACTGGATCTATTAAATCAACATAAGATACGCCACATTCCAATTATTGAAAATGATAATCAGGTCACAGGCATCGTTTCTGATCGAGATGTTCGGGATGCCAGTCCTTCCATTTTCGAATCCGCTACAGATAAACATAATTTACAACACGAAATACAATCCATTATGAGTCAACCAGTAATTACGATCCATCCATTAGATTTCGTGGAGGAAATAGCTAAAATATTTTACGATAAAGAAATAGCATGCTTGCCAGTTGTTAGAGAAGGAAATAGGCTAGTTGGTATTGTTACAGAAAAAGACATGCTATACACGATGATTCAATTAACTGGCACTCATGTACAAAGCTCTCATATTGAAATAAAAGTACCTCATCGGCCTGGTATCTTACCTGAAGTGACGGCTATCCTTGGCAAACGCAAAACAAATATTGTCTCTGTACTCGTTTATCCTTCTAAAGATGATCCAAATTATAAAATTTTGGTCTTTCGTATACAAACTATGAATCCACTCCCTGTTATTGAAGATCTTCGTGAGGCTGGTTACGAACTACTTGCTCCGAATCATATTGCGGGGCCAAATCGATGACGTGTACGGCTAAATTTGTGTTCTCTGATAACTTATTGCAATACCACTTTCACGAAGACCACCCTTTCAACCAAAAACGAGTACTGTTGGCAACGGAATTGCTACAAGCAACAGGCACTTTACCAGAAGGCCGAATCATCTCACCCAGAATGGCAACGGAAGAAGAATTAAAATTATTTCACGATCATGCATACATTGAAGCAGTTAAACAAGCAAGTAAACGTATGCTTCCAGAACCAAGAGCTACTGAATATGGCCTTGGAACAGAAGATACGCCTATATTCCCAGCAATGCATGAAGCGTCTTCCTATCTTGTAGGAGGTTCCCTTACAGCTGTTGATGAAGTGCTATTAGGCAAAGCGACTCACGCATTGAATCTTGGTGGCGGTCTGCACCATGGATTTAAACGAAAAGCATCGGGATTTTGCATTTATAATGACGGTGCAATTGCTATTCGTTATATAAGGGAAGTTTATAATTTACGTGTTCTTTATGTCGATACGGATGCGCATCATGGTGACGGTGTGCAATGGGCATTTTATGATGACCCCAATGTGTGCACCTTTTCCATTCATGAAACAGGAAGATATTTATTTCCAGGTACAGGGAATGTTAATGAGCGTGGTATAAAGGAGGGCCATGGGTATAGCTTCAATCTGCCTATTGATGCATTCACAGAAGATGAATCGTTTTTGAATGCGTATACAACAGCGTTAACTCAAATTACAGCATTTTTTAAACCAGATATAATTATAACGCAAAACGGCGCGGATGCGCACTGTTACGATCCATTAACCCATTTATGTAGTACAATGGCTATTTACGAGCAAATACCTTTATTAGCACATCAATTAGCACATGAGTATTGTAACGGGAGGTGGGTTGCATTAGGCGGAGGGGGCTATGATATGTGGCGAGTTGTTCCCCGTGCTTGGGCGCAAGTTTGGAATGTCATGCACAATATGAAGCCTGCGAAAGGCGAATTGCCGACATCCTGGTTAGAAAAATGGCAAAAAGAGAGCCCTGTTACCCTTCCAACTCATTGGGAAGATGACCCTTCTATTGTTCCTGTCATTCCTAGAAAAGAAGAAATTTCTGAGAAAAACAATCTTGCTTTACAACAGTTATTGAAATATACTGCTAAACCTTCAGACCAGCTGAAGCTATACTGAAACTATAAGGGCTCTTTCATCTAACTTACAGACTCTAACTCTAAGACAAATATAATATACATTCTAGCTAAGAATGAGCCCATTTTTTAGTTAAAAAAACCTTTCCTATAGTAAAAGAAGAAGAAGAAACTTTAGTCAGTTTCTCCTTCTTGCATTTTTTGCAAATTATTTTCTTCCAAAATAACAATTTCTACCCGACGGTTCTTACTCCAATTAGCTGATGAATTATTTGGCGCAACTGGCTTTGTATCCGCATAGCCAACAGAAGAAAACCGTGATTTATCAAATTGGTTTTCATTTAGTAGATAGCGGATCACACTTCCAGCTCTTGCTCCTGATAATTCCCAATTCGAAGGGTATCTAAAATTAGAGATCGGCCTACTATCTGTATGACCTTCAACAAGTACAGGATTTGGAATATTATGTAGTAAAGAACTCACCTTATTTAAAAATGGCTTTCCTGATTCTAAAATAACTGCTTCCCCTGTATTAAACAAAAGACTGTCCTGCAAAACCAGTTCTACGCCTTGATCTGTTCGTGTGGCAGTTATCACATTATTTAAATCATTTTTATCCAAGTATGTTTCTACTTCTTGCAACAGTTGATCTAAAGAGGACCCTCCATCATCTTTACTAGCGTCCTTATCTGTTGTGTCAGGTAGTTGTGTTGGTGAGTCAAACTCATTAGACTGCTCGCCATTTTCTTTATTGCTTGATTGCTCAGTTGGATTTTCCATTGGGACCGCAGAAGGATAAAAATCAAAAATCATGCGATTACGAAATGATTCAGAAATAGCTTCGAACTTAACCAAATCAATTTGTGACATGGAAAAAAGCAACACAAAAAACACTAATATAAGTGTTACCATATCTGAATAAGTAACCATCCATTTCGGGGCACCCTTGTTGGCTGTTTTCTTGATTTGCCTACGCTTCATGAATACTTTCCTCCATGAAACCAGGTTGTTCATCAAGTTGTTGTTGCTTTTTCCGATCCTCATTAGATAAAAAAGCGCTTAGTTTTTCTTCTAAAATTCGCGGGTTTTGACCAGATTGAACACCAATAACACCTTCGATCGTAATTTGCTTCATAAACACTTCTTCTTCTGTCTTACTCTCTAATTTAGCTGCCATTGGAATAAAGACTAAATTTGCAAGTACAGTTCCGTAAAGTGTTGTAAGTAGTGCTACAGCCATACTTGGTCCGAGCGCAGTAGGATCTTGAAGATTATTAAGCATCAATACAAGACCTACAAGTGTCCCAATCATTCCCCAGGAAGGAGCATATTCACCTGCTTTTTCAATTAAAGCCCTCCCTCGGAAATGCCTATCTTCTACAGCAATAATTTCCGCCTCTAGAATGTCCTTAATAACTTCAGGTTCAATTCCATCCACAGCAAGCAAAATGCCTTTTTTTATAAACGGATCTTCTACTTCCTCTAGTTCATTTTCTAAAGCTAGAAGCCCTTCTCGTCTAGCCCTTTCAGATAAATGGACAAATAATGTAATTAATTCTGGTAGGCGCTGATCATGTTTATGAAAAGCTTCACTCAATACTTTTTTTGTCAGCTTAATTTGTTCGAATTTAAACGTAATGAGCATCGAAGCAACTAAACCACCAATTACAATGAAAATAGAAGAAATATCCAAAAACAAACCTGCTCCTTCAGACGATCCACTTTTGGAAACAATCGCTAACATAATCATGATGAAACCCATAGTAATGCCAAAAGGAGTTAATATATCGCGTTTTCTCATAGTTCTCTCTCCTCAGAATAGAAGTTGAATCATCTCTATTCCTTATATCGGCACCCTAGTTATTTTGTTGAATTTCTTTTTTCAATTCGATGAGGTAAAACTACCCTTTGTTCCTGAACTTCTTCTTTGTTCATATACTTTGTTAATAAGCGCATTGCAACTGCTCCAATATCATACATAGGCTGTACAATAGTGGATAGTGTTGGGCGAACCATCGTTGCTAATCGAGTATTATCAAAGCCAAATACCTCAATATCTTCTGGAACACGATATCCTTTATCTTGAATTCCATGAATAACGCCAAGAGCCATTTCATCAGAAGCAACGAAAACAGCTGCTGGTTTTTCATTTTCATCTAATAATTGATTTACTGCTTCAATACCTGAATTATAAGAGTAATCTCCTTTTACAATGAGTGACTCGTTTACAGATAAACCTGCTTCATTTATAGCACGGGCATAACCCTTATATTTCAGCTGATTGATATGTGTTTCTTCTAACCCTGATACAAACGCAGGCACTGATTTATTTTGCTCAATAAGAAATTGCGTAGCTTCATACGCCGCTTGTTCATAATCAATGTTTACAGAAGGAATTTCGTTATTTTCATCGTATGTTGCCGCCAACACAACAGGCACAGAAGAGCTTTTGAATTGCTGTACATGCTGATCAGAAATATTTCCTCCCATAAAAATAATGCCGTCAACTTGTTTTTCCAACATCGTGTTTATTAATTGAATTTCTTTTTCTTCATTTTGGTCCGAGTTACTTAAAATCATATTGTACTTATACATCGTCGCGATATCCTCAATTCCTCTTGCAAGTTCCGCAAAGAAAATACTTGATATATCAGGAATAATCGCTCCAACAGTTGTTGTCTTCTTACTTGCTAAACCTCTTGCCACAGCATTTGGTCGGTATCCTAAACGCTCAATCGTAGCTAGTACTTTCTTTCTTGTTGTAGGTTTCACATTTGGATTTCCATTAACGACACGAGAAACCGTAGCCATAGACACATTTGCTTCTCTTGCCACATCATATATAGTAATGTTATTCAATGTTTTTTCCTCCTATACTAATTATCGTTCTCTTTTTTCTATATCATACTCTACTATGAAAAATTTTTCAAAGCAAAAAAGGTTGAAGGCTTCTGATTGTCCTTCAACCTTTTTTATTCAGCATATTCTACTGGTTTTATTATAGAAAGGCAAGTAACTCGAAGCCTCCTAGTTCGCAATATTATAATACTAGGTACGATTAGCTTGTTAAGAAGAGGTGTTATCTATTCTATTATACACATTCTTCACATATTTACCAAGTAATATTCCTATTTTTATTTTACTTCATTCTTTCTGCCATATCTTTCATTTCTTCCATAAAACGGTGAAATGTCGGAACATCCATCTGTTGCGCGGAATCTGACAGTGCAACTGCAGGGTCTGGATGTACTTCAGCCATTACACCATCAGCTCCGATAGCAATAGCCGCTTTAGCTGCAGGTAATAGTAAGTCTCTCCGACCAGTTGAATGTGTAACATCGACCATAACTGGTAAATGTGTTTCCTGTTTTAAAATAGGAACAGCAGAAATGTCTAATGTATTTCGAGTTGCTTTTTCATATGTCCGAATTCCTCGCTCACATAAGATAATGTTTTTGTTACCACGGGATATAATATATTCAGCAGCATTAATAAATTCAGAAATCGTTGCTGATAAACCACGTTTCAATAGAACTGGTTTATCGACGTCACCAGCAGCCTTGAGCAATTCAAAGTTCTGCATGTTTCTTGCTCCAATTTGAATGACATCCAAGTAATCAAGTGCTTCTTCAATATGTGCTGGATTTACAATTTCACTAACTACTGCTAAATCATGCTCTTTAGCAGCTTTTTTTAAGATTTCTAACCCTTCGACACCCAAACCTTGAAAATCGTAAGGAGATGTCCTTGGTTTAAATGCTCCTCCTCGCAAAAGCTTTACGCCATGCTGTTTAATTGCTTTGGCAACTGTCGCAACTTGTTCATACCCTTCGACAGCACAAGGACCCATAATAAAATGAACATTACCATCTCCAATTGTTGCACCATTAATATCAATAATGGTATCTTCAGGCTTTTTCTTTCGTGATACGAGCAATGCTTTACGATGATCATCTTCTTGCAGTTCTAAACTGGCCTTGAATATTTCTTTAAAAATATGCTCAATCGTCGCATTTTCAAACGGCCCGTCATTACTAGAAGTAATTTGATCTAACATATCTCTTTCCCGCACAGGGTCAAACCGCTTCATACTTTGCTTTGCTTTGATGTCCCCGATTTGCTGAACTAGTTTTGCTCGCTCATTAATTAATTGCAAGATTTCTAGGTTTACTTTATCTAACCTATCTCTTACTTGATCTAATTCGCTCATTTTATATTCCCCCTATGCTTAGGTTTTTTAATAATTAGTGAATATTATAGCTAATTATATACCCTTTGTCGATTAATTTTTAAAATTCATGTATAATGAAGCGTATTCATTGTAATTTGTCTCTATTTTTAGAAACAACGGCACATTATTTGGTGTACTTAACCGCTTCGATTTAAAATGTAATGAAATACGATATACTTAACCATAAAAAGAGAGGCTTACCACTTTAGACTACATGTGGTAGATGATATGATAAGAATGGATTCATATTCGTTGTATGAAAGGATTATGCTTAATGAAAGAACAGATATTTGCCCTGGATATTGGTACACGTTCCGTTACTGGAATTATTTTAAATCAAGACAAGGAAGGTTTTGAAGTTATCGACTTCTGTATGATCGAGCACAATCACCGTTCTATGTGTGACGGTCAAATACATGATGTTGTTGCTGTTGCTAACACAATTAACCAAGTGAAAGAAAAGCTTGAACAATCACATGGGACATTAACTAAAGTCTGCGTTGCAGCTGCAGGACGCTCACTAATTACCATGAATGGCACAGCCACGTTATCCCTGCAAAATCAGCCTATTAAAGATTCTGAAATCGTTCAGCATTTAGAACTAAGCGCCGTGCAAGATGCTCTAGAAAAAGTGAGCCAACAAGAACAGGTTGCGAATACCTATCCATATTATTGCGTCGGTTATTCTGTTCTCCACTATTATATCGATGAACAGCAAATAGGTTCCCTCATTGATCAGCGTGGTGAGGTAGCAAGCACTAAAATTATTGCTACATTTTTACCTAAAGTAGTTGTTGAGTCCCTCTTAGCTGCCCTTTCCAGAGCTGAACTAGAAATGGAAGCTTTGACACTTGAACCAATTGCAGCAATGGATGTACTAATACCTGAATCAATGCGAAGATTAAATGTTGCTTTGGTTGATATAGGTGCAGGCACTAGTGACATCGCGATTACAAACCATGGAACGGTTGCGGCTTATGGAATGGTCGCAGTCGCAGGTGATGAAATTACGGAAGCTATCAGTGATACATATTTATTAGACTTCCCCGACGCCGAAACTTTTAAAAGGGCTATTGTGCAACATAAAGAAGCAAAAGCGCAAGATATTCTTGGCTTTGAAACGACCATATCTTATAAGCAATTAACCAAAGATATCACTTCTGCTATTGACTTTTTGGCTGCAAAAATCACGGAAGAAATTTTAAAATTAAATGGCAAGCCTCCAAAGGCTGTTATGTTAATTGGTGGAGGAAGCCTCACACCGAAGATAACAAAAATGATTGCCAAAAAACTTGAACTCCCCGAAAATAGAGTTGCTGTAAGAGATATTAGTGCCATTAAACAACTTACTCTTAATGAGAATTTACCTATCCAACCAGATTTCGTCACACCTATTGGTATAGCCATTGCTGCAAAACGGAATCCTGTTCATTATATTAGCGTCTACCTAAATGAACTTACACTAAGACTATTTGAAATGCGTACATTAACAGTTGGAGATTGCTTTATCCAAGCAGGGATAGATGTTCATAAGTGGTATGGAAGGCCAGGTGCTGCTTCGATTATTACTGTAAACGGAAGAAAAATCACTTTACCTGGGGAGTTAGGAGAGCCACCACAAATAATGTTAAACGGAACTGTGACTACCGTCGATAAACCAGTAAAAAATGGTGACTATATTCAAATTGAAAGAGGGAAAGATGGACAATCTGCTACCATTACCCTTTATGAATTGATTGGTGAAGTAAAACCAATGACCGTTTGGTTTGAAAATCATCAGCATACAATTTCTCCTACGTTTTTCGTTAATCAGCAACCAGCGAAAAAAGATGATGTAATTCAAGATAATGACATTATCGATTGGTTTCAGCCCAAGCGACTTCAAGATGTAATCAAACAATTGTCTAGTATCGAATATGATAGAATCAAGCCTTTTTCCATCTTTGTGAATGGAAAGGAAGTTCAACTTTCTATTGGAGAGGCACAATTTTTCATTAATCAACAAAAAGTAGATCCCTCCCACCTTCTTTATGACGGTGATCATATTGAAATTATCCAAGGCAAGCAACCAAACGTGCAGGATTTATTAGCTCAAGAAGGAAAAAATTATTGGCGATCTATAACTGTATTCTTTAACGGAAAAAAAATTCAATTAAACCAACCAGCATATATAGTAAAAAGAAAAGACGAGCGATTAAAGGGAGATAGTTTACTTGATCGTGGAGATAAGTTGCAAATATCTACTCAGAATAATGGCTTTATTTATCAAGATGTATTTCAACATGTAGATTTAGACCTATCTTCAGCAAGCGGGAAATTCCAAGTTTACAAAAACAAGCAACCAGCTCAATTTCATGAAAGCATACAACCTGGTGATGAGCTAGAAATTATTTGGTCAGAATAAAAGATTTTCACAAGTTTTACGGCACGAATAGCATACAAGGTACTATTATGTTAAGAAAAACGTGGCTTATTCGCAAAAATTTATGGATTTATACTTTAACTATAACGCTTAAAAAAACAAGCACCTACAAAGCGAGGTGCTTGTTTTCGTTTACACTATATGTTTTCACATAGCGATGAAGCCACGTTTTTCTATACGAGGAGGCAACATTTATTAATTTTTCTTTTCTAATTCTTCGGCTGCTTCCTCCATTGCTTCTGCAACGTCCTCTGCTTTTTCTAATGCTTCATCTTCTTTTTTACGCTTTTCTTTTAGTTTGGATTGTACACCTTGTGTTACATCTTTTGTTTTTTCTGCTGCTGTTTTTGTTACCTGTGATGTAGATTCCATTGCTTTTTTCTTTAAATCAGAACCAGTGGTATAAGCTTTGTCTTTCCAATTAGTTCCTTTTTCTTGAGCTACTTCTTTCCAATCATATGCTTTCTTCTTTACTTGATTAGCCCCCGTATTAATGTCATCACGGAATTCCTTTCCGGTTTTCGGTGTCATTAATAGAGCAGTCAATGCACCGACAGCTGCACCTATAAATGTTCCTAAAATAAAATCTTTACTATTGAACTGATTATCTGCCATTTATTATTCCTCCTACACTGTACTTATTTATTTTTTTTCTTCCATAGTTCCATTAAAGTAGTTCCCCATTTGATTGCTTGTGACGTTTTCTCAGGGTTCTTTTTTGCTGCTCTTGAAACACTATTTGTTAACTCTCTTAACGAATGATTAAATTCTGTTATTGTATTACCAACACCTTTAAAACCATCAAATAGACTATTTAATTTACTTGATTTTTGATTCATATCATCTGCTAACTGATTTGTTTTTGTTAATAATTGTGTTGTTTCTTCCGTGACTCCTTGCACTTGTTGTTCAAGACTAGATAATGTTTTAGATACATTATGTAAAGTTTCCCTTGCTGCTTTTAACGTAATAACCAAGTATACAACTAAAACCACAAATGCGATGGCTGCAATCACCGCGGCAATATATGCTAAAATTTCCATATTACTTCTTCACTCCCTTACTAACTTTATCATGTTGTCAACATAGCTTTAAATAATTCCCTTAATATTATCTAACGTATTAAACAAAGATTGTACATAAATTAAGTTACCCAATTGTGTTACAAATAAAACATGTGTAGATAGCTTATCGTTTTTCTTATTCTTTTCCTATAGTATTATTATTCGACAACAAAAACCATAATTCCTTTATTTATTCTAGAAAAACTTGGCTCGTCCCCAAGTCTTATGGCAAAATCTGTAGTTTTTCTTATACTATAAACCCTAAAAACTTTATACTTTCCTATAGTGTAATAAAATGAAAGAGTCTGCTTTTTCATCAGACTCTCCTTTATTATTTATGTGGTCAATATTTTTTCATATGCCTCTTGAAATTTTTGAATGTCGCCTGCCCCCATAAAAATAAGTACGCTATCGGAAAATTTCTGTAAACCTTTGGTATCTGTTAATTCTAATAGTGAACTATTATCCACTAGTTTTTGTAAATCATGAATGGTTAATTGACCACTTTCTTCCCTTGCTGAACCAAATATATCACATAAATAAACATGGTCTGCTTGTGATAAGCTATCAGCAAATTCTTGCAAAAATGTTTTTGTTCTTGTAAATGTATGTGGTTGAAAAATCGCTACAATAGATTTATTTGGATATTTCTTTCGGGCTGAATCAATAGTAGCGTTTATTTCCTTTGGATGATGCGCATAGTCATCAATAAGTACCTGATTTCCTATTCGTTTTTCAGTGAATCTCCGCTTAACACCGCCGAAACTAGCCAAATGCTTCATGCACTCAGCGTTTATTCCTTCATAATGGCATATAGCAATTACTGCTAATGCATTCAATACGTTATGATTTCCATACATTGGAATAGAGAAAGTTTCATAATACGTATTCCTGACAAATACATCAAACGTTGTTCCGTTCTCCGTTTCCATTACATTTTGAGCTTGAAAATCGTTCGTATCAGTAAACCCATAATAAACAACAGGAACTTTTGCTTGTATCCGTTGTAATTGTTCATCATCACCACAAGCAATAATACCTTTTTTTACACGTTCTACCATAGATTGAAAAGCGCTAAAAACGTCATCAATACTTGTAAAATAATCTGGGTGATCAAAATCAATATTTGTCATAATCGCATAATCGGGTTCATAACGTAAAAAATGACGGCGATACTCACAAGCCTCAAACACAAAATACTTGCTATTCACATGCCCCTTACCTGTGCCATCTCCAATTAAATAAGAAATGGGAAAAGAACTACTCAAGACATGACTGAGCAGACCAGTCGTTGATGTTTTACCATGTGCGCCAGTAACTGCAATGCTTGTATATTGCTTTAGCCATTCTCCAAGAAATTCATGATAACGATAGAAGGTTACGCCTAACCTTCTTGCTTCTTTTATTTCTAGATGGTTATCAGAAAATGCATTCCCAGCGATAACCGTATAATTTTCTTTGATGTTACTTTCTGCAAAAGGAAAAATGGGAATATTCTTTTCTTCCAATGCTTCTTGCGTAAAAAATCGTTTCTCCACATCTGACCCTTGCACATTCTCTCCAGAATCATGCAGGATTTGAGCAAGAGCACTCATTCCTGTTCCCTTTATACCAATAAAATGGTAAGTTGTCATAAATGAACCTCCAAATTGTTGTAAAAAGATTCAATCCTCTTTTAACTATTTTGCACAGTTTCTTATTATAGCAAATTCTTTTCCAGATGAGAAAAGAAAACCTGTTTTTTAAAGTTTACTTACAAGCCCTTGTATCTTTAACCTCTACCAAAGCGATTAGGAATAGAATTACGTTTGTTCGGTATAAGGAACTTTTTCTAACCGTGGATTTGGTCTATATCGTCTTCCTTCTTTTGCTTCTTGTGTACCATTCAAAAGTACATTGTCGCCTGTGAAGCCAATATTCAATTTAAGTAAGCTTCTACCTACACCATACATATCCACAGGAACGCCTAGCTTTTCAAATTCTACAATACGATCTTCTGTAAATCCACCACTAACCATAATTTTCACGTGTGAGAACCCTTCTTCATCCAATGCGTTTCTTAGCGCAAAAATGAGCTTTGGATTAACTCCCCTTGGGTCAAATGTCCCCATTAAATGATGGTTGCGTAGAAAGTATTTGTCAACTAATGTACGTGACGTATCTAGACGAACAGACTTTAATTCATTGCCAAATGCATGTGCCACTTTCAGAGAATCTGTGATTACATCATTATTATAGTCAACAAGTGCTGCTAGATCATCCTCAGGGAATAATTCATGATATGCTTTACAAGCTGCGACAATATCCCCGCGGAACATCTGGATTAACGCATGAGGCATGGTTCCCATTCCTTCTTTTCCCCACCATTCATTCATCGCGTGTGTAGCTTGCGCTGTTGATCCACCAATGAATGCTGCATAACCATCTCCAGCTTGTTGTGTATAATGATCATCACGGTCTCCCATAAAAATGACTGGCTTTTGTTTCCCTGATGTCCGGGCCGCTTTTACCACATTATATACATTGGTTGCGACAGATGTTCTTCTAGACAAAATCCCATCAATAATGCCCTCTAAAAAGCCAAATTGATGATAAGCCCCAGATACAGTTAACACAGATTCATACGGTCTAATCTTGTCTCCATCTTTTAATGAATGGATTTCCAGTGTCTCCGCATTATCCGCAAATTTATGTAATAAAGCTATTGCTTCATCCGACCCACATAATACCGCATCGTTTTTTTGAAAAAATTGCATTGTCACTTGGTTGTTAGGTAATTTTTTTGCAGCTATCTCTCTTGTTTTCAAAAAATATACTGCCGAGAACCAGCCTTCCTTAATGCGCTCATCAAATTTGAAGGTTTTGTTTGTCAAACGTTCAATTTTCCCATTTAGCTTTTGTTCAATTTCCTTCATAGTGTCAGTTTTCTCCCTTTATATGTGATCATTAAACATATCATATAAAAAAATCGTGCCGGAAACAAGAATTAGTGTCCACTACAAAAACATAGCTATCCCAAAAAAGACAAATGTGTTAGAAAAAGATACTGTTTTATGTTATAGCTCAGCGTATTTTTTGCAAATCGTAATACAAAAATCCCATTCAGTAGAAGTTACTGTTCTTCTACTGAATATTTCTACAACAAGGGTATTACGTAAGCTTTTAATATGGAGATGATTACTTTAATTCAATGCAGTAACTTGCACGTACTTGGTAACTTTGGTAATACTAGCAAGAGGATATGCCAATGAATAGGCAAGCTGCAACAAATTTACTTTTGGCATGAAGTTGTCCTATATCATGTCCTCCACTTGTGTTGACGTAACTAAAACTTCTCTCGGCTTACTACCGTTTGGCCCCGATATAATCCCCCGCTGTTCGAGCGTATCAATTAATCTAGCAGCTCGATTGTAACCTATTTTAAAATGACGTTGCAACAAAGATGTGCTGGCTCCATTTTGCTCTAGCACAAATAAAATAGCATCTTTTAAAAGATCATCTTCTTCCTCTTCTGTATGGATTTGTTCTAGTAACTGTTCTTGTTCAAATAAATAATTAGCAGGGGCAATACTTCTTGCGTAACTTGCCACTCTGTCGATTTCATCATCAGATACAAATGGTCCTTGTAGACGAACCGTTTTTCCAGAACCATTCTCTATAAACAGCATATCCCCTTTTCCTAGTAGCTTCTCTGCCCCGCTTGTATCAAGTATAGTTCTAGAATCAACTTGAGAAGACACACTAAAGGCAATCCTTGTAGGTATGTTAGCCTTTATTAATCCAGTGATCACGTCCACAGAAGGCCTCTGAGTTGCTAATATTAGATGAATTCCACAAGCCCTTGCTTTTTGTGCAATTCTACTTATCGCATCTTCTACATCTTGTGGGGAGACCATCATTAAGTCTGCCAGTTCATCAATGACAATAACAATAAAAGGAAGCTTATTCTCCATCTGTTGCTGTTTGACCATTTTTTCATTATATCTCTCTATATCACGGACGCCTTCGTGAACGAATTTTTCATAGCGTTCTTCCATTTCAGCAACAGCCCATTTTAAAGCAGCGGTAGCAGCTTTCACATCTGTAATAACCGGTGAAACAAGATGAGGGATTCCGTTATAAGGAGCCAATTCCACCATTTTAGGGTCAATAAGTAAAAATTTCACTTCTTCATGGTGGGCTTTATACAATAAACTAATTAAAATTGTGTTAATACAGACACTTTTCCCAGACCCCGTGGCACCCGCGATTAAACCATGAGGCATTTTTTGAATATTGGTAATTAAAGGTTCTCCTTCTATACTTAGGCCTAAAGCAATGGTTAAGGGTGATTCGCTTTTTTTAAAGGCTTCTGTTGCAAACACGCCTTGTAACCCTACCATTTGTGGTTTTCTATTCGGTATTTCTATCCCAATAGTATTCTTACCCGGAATGGGCGCTTCAATTCGAATATCTTTTGCAGCCATATTTAGTTTTAAATCATCACTTAAGTTTCTCACTTTGCTAACTTTAACCCCAAGCTGCGGTTGAACCTCAAATCTTGTAACGGAAGGGCCTTGGGTAACATTTACTACTTTTGCTTGGACATTAAAATACTTTAGCGTTTGTTCAAGAAGCTGCTGTTGTTCATCCAACCATGCCTTATCATCTGAGGAATGATCCTCTATATCATTTAATAAATGCAAAGGTATTTCCTTCACAGCGCTGTGCTCCGTTATCGTATCAGCTAACTCATTTGTCGATTGGCTAGACCGTGTTTCCTCAGCATTTCTATTCTGTTTTTGCTTTGTTCGATCCCATAAGTTTTTCTTATCTCTCGGTGTCATCATGACATTAAATGGAACATTATTTTTTCCCATTTGCTGTTGTCTTCGTCTTTGTGATAAACGATTTTCCCGTTTTGGTTCTGTTTTTGTTTGATTCGTTCGTTTATCTTCTTTCTGTTGGTCATCATCGCTCCGTTCTTCTTTCATTACCGTTGCAGCGGATTCTTGCTTAGCTTCTACTTGTTCTTGTGTATCTTCTTGATCAAAAGCCTCAGATGCGCTCTGGTTTTGTTCATTAGCTATACTTGCATCTGTATGCTTTTCTTGCTTTTCCAATATTGCACTTTGATACGTTTCTTCTTCTTTTAGGTCATTTATTGTTTCCTTCTGTTCAAAGTTTGTTTCTTTCGTGTTCCGCTTAGAATAACTCTCATTTTGTAATTTACTGTTTGCCAATTGCTTTACATCTTCTATTGCTTGTTTACGTAGATAAGCAGGAACTTCAGTATCTACAGATTTAATTTCCGTTCTAGATGACTCCTCCTTCAATGCTTCCAAATCTTTAAATGGATCAGCCTCCTGCTTACGCTTATAGGCAGGAACTTCCTCTATTACTTTCGCCTTGTTTTCATTTCGTGGGTGAAAACCATATATAGGTGAAGGAACTTCTGTTGGCCGAAATGGTTGGTCCGGATTTTTTTTATATACTTTATGCTTCGAATGTTCATCTTTATAGCCTTGCACCGTTGTATGTCTCGGATTAGAATGATTCACATCCCTTCTTCGAAATGCTGGTGTATCATATTTAGATACGTCATCTCCTGTTGATTTGGAAAATGTGTGACCTTGTATGCTTGATTGTTGTATTTTTGGATTACTTCTATTTTCAACTGCTTCATTTTTGTCAGAATAACTACGATGCTGACTCGTTTCATTTCCTTTATCCGGAACTACAGGAAAGCGAAATGATTTTTTTGCAGGATATTGATACATCATTTTGGCCTCAGGATGATGTCTATCTGGTTGCTGCATATCTTCATCTCGATGATTTTCTTCATCACTTATAAAAAGGCGCTTTATTTTTTTCTTCCAATTATCCCACATTTCTACTCACTCTTTCTTTATATTAAAACTGTCTTTATCCATTGTAGCAGTTTTTTAGTCCATATTGAAAATTATTTTCATAAATGATAGAAACAATAAAGTCAAACTGGTATCTCAACAATGAATAACCATTTTCAAAACACTTTCAGAAAAAACTTATTACGAAAGGCTCTATGATCAAAGCCTTCGTTTCATTTATAGCCAAAAGCTATACTTTCCTATGCTCGAACGTTGTAGACTTGTCCAGACCGCATCTTTCATTTCTTAAAATGAAGAGCTTACAACACAGATATTCCAATAAAACTTTATACTCCCTATAGTGAGAAAAAACAACCTTTATGCACAGGTTGTTTTCTTTGTTAGATTAAATGTTAAATGCTGATCCAACTTCATAGGAATTATTTAAAACATATATACCTTTTTCCTTTGGTGGATTTGGTAAGCCTAATTCCTTTTGCGAGCAGATCATGCCATTAGAAGGCACCCCTCTTAATTTAGTTGGCTTGATTTTCAACCCACTTGGCATCGTTGCACCTACTTTTGCCACGACAACATGTTGACCAGCTTCTACATTTGGCGCCCCACAAACAATTTGCAATACTTCATCACCTACATCCACTTGGCAAACGCTCAACTTATCTGCGTTTTCATGTTGTTTTTTTTCTTGAACATAGCCAACCACAAATTTAGCGCTTAAGTCAAAATCAAAGTCATCATTTAATTGATGCGTTTCAAAAAGCTGTTGTATTTCTCTTAGTATATCTTCTGTTAACGCCATTTTTCCTGCTTGTAGAAAGGAAAAATGCTTAGAAGCTTGAAAAATATTATAGCCTATAACTTTATTATGCTCATTCGTTATTCGTACAATGTCACCTATTCTATCATGCTGAATTTGGTAACGATTTCCTTCTTTCAACGGTATAATCAATACATCACCAATACCATCAACGTTATAAAATATGTTCATCCTTCTCATCCTTTTTTTACTTTAATTGTCTTTTTCTGGTCTATTCTTAGCAAGTATAAATATTGGTTCAAGATGTTTATCTTCGTAAATCATTGGCAAAGAAGTAATGGGAATTCTACCTTCAGCGAAAAATTTCATCGTCATTTGCGCTAAAACATCGTACCCCATTTTATTTTGCACATCTGCAATAATAAATACATCTTGGTGTGGGACGGCAACTGCCATTTCCCCTTTACTATTTGCTTTCATTTCCTCCAAAAACGCTTCGTTCAAAATTCTACTAGCGTCATAGCCATCTTGGGAAGCAAGAAAATAGAAATCATTATCTGCTACTTGATCATGCTTATAATCTACTGGCAAAGAACGTAAATTAAATGATGCAATCTCATCAATTCGCTCCTCTGACCAACCTTCTTTTTCAATTAGCGATTGGTCAATTAAACGGTACGATTTCCCTAGATCAATAGCATAGAAAATACGTGTTTCAGCCGTATGTTCTTTATAAATAAGCTTATTATTGACATTCGTTTTAGTTGGAAATGAGGTAGACCGGATAACTGGAAATATCTGTTTTTCCATACCTTCCAATTGTTGTTCTTCGTTCATAATTCGTAATGCTTCTTTTACATGATCCTCTAAATCATCAATGACTGATTCGCCTTTTTGATTATATTTCGCTACAACATTTGGTAAAGTAATAGTAATTCCTTGTTTCGATGCTTTCCATTCTACCCGAAAAGTATCTTTATCGCGATTATACGTCGTTTGCCAATTGTCATTTTGAAACCGTTCATCTAATAGCATTTTTAATTTGATACTTGTCATTTGCATATTGCTCGCTCCTTACTTTAAGCTAGGATTTTAGCTCGGAAGACCGTCCATAAATTGGATAATCTCTTCTTTTGTTTTTCGATCTTTACTTACAAATCTCCCTACTTCTTCTCCATCTTGAAACGCAAGAAAACTAGGAATGCCAAAAATAGAATAATCTTGACAAATATCCATAAATTCATCTCTATCTACTTTTATAAACAAATAATCAGGATAAGCTACTTCAATTTCTGGCAATATGGGCTCAATTACCGTACAATCTGGACACCATCCTGCTGTAAAATAAAGCACAACCTTCCCTTGATTTATTACTTGTGTAAATGATTCTTGTTTCGTCAACGTTTTCACGGTTATCTACTCCTTCAATGTATATATTAAGTTATATTGAAAACACATGTAACTTTGTTTCCATTCACAGGACGTTTTATCTGTATGCTAACTACAGGCAATACTTGTCTCACACACACTATCCTCCGTCTCCACCAACGTTCTAGTTTTTCAACATCTATCTTACTATGAATTAGGATAAAATTAAAACGACTTGAACTTGAATACTCTTTTAAATAAGTTTTGCAAGCATGGTTTCTTTCAACCATTGTACTTAGAAGCTAACACGATAACCCTAACATTACCCCCTCTATAGCGAGGTAAAGGTATCGCTTGTTATTCAGTTAACTTTGTCAACTCGCTTCTTTCAAGCAATTATGTCCGGACTAAAAACGACGGAACTTCTCAAACGCACTGTTTTCAGTTACGATAGATGTAATTATACAAGGAGGAGATATGATGGAACTTACTGTCTATTTAGCTGGTCAAATACATGATAACTGGCGCGGTGAAGTAAAAAAGTTGGCAGAAACAAAAGAACTGCCGTTACAATTCGTTGCCCCGCAAACCAATCATGAAAGATCTGACAATATCGGAGAAGCTATTTTAGGAAAACAACCTGATTCTCTCTACAAAGATGAGGCTGCCTCAAGCATTAATAATTTTCGTACGCAAGTATTAATGGAAAAAGCTGATATTGTTATCGCACTCTTTGGGGAAAGCTATAAACAATGGAATACAGCAATGGATGCAAGTCAGGCAATTACGTTAAATAAACCTACAATAATTATTCGACCGAAATCTTTAATTCATCCTCTCAAGGAACTGTCGGAAAAAGCAAATGTGACCGTTGAAACTGTGGAGCAGGCTTTAGACGTCATTGCATACATTTTTGAATAAACGGATTTATAACCAGTGGGATTTTCTCCCACTGGTTGCCCAATAATCAATTCATTTTTCTAACTTACAAGGCTTGGCGTTACGTTGCTCTAACCTCTATTGATATAAACTTCTTTCTATACGTTCACAGTAAATCCATCGGTGCTCTACATTATCTACTAATAAATAATAACGTCGACACGGTTAAATCAGTTTACAAATTAGAATAACAGCGTATAAGCCCGTAGATAACTACAGGCTTTTTATAATGCAACATATGTAGTATTTTAGAGCTGATTATATTCCCATTGTCCACGCAATAATTCTATCACATGAGAAAACATGTCTATCCTAGATATTCGCTCTGCTGTAAAAATACCAATTGCTCCTTCTTTTTGTCTAACTTGCTTTCGATGGGCGAATGCATCCATAAGTTCACCAAGTTCTCTGCCTTTTAGAAGTTCTTTGGTAATTTCTTGTGGCAAAAGAATGCGAGCACCGCTAGCTGTATAGAGTTGATCCGGTAACGCTAGCGCTCCCCAATTACAAAGGTATAATTTATTACCAATAAACATGACGCCACCTTCTAGTCCGATCCCAAATGTATTTGTTTCCCCTTGAATACAGTGAAGGGCACGATGAATCGCGCCCTGCTTCGTCTCTTCATCAGAGAAGGGCTGTGCTGACACTCCTGATGAAGCGCCTTTGGATGTAATAGAAGCATTTGGAAAAACTTTTTCGACAGCTTTAATTTTTGCTTTATTCTTTGAACCAATTATAATCCTCATTTGCTTTATTACCTTTATATCCATTAAACGGAACGATGGATGTTATCCAGCGTTGTTTGATCTGTTGATTTGACAAGCTTGATTAGTAATTCTTTAGCAGCTGCATAATCGTCCACATGTATAATAGAAGATGATGTATGAATGTAGCGCGAGCATATACCGATGACTGCAGAAGGAACGCCTTGGTTTGCTACATGGACTCTACCTGCATCTGTTCCACCTTGCGAGATAAAATATTGATAAGGTATATTGTTGCTCTCTGCTGTATCGAGAACAAAATTTTTCATGCCTTGATGTGTAATCATTGTTCGGTCAAAAATACGCAATAATGCACCCTTACCTAATTGCCCAAATTCATCTTTTTTCCCTGACATATCATTAGCAGGAGACGCATCCAATGCAAAAAATATGTCTGGTTGAATTTTATTAGCTGCAACTTGTGCACCGCGCAAGCCAACTTCCTCTTGTACTGTCGCACCTGCATACAATTCATTCGGTAAGGCATCTTTTTGCACTTCTTTTAACAATTCAATCGCTAATCCACAACCATAACGGTTATCCCATGCCTTAGCTAAAATTTTGTTACTATTTGCCATCGGCGTAAATGGCGTTAAAGGGACAATCTGTTGCCCTGGTTTAACACCTATTTTTTCAACATCCGCTCTATCATCAGCACCAATATCGATGAGCATATGTTTTATTTCCATCGGCTTTTTGCGTTGCTCATCTGTTAAATTATGAGGTGGAATTGAACCAATTACACCAACAACTGGCCCATTATCTGTTATAACTTGTACTCGCTGAGCAAGTAATACTTGATTCCACCAACCACCTAATGGCTGAAAACGTAACATGCCATTATCTGTTATTTGTGTCACCATAAAACCAACTTCATCCATATGACCTGCTACCATAACTTTAGGTCCTGATCCTTTTTTTACACCAAATATTCCGCCTAAATTATCTTGCATGATTTCATCGGCATATTTGGATAACTCTTGTTTCATAAATGAACGCACAGCATGTTCATTGCCTGACGCACCTTGAAGCTCTGTCAATTGTTTAAATAAGGACAATGTTTCTTGATTCATTCCTGTATCCCACCTTCAATTTATGTATAGTATTAAGTATACTTGAAGGAATGCTTGGATTTCCAGTATTCTTCTTTGCGTAAAAAGATATATCCATATTATTTTCATATTACATATGCACGTTTCTTTTTTCATTTCAAGGAATTTGCCCCTGTCTCACTAAAGAGCCTACTACATATCATCCATATAAATTATACTTTGAAAACATCTACTTAGCTTAGCAAACTTATATATATCAATACCTTAATTTTCCTTGATGATATAGGTATATCTAGTGTTTATAAACCGATGCTATTGACTATAGAATATAGTTACTGCTAATCAGAGGCTTTAACCAGCAGTCTTCCATATATTAAACGGAGCATTTTTTATTTTCTATTTTATTCTAAATACGGTATACTAGCAGATAAGAAACTGTAAAGCGATTACTTAAATTGATAGTAAGAGGTGAGTAATAATGGGTGTAAAAAAAGCAGTTATTGCTGCAGGGCTTGGCGTTGCTGTAGGCTACCTTGCAAAGCAACAACTGGATCAAATGCAAAAAGTTACTCCTGAGAAAGCATTAAACCATGCAAAAGAAACATTTAAGAAGCAAGGGCCAATTAGCGGTTCTTGGATTTATATGCAACCACAAGAAGTAGAGAAAAACGGCCTTCTCTACGATGCTTATCGTGGTGGAGTTACACGGAATTTAGACGGGGAAAACAAGCAGTATGAATTTTATGTAGATGTTGAAACTGGTGCGGTGATTGACGCCGTACAAACAACATAAACAGGTTTAGTACTTATCAAATAAGTGAAATAGGTTAACCTATTTCACTTATTTGGCTTTGATACATACAGAAGTTACGACTCTGCTCCATATACTACTTACGTACTAATTGATCCACGCAATTTCCCAGTCCATTAAATTTTATCGCTCGATAATACACATCGTGATAAAATGTATACCATGCCTGCCTTTGATATCCATAAGCCATCCATTTTTCCTTTTGATAAACAGAAGTTACCGGATAATCATCATAAGCTAGTACCCATAATTTATTTTGATGTGCATAGGTTGGCATAATGTCCGCCATATGAATCCAACATGTATCTCCTTCTTCAAAAACAATAACGCTATGACCATCACTATGACCGCCGCTATGAATCATTTTTAACCCATCTGTAATTTCAATTTCGTGTGAAAATGGTTGAACTTGTTTTTTTATTGCTTCCCAATTGCTCTTCCAATAAGTATTTTTAGATCTAATATTTGGGTTTCTCATTTCCTTCCATTCTATATCTGTTACATAAATGACAGCTTTTTTAAATACAGATTCATATGCATCCGCCGCCACAGGAAAAGTTAAACCCGATGCATGATCAAAGTGCATATGCGTCATTAAAATACCATGGATATCATTTGGTGCTAATCCAAGGACAGCCAAATCATAAACAACCTTTGACTGCTCTGTAACCCCAAAGTTTCGCTGTTGCTTCTCTGTCAATTTATTTTGCCCAATTCCGCTATCAATCAAATAATTTCTTCCATCCAGTTGTAATAGTATCGGATCTGTTCGTAACTCAATTTGATTCCACTCGTTTGTCGGGTACTTTGACTGCCATAGTACTTTAGGTACTACTCCAAACATCGCCCCTCCATCTAAATGGATTACTCCTCCTTGAAGCCATGTCAAAGTTGCTCTTCCTACCTTTAACTTCTCCATCCAATCCCTCCCTAAAAGCAAGAAAACTTGGCCTACCATCAAATCTTTTTAGCGGTAGCTGTAGTTTTGCTTATGCTATACTTTAAACTTTTGTACTTTCCTATAAAGCAAAAAAGAAAACGCATTCATTTTATTATACATCTTATCAGAACCTTAATGATTTCGTAAAATACTTTTCACTTACAGTGTCTTAAATGATAAACATACTTATAAGTAATAGAAATGGTTTTTTTATTAGAAATAACTGGATTATCTCCAAGTCTAAAAACACCATTTCCTTATACCATAAACCTTCAATTGTATATTTTCCCAAATGCAAAAACAGCTTAGCGAGTGTACAACAAACTCGCCAAACTGTTACAGGTTTACAGACTCCGTATTCTTTACGCGACAACGATATATGGGTTGCCCTTTTGCTGTAAATTTTTCTTCATATTCCGTCATCCGATTTGTAGGATCATCTATTCCATGCAAATCTAGATTCACTTCTTCTATTTGCAGTCCATTTTGTGAAAAACTTTCTAATGAATATTCAAACAATCCCATATTATCGGTTTTTAATACAATTTCACCGTTTGGTTTTAAAATTTGTTGATATTTTTCTAAGAAAGTATAATAGGTTAATCTTCGTTTTTCGTGCCGATTTTTTGGCCAAGGGTCTGAAAAATTTAAATAAATCAAGGATAATTCGTCTCTTGCAAACAAATCCGTTAAGTTTTCAGCGTTAACATGGATTAAGCGAATATTCGGCATTTCTGCATCAACAACTTTTTGAGCAGCCGTTACAATAATACTTTTTGCTACTTCAATACCGATAAAATTAACATCTGGGTATTGTCTAGCCATTTCAACGATAAATTGCCCTTTACCTGTTCCTATTTCAAGGTGAATAGGAGCATCATGATTCGTAAACACTTCCTGCCACCTACCGTTATAGTTGTAAGGATTGGAAATAACCGTGTCTGCATGTTTTTGTAAAAAATCATCCGCCCACGGCTTATGTCGCTGACGCATATATAAAATCCTCTCTTTCTGTTTTCAAGTATAGAAAAATAAATGTGAATCATACTATATTTAGAGGTGATTTGATATGGAATTAAATACAAATAATCAACTAACTTTGCTTATAGATTTATTAGACGAACATCGAACCGACCTTTGTGGTAGTGTCTCTGAATATCAACAAATAACCAGACTTGTGAAGTCTCTTATGCAAAATAGTTCTATTTCCAATCAAGAGATACAGGAGTTACTTCCTGAAATTTACGACTACGGGAAGAACGGTGAATCTTCACAAAATATGGAAGCACATATTGTGGCCAACAATACACAGTTAGCTGCATGGATTGATGCGCTTCATCAAACAAATTTACATTAATCTTTCTATTTGTTTATTCAAAATATCTAACTCGTTTAAACGGTCTACAAACTTAGCATCTTCATCACGTTCTTTATGCCAGCATAAGTAATGTAGAGAATCCAGTAATAGATACCAATGCATACGCCCAAACAAATGATTATCTGTTGCAATACCGTATTGTCGCAACCACTCATTCCAATTTTCTTGGGGAATATACCAATTGAGAATCATTCCATAATCTACAACTGGATCAGCAATCAATGCACTGTCCCAATCGATAAGATATAAATGCCCTTCCTCTGTCAGTAGTAAATTATTATGATTCAAATCTCCATGACAGACAACAAGTTTTCGCTTCCTTGTAATAGGGAGCAGTTTTTCTAAGTATTGTAACGCAATAACCACTTGTTCATGTGTATGATGTAAATTCGTGCGTTGCAAACGTTCCTTTATAATATCATAGCTTTCGTCTGATGTAATAGGTTTTTTCCCTAAACGCATGAGCATATGTAACAATTCAGAGGACTGGTGAATTTTTCGTAATAAATCAGCAACGCGTAAATGTTGCATTTCAACTGGTTTTAACTCTCTTCCCTCTAGCCACTCCTGAGCTGTAATGACGTCACCATTTTCCATTCTTTTTGTCCAGATTAATTTTGGAACAATTCCCTCCGCCGATAAGACGGCTAAAAACGGAGATGAGTTACGTTTTAAAAATAATCGCTGGTTACCTTTCGTTGCCAGATAAGCGTCTCCTGTAAGCCCACCTGCTGGAGCTATTTCCCACTCACTACCTAGAACTCGCTTCAGCCAGTTCACCATAAATTCCTCACATCTTTCAAATTTTAGCGTTCAATAATATATTTTATCTATATTTGTACAAAAATACAAATCTGAATCTATTATTTGCTTTTCAACAAATCAACTTCTTTTAGAAATAGCACCCAACTCACTGTTATCCAATTAGGTGGTCTAACATTATCCTTTATAATTATAAAGAATGTTACATCATTAAAGATACTGTTATAACACGTTTCTGTTCAATGCATCAGAACTATTTAAAAATAAACCTTACCAGTAAATAAATAAAAAGTTATGTATGCTCTTTTCATGATTAGTAAAATTTGGCATATCTATAAGCCTTACTTTCCTATAGTGTCAGCAACTATTATTTTTAAAATTCTTCGCCAACAAACTCAAACGAATCTCGCTCTTCTTCCCATTCTGGCCTTTTAACCGCGGTGGTTTGCACATGTTTTAATAAACGTTCTGCTACTTTTAACTGCTCATTTTTTAATGGAGAAGTAATCTTTCTTTTTTGCGCAAACCAATCTTGATATTGGTGACTACCGATAATTTTAGTTTGGAATGGTTCCGTTACAAACTGGACAGGGTTTGATTTAGCTAGAATAACTTTTGTAATGGGAAAGTTTAAATCATAATGAGAAAGAATTCCTTTTATAATATTTTCCGTCCGCTTTAAAGCGATATGTGGATTTAATAATGTTTCCCTATGATCTCCCTTTTCTACTATCCATGTTCGTGTATCCTGCGCTATAAATGTCGCACCGATTTCTTCTTTTATCTGACTAATTATTTCAATTCCTATTGGTGTTATTAAAATTATCTCACATTCAACCGGCGCTTTTTTAATCTCGAATATCGGATAATACAAAATTAAATAAGTATCAGGGAACCGTTGTAAGAAATACTTGATTTCCATGTCATTGTGCCAGTGTTTATCAACAAAAGAAACCTCTGTTACCGTAGACGTAGCCCATTTCATTTGTAAGTGTAATAATTTATTTAAATAATACTGCTTTAGGCCTTGTTCCGTTTCTGGGAGGGTCAGTTTCTCATCTTCTTCATGAGAAACTTCCTCTTTTTTTGATTTGCGCTTCCACACTTTCCATCTTGAATATTGCTCGACCTGATCTACTATTTCTGTCTCATGTAATGGTGGCAAGCTTTTTTCTTTTTCCCACATCTCTTTCAAATGACGCCAGTTTTCTTTCTTTAAGCGAATAAATTGACTTGGGTAGCGATAAGGATTCCATTCGTATCTAGAAATATAATCTTGTAATTTAATTAATTGTGCCAGTGTTTTCACCCCTTGCTTTTAGCTTATACAATAACCTTTCGTATATTACTTTTCTATAGTGTAAAATGAGCTTTTACTTTATACTTCGGCTGTTGATTTGGAAATGTTTGATATAATACGAAATGATCCACATACAATAACATTACTGGGTAATCCTTATTTTTCACTTCGGTTAACATCTCATTGCCTACATGAGCTGATCCATCCCATTTTTTAGCTAATGTAATGTGAGGAATATACGACCGTTTTTCCGCTAAAAAACCTTCTGCTTTTGCTTCAAACTCAACCTGATTTACTAGCTTTGTTAACGTATCATTTAATTGTACTTTCGAATAAATTACCCTTGGTCTTTCAAAAGAGCCAAAAGTATCTACTCCACCTACTGTTAAATAAAAAGGTAAAAAATGAACTCGTTGTAGTCTGTTGATCAGGTGGCATACTTTACTATCGGATACAGGCCCTAAAAACTTTAAAGTAATATGAAAGTCAAGCTTATTTGTCCACTCCCTATAAGGTAGCTTCTGTTTTAAGAATGTCTGCATATCGCTACACATAACTTGAACTTCTTTAGTTAACGGAATGGCGATAAAATAATGTGGTAACCTTGCCATTATGAGCCTCCTTAATAAAATCCCCTATAGAAACATACGTAAAGTTTATGAATTCTGTAATAACTTCACTTCTTCAACACGCAACTGCCTATATTCTCCTTTTTTAAGAGCCTTATCAAGGTGTAATTTCCCCATTGTTGTCCGTTTTAAATATGCTACCTGTTTATCAACAGCTCGAAACATTCGCTTAATCTGATGATACTTCCCTTCAGTTATCATAATTTCAACTTCTGATTGTGCAGCTTGCTTCAAAATACGTAATGTTGCAGGTTTTGTTCTATAGCCATCATCCAATGTCACACCGTTGGCAAAAGCCATGCAGTCAGCTTCTGTTACCTCCCCTTTAATTTTTGCAAAATACGTTTTCGTTACATGCTTTTTGGGAGACAATAACTCATGTGCTAATTGACCATCATTCGTTAATATAAGCAGGCCTTCTGTATCCTTATCCAGTCGCCCCACTGGAAACGGCTTAAACTTTTGTAATTCGTGAGATAGTAATTCAATAACCGTTTTATCTTGCTTATCTGCTGTAGCAGAAATCACACCAGAAGGCTTATGCAACATAATATATGTGTATTTTTGGTAATAAATCGGCTTTCCATTTACTGCAATACTATCATTGATTTCATCAACGTGAACGGAACTATCTTTGGCTAATTGACCATTTACCATAACGCATCGTTTTTTCAACAAAGCTTTTACTTCTTTCCTACTTCCCAATCCAGCATTGGCCAAAAATTTGTCAAGGCGCATAATAATACCCCCTATCACTTAAAGATTTTATCTAAAAACCGAACCCGATTTCCAAGCACCCGCTCTAATAATGTAGATGCATAAGCTAACCACAAGTAAACGAGCCCACCAACACTCACGCAGCCAATTAATGTAATTATCATACCTACTCGATTATTTGGAACGACCATACCTAATAAATATTTTCCTAAAATAATCGCCCCACTCATAATTGCAATAAAAATGATAATTAATGTCGTTTGTTTTACTAATGGTTTATAAGAAAATTGAGCAGCTAAACGAATGCGCCATAGATTGAGGATAGTAGCAATACCTGCTGCTAATGCTGTCCCAAAGATAGCTCCTTTAGCACCAAACATATAAATAAGCTGTATGTTTAATAACACTTTTACGAGTACACCCGCAGATAAGCTAACTACAGCAAATCGCTGTTGGTTAACACCTTGTAATATGGAAGAGGTAACGGTGAATAGCCCGAAAAATAGACCAACAGGTGCATACCAAGCTAATAACTCACCAGAAATAGCAATTTTTTCTAATCCAAATAACGCTCCATAAGCTTCCGTGGATAATAATGATAGTCCACTAACTGCAGGCAAAATTAAAAACATAACAATTTGTAGTGCTTGGCTTATTTGATTTTTTAGCAGTTGCTTATTATTTTGTGTATATGCTTTGGTCATTGCAGGGAGAATAGCTAATGATAAACCTATTGCTATAGTTACAGGGATAATAACTAGCTTATGTCCATAGAAATTCACGACGGAATAGGAAAAAGACCAAATATCTCCCTCCCCATTAGCAACCATTGCTCTTTCAAACGTGAACTGATCAATTAATTGATATAACGGAGTAGCTAATCCAACTAATACAAATGGTCCTGCGTAACGAAATAATTCTTTAAACATATCGCTTGTGCTGATATCGTACATATATATTTGTTGCTTGCGTTGTTTATCAATATACGGCTTTCTTTTTTGCCAATAAATGTATAAGACAAGACAAGAAGCTACTGCCCCAAGAAACGCAGCAAAAGTAGAAAAACCGACAGCAGCAATGACTGATCCATTTAAGATATTTACAATAACGAATGATCCTGCCAAAATAAAAAAGATCCGTACAATTTGTTCGATGACTTGAGATATAGCTGTAGGCCCCATGGAATTGTACCCTTGGAAAAAGCCTCTCACAATGCTCATAGCCGGAATTAAAATCAAAGCAAAACTTACCATTTTAATAACAAAAGCGACATCAGATCTCGAGAGCTCGTCTGCATTTTCACTCGTAATCATTCCCGTTGCTAATAAATCCGCACTAAAAAAGAGGACCAAAAAGGCTATGATTCCAGTAGTAACCATTAAAGTCATTCCAGTACGGAACATGCGCATTCCTGTTTCATAATCTCCGACTGCATTATATTTGGAAACAAATTTTGATACAGCTAATGGTACTCCAACAGTTGAGAGACTAATAAATATGTTATAAGGAGTGTAAGCTAGTGAAAACAACGTACCTCCTGTTGCTCCAACTAAAGCATTAAATGGAATGACATAAATCATTCCTAATAGTTTAGAGAGAAATGTTGCTCCCGTTAGCAACATCGTTCCACGTACAATATTCGACATTTTTTCACCTGCATTATCTACATTTAATAAAATCTTTACGATGTAATTTGTATTTCAAATTACACATATGCACTATTCTATCATATTTTTATTTATTTCTTCCGTATAAATAACAACATTATATTACAAATTAACTTATATTGTGCATTAAAATGTTGTTTTTGTTTATCGGCAGTTTTTATATGAGAATGGTTGTAATGACTTTTATACTATAAAACCTACGTTGTAGCCGTTTTTTCCTTTGCGTGGATAGATTCCCTTTTTACTTCCTATAGTGTAATAAAAAATTGTTTCTTTTTCTAGTTCATGGTACGATACCTAGCGGAAAGGAATGAATATCAATGTCCTATGACGTAACAATTATAGGTGGAGGGCCTTCAGGATTGATGGCAGCAATAGCTGCTGCTGAGCATGGTGCCAACACATTATTGATTGAAAAAGGAAAGAAGTTAGGGAAAAAACTGGCGATTTCTGGTGGCGGGAGATGTAATGTCACAAATCGACTTCCTCAGGAAGAAATTATAAAAAACATTCCAGGTAATGGAAAATTTCTATATAGTGCTTTTTCTGTTTTCAACAATTACGACATTATTGATTTTTTCACTACATTACAAGTACCTCTAAAAGAAGAGGATCACGGAAGAATGTTTCCAGTATCCAATCAATCTAAAACTGTAGTGAATGCGTTGTTAAGACGTTTAGACGAGCTAAATGTTAATGTGAAATTGGAAACTGCTGTAGAAGCAATCCATTACGATGAAAAACACCATACTGTTATCCTTCCACATGGTAAAAAAATGCAATCTAAAGCTATTATTGTCGCAGTAGGAGGCAAAGCGGTCCCTTACACAGGATCTACTGGGGATGGATATGCATGGGCAAAAAAAGCAGGTCATACAATTACAGAGCTATACCCTACAGAGGTTGCATTAGTATCTGAAGAAGCATTTATTCGAAATAAATCATTACAAGGTATTTCATTACGTAATATTTGTTTATCTGTTCTTAACAAAAAAGGAAAAACAATTATTTCCCATCAAATGGACATGATTTTCACTCATTTTGGAATATCAGGGCCAGCTGTATTACGGTGCTCGCAATTTGTAGTAAAGGAGCTAAGAAAAGGGCGAAGCGAAGTGCCTATGGTATTAGATATTTTTCCAAATTCTACGGAGAAAGAACTTATGGATAAACTTTTGGATATGATTGACCAAGCTCCTAAAAAAACAGTCAAAAACTTATTAAAAGGGTTCGCCCCCGAAAAATTAATTATCTTTTTATTGAACCATCACAACATGTACGAAGAACAAAAAGCTGGAAATTTATCCAAGCAATGGATTATGCAATTTATTCATGAATGCAAGCATTTTACATTTTACGTACATGGTTCACTTCCCTTAGAAAAAGCTTTTGTTACTGGAGGCGGTGTTTCCATTAAAGAAATAGTTCCAAATACCATGCAATCAAAAAAAACAGAACGATTATATTTCTGTGGAGAGATTTTAGATATTCATGGTTATACTGGTGGTTATAATATTACATCAGCACTTGTTACTGGTAGGTTAGCTGGTATAAACGCAGCTCTGGAACTACAAGCTGGCAATTGATACCTTGTATTAAATATTATGTTTCGCCGAATCTAATAATGTCTATAATCATTTCTAAGGGCAAAGAAAGGACGGATAATGGTGCAAAAAAATGGAATGTGGATACCAATTATCGCTTCGGTAGGTGTCGGTGCTGCAACATTTTATACAATGACGAAAAACAATCAAAATTTTGGTCAAACCATGCAAAAAATGATTCCTTTTGTATCACAAATGTCGAATTCCAATGCTGGAAGCAGTGGAGGTTCACAACAAATGGGCCCTTATGGAATGAGCTAAAAATAGGCAGAGCGCGCTAAATGAGGCGCGCTTTTAATTTGTTGTGGACTATTTAGATATCCTCACCTTACCTTATTTTTTCTAATCAAGTGTAAACCGTCCCCAGTTCGATTAAAAGGCTAAATACAATGGTTTGTCTCAAAAGTATTCTCTAAAAAATCTGCGTTAAAAGCACAAGATATGACCGTTAACTATATATATTGACAAACTTAACAAAATATAATACAACAGAATGGTATTTTTTTTCTGATTATATATAATAGACTAATTTATATGTTTTGTGTAAAATAGAGTGTATTATATCAAGGAGGTTACTACAGTTGAAAGGTTTTGGATTACTAATACGTATTGTTATCGCTATTGCGTTAGGTATTACAATTGGATCGTTTGCAAATGACTGGTTTATCCGTGTTTTCGCAACATTCAATGATCTGTTCGGAAACTTTTTAGGTTTTATTATCCCGTTAATTATTCTCGGTTTCATTATCCCTGGTATCGGATCACTAGGTAAGGGCGCAGGGAAACTATTAGGTCTAACAGCATTTATTGCATATTCTTCCACAGTTATTGCTGGTATTGTTGCCTTTTTCTCTGCAAAGACCATTTACCCTAACTTATTAAGTCAGCAATCATTACAATCATTTTCTGATCCAACTAAAGCTTTAAGTAGTGGATTTATAGAGATTGAAATGCCACCACCTATGGGGGTTATGACTGCTTTATTACTAGCTTTTGTTCTTGGTCTAGGAATTGCCGCGATTAAAGGGGACACGCTTTACCAATTGTCACTAGATGTTAGAGACATTATTCATTTAGTAATTGAAAAAGTTATTATTCCACTATTACCATTTCATATTTTTGGTATCTTTGCTAATATGACTGCTGCTGGACAGGTGAGTACTATATTATCCGTTTTTGCTAAAGTCTTTGTAATGATCATTATTTTGCACTTACTTTACTTACTAGTACAATATACACTTGCGGGAACTTTAAGCAAGCAAAATCCTGTATCTATGTTAAAAACAATGGCTCCAGCCTATTTTACTGCGCTAGGAACTCAATCATCAGCGGCTACCATCCCTGTCACTTTAAAACACTCTAAAAAACTAAAAGTGCGGGAAAGTATTGCGGATTTCACGGTACCTTTGCTAGCTAATATTCATTTATCTGGAAGTACTATTACACTTGTAAGCTGTGCATTAGCTGTATTGTTCTTACAAGGTGAAGTTGCTACTTTTGGAAGTATATTTCCGTTTATTTTAATGCTAGGTGTAACAATGATTGCAGCTCCTGGAGTGCCAGGAGGTGCAGTAATGGCAGCAATTGGCCTTTTAGAAAGTATGTTAGGCTTTGATTCCGTAATGGTCTCACTTATGATTGCCCTTTATTTAGCTCAGGATAGTTTAGGGACGGCTTGTAATGTTACGGGAGATGGAGCAATAACATCTATAACGGACAGTCTAAGCAAAAATAGTAAGGCATTAAACAATAAAGAAGGCGTAGTTTAATCTTAACGTAATAAAACCAAAATACTTTAAGGTGCCGTTTTTCCTTACTTAAGTTACATAGTAATGAACTTTAAGAAAGGAAAAACAGCTCCTTTTATAATGGGCAAAAGAACTTTTTTTGCTATAAATTTTTTCTAACTCCTTTTAAACTTCTCGGCGCACTTTATCGAATGCCCAATACTTTTGCCACAAATATTGAAATCGATTTGCAATCATCAATGGATTGCCGAATGCTTTTTTACAGCTTGTTTAAAGGATTTAGACAAATCCATCACGATTATTTGAACTTCACTCATATCACGTGTTTGTAAATACTCCTTGATATAAAGCTTTATCAAAAATATCATATTGCTTATTTTATATTCCATACTTCTACTTGTTTATCTTTTACCCAATAAATCTATGATAAGATGATATTTCATTATTTACCTTACATATTAAAAAAACTGACTCGTGAGAAAATGAGTCAGTTTTTTTAATATAAGTTGCCTGGCGGCGTCCTACTCTTGCAGGGACAAAGTCCCAACTACCATCGGCGCTGGAGAGCTTAACTACTGTGTTCGGCATGGGAACAGGTGTGACCTCTCCGCCATTACTACCAGGCAAAGTTGCTATCTGTTATGTTGTGCTTCAAAGAGGCACAAATCTTATTATAATCGTTTTTGTGAAAAAATCAAGATCTTTGTTGAAAAAAGTCATTTTTTCCTTGTCACCTTGAAAACTAAATAAGAGATCATTCAACGTACATCTACCAAAAAGGTTAGTTAAGTCCTCGATCGATTAGTATTCGTCAGCTCCACGTGTCACCACGCTTCCACCTCGAACCTATCAACCTCATCATCTCTGAGGGATCTTACTCACTTATAGTGATGGGAAGTCTCATCTTGAGGGGGGCTTCATGCTTAGATGCTTTCAGCACTTATCCCTGCCACACGTAGCTACCCAGCTATGCTCCTGGCGGAACAACTGGTACACCAGCGGTGTGTCCATCCCGGTCCTCTCGTACTAAGGACAGCTCCTCTCAAACCTCCTGCGCCCACGACGGATAGGGACCGAACTGTCTCACGACGTTCTGAACCCAGCTCGCGTACCGCTTTAATGGGCGAACAGCCCAACCCTTGGGACCGACTACAGCCCCAGGATGCGATGAGCCGACATCGAGGTGCCAAACCTCCCCGTCGATGTGAACTCTTGGGGGAGATAAGCCTGTTATCCCCGGGGTAGCTTTTATCCGTTGAGCGATGGCCCTTCCATGCGGAACCACCGGATCACTAAGCCCGACTTTCGTCCCTGCTCGACTTGTAGGTCTCGCAGTCAAGCTCCCTTCTGCCTTTACACTCTGCGAATGATTTCCAACCATTCTGAGGGAACCTTTGGGCGCCTCCGTTACCTTTTGGGAGGCGACCGCCCCAGTCAAACTGCCCGCCTGACACTGTCTCCGGACCGGATTACGGCCCTGGGTTAGAAGGTTCGTACAGCCAGGGTGGTATCCCACGGTTGCCTCCACGTAAGCTAGCGCTCACGCTTCGATGGCTCCCACCTATCCTGTACAAGCTGTACCAACATTCAATATCAGGCTACAGTAAAGCTCCACGGGGTCTTTCCGTCCTGTCGCGGGTAATGCGCATCTTCACGCATAGTATAATTTCACCGGGTCTCTCGTTGAGACAGTGCCCAAGTCGTTGCACCTTTCGTGCGGGTCGGAACTTACCCGACAAGGAATTTCGCTACCTTAGGACCGTTATAGTTACGGCCGCCGTTTACTGGGGCTTCGGTTCTACGCTTCGCACCGAAGTGCTAACGCTTCCCCTTAACCTTCCAGCACCGGGCAGGTGTCAGCCCCTATACTTCGCCTTTCGGCTTCGCAGAGACCTGTGTTTTTGCTAAACAGTCGCTTGGGCCTATTCACTGCGGCTCCTCCTTAAAGGAGCACCCCTTCTCCCGAAGTTACGGGGTCATTTTGCCGAGTTCCTTAACGAGAGTTCTCCCGCTCACCTTAGGATTCTCTCCTCGCCTACCTGTGTCGGTTTGCGGTACGGGCACCTATGAACTCACTAGAGGCTTTTCTTGGCAGTGTGAAATCCGGAACTTCGGTACTCTATTTCCCTCCCCATCACAGCTTGAAATTGTCGAACGGATTTGCCTATCCGACTTTCTCACTGCTTGGGCGCACACGTCCATCGGTGCGCATTCCTTATCCTACTGCGTCCCCCCATCGTTCAAACGTTCATGAGGTGGTACAGGAATATCTACCTGTTGTCCATCGCCTACGCCTTTCGGCCTCGGCTTAGGTCCCGACTAACCCTGAGAGGACGAGCCTTCCTCAGGAAACCTTAGGCTTTCGGTGAAAGAGATTCTCACTCTTTTTTCGCTACTCATACCGGCATTCTCACTTCTAAGCGCTCCACCAGTCCTCACGATCTGACTTCTCAGCACTTAGAACGCTCTCCTACCATTGTTCGTAAGAACAATCCGCAGCTTCGGTGATACGTTTAGCCCCGGTACATTTTCGGCGCAGAGTCACTCGACCAGTGAGCTATTACGCACTCTTTAAATGGTGGCTGCTTCTAAGCCAACATCCTGGTTGTCTGGGCAACTCCACATCCTTTTCCACTTAACGTATACTTTGGGACCTTAGCTGGCGGTCTGGGCTGTTTCCCTTTCGACTATGAACCTTATCACCCATAGTCTGACTCCCAAGGATAAGTAGCTGGCATTCGGAGTTTGACTGAATTCGGTAACCCGATGAGGGCCCCTAGTTCAATCAGTGCTCTACCTCCAGTACTCTTTCCTTGAGGCTAGCCCTAAAGCTATTTCGGAGAGAACCAGCTATCTCCGTGTTCGATTGGCATTTCACCCCTACCCACACCTCATCCCCGCATTTTTCAACATACGTGGGTTCGGGCCTCCAGTCAGTGTTACCTGACCTTCACCCTGGACATGGGTAGATCACACGGTTTCGGGTCTACGACCGCATACTATATTCGCCCTGTTCAGACTCGCTTTCGCTACGGCTCCGTGTCTTCCACTTAACCTTGCATACGATCGTAACTCGCCGGTCCATTCTACAAAAGGTACGCCGTCACCCATTAACGGGCTTCGACTACTTGTAGGCACACGGTTTCAGGTTCTATTTCACTCCCCTCCCGGGGTGCTTTTCACCTTTCCCTCACGGTACTGGTTCACTATCGGTCACTAGGGAGTATTTAGCCTTGGGAGATGGTCCTCCCGGATTCCGACGGAATTCCTCGTGTTCCGCCGTACTCAGGATCCACTCCGGAGGAGATTCTTTTTCGATTACAGGGCTGTTACCTTCTTTGGCCGACCTTTCCAGATCGCTTCATCTAAAGAATCTCTTGATAACTCCAATGGAGTGTCCTACAACCCCAGAAGGCAAGCCTTCTGGTTTGGGCTAATTCCGTTTCGCTCGCCGCTACTCGGGAAATCGCGTTTGCTTTCTCTTCCTCCGGGTACTGAGATGTTTCAGTTCCCCGGGTATGCCTCTTCTACCCTATGAATTCAGATAGAAGTACTGCTCCATTACGAGCAGCGGGTTCCCCCATTCGGAAATTCCTGGATCGATGTCTACTTACGACTCCCCAGGACATATCGGTGTTAGTCCCGTCCTTCTTCGGCTCCTAGTACCAAGGCATCCACCGTGCGCCCTTATTCACTTAACTAATCTTACAATTTTATCTATGAATAAGCATATTGCTTTTCAGCTTTTGGTTTTCTAGCTTCAGCTCATAGCGATTAGCATGACTTCCTTCCTCTTCGTACGATAAGTCAACATCAATTCACTTACGTTCATCGTGTTTCCTTTATCTCCTGCGAGTCAGTCGTCTGTACATCGCTAAACATTCGCTTCCGCTTTTGGTTTGATGTCGTTGTTACTCTTATTTAGTTTTCAAGGTACAATCTATAAAAGGATGTCAAATCTTATTATGAAGACACTTGCATCCTATCAAGAGATTTACTCTCTCAAAACTGAACCAAACAACCAAGTATGTTGGGCCTGCATGATGCAGGTCATGCCGACGTCGCCACAGGACGTGGCGAATTTAGTCGGTTTCCGTATAATTCCTTAGAAAGGAGGTGATCCAGCCGCACCTTCCGATACGGCTACCTTGTTACGACTTCACCCCAATCATTGGTCCCACCTTCGGCGGCTGGCTCCAAAAGGTTACCTCACCGACTTCGGGTGTTACCAACTCTCGTGGTGTGACGGGCGGTGTGTACAAGACCCGGGAACGTATTCACCGCGGCATGCTGATCCGCGATTACTAGCGATTCCGGCTTCATGCAGGCGAGTTGCAGCCTGCAATCCGAACTGAGAATGGTTTTATGGGATTTGCTTGGCCTCGCGGCTTCGCTGCCCTTTGTTCCATCCATTGTAGCACGTGTGTAGCCCAGGTCATAAGGGGCATGATGATTTGACGTCATCCCCACCTTCCTCCGGTTTGTCACCGGCAGTCACCTTAGAGTGCCCAACTAAATGCTGGCAACTAAGATCAAGGGTTGCGCTCGTTGCGGGACTTAACCCAACATCTCACGACACGAGCTGACGACAACCATGCACCACCTGTCACTCTGTCCCCGAAGGGAATGCCCTATCTCTAGGGGTGTCAGAGGATGTCAAGACCTGGTAAGGTTCTTCGCGTTGCTTCGAATTAAACCACATGCTCCACCGCTTGTGCGGGTCCCCGTCAATTCTTTTGAGTTTCAGCCTTGCGGCCGTACTCCCCAGGCGGAGTGCTTAATGCGTTAACTTCAGCACTAAGGGGCGGAAACCCCCTAACACCTAGCACTCATCGTTTACGGCGTGGACTACCAGGGTATCTAATCCTGTTCGCTACCCACGCTTTCGCACCTCAGCGTCAGTTACAGACCAGAGAGTCGCCTTCGCCACTGGTGTTCCTCCACATCTCTACGCATTTCACCGCTACACGTGGAATTCCACTCTCCTCTTCTGTACTCAAGTCCTCCAGTTTCCAATGGCCCTCCACGGTTAAGCCGTGGGCTTTCACATCAGACTTAAAGGACCGCCTGCGCGCGCTTTACGCCCAATAATTCCGGACAACGCTTGCCCCCTACGTATTACCGCGGCTGCTGGCACGTAGTTAGCCGGGGCTTTCTGGTTAGGTACCGTCAAGGTGCCAACCTATTCGAATGGCACTTGTTCTTCCCTAACAACAGAGTTTTACGATCCGAAAACCTTCATCACTCACGCGGCGTTGCTCCGTCAGACTTTCGTCCATTGCGGAAGATTCCCTACTGCTGCCTCCCGTAGGAGTCTGGGCCGTGTCTCAGTCCCAGTGTGGCCGATCACCCTCTCAGGTCGGCTACGCATCGTTGCCTTGGTGAGCCTTTACCTCACCAACTAGCTAATGCGCCGCGGGCCCATCTGTAAGTGACAGCATATGCCGCCTTTTAACATTGCGTCATGCGACGCTTTGTTTCATCCGGTATTAGCCCCGGTTTCCCGGAGTTATCCCAGTCTTACAGGTAGGTTGCCCACGTGTTACTCACCCGTCCGCCGCTCGTTCCACAAGCGTCACTCCCGAAGAAGATCTGCTTGCTTCCCGCGCTCGACTTGCATGTATTAGGCACGCCGCCAGCGTTCGTCCTGAGCCAAGATCAAACTCTCCATAAAAGTTTGTGATGATGAACACCGTTCTCCATCATTCTTAGCTTCTTCTGAGATTTCTCTCAGTTTATTTCTTAAGAAAAACAGGGTTTGTTTTTCTTTGACATACTGGTTGTTTTGTTCAGTTTTCAAAGAGCAAATAATGTAATGTTTTTTCAGCAACTTAACAAGTATAACCTGTCTCATTATATTTGTCAACTACATAACCAAAATGATCATCACACCAAACCAAAATGTGTTTAGTGCGGATTTTAAGTATATCATGTAAAGCAATCATAGTCAACACATTGCTGTCTAATAATGAAATAGAACTGCTTGTTTTTGACAGCAAAAATAATGATAAAGGATTATAGGAGAAAAGTCAAGCCCTTCTCCTATATATTTTTAGTTCATGATTTCTCCACGCCATTCTAGCATGCCACCAACCATATTTGCTACATCAAATCCTTGTTTCTGTAAATAGGCAGCTGCTCTTTCACTCCTTCTCCCCGACCTACAAACCATAATATATTGCTTAGACTTATCTAGTTTTTCTGCTTTCTCAGGTATCTGCTCTAAAGGAATATGCGTTATGTGAGGGATTTTACCTTGCGCTACCTCTTCTTCTTCACGTACATCAATAAGTTCTAACATATCATCGTTATTTTCTAACTTCTTCTCCACTTGTTTTGGGGTTAACTCTTTCACTTTATCACCTCAAGCCTTTCCAATTTAAAATGTTATTTAACAACCATAATATCAAAATCACTTCAACTGTGGATAATTACATAATAATTTTTCAATGGATAACTTTCAAGTTTGCAACACAATCTAAAGCTAACAACGTAGAAGGGTGAGTGTAATCATGAAAGGCAAGCATACTTTTTTTATTCTATGTAGTGTGTTGCTTCTTGTTTTTGTTTCTAGTTCAATTATTGCAGAAGAGGCAAAGCCATCTTTAATTAAGACATATCGCGCTGATGTAACTGGCGATAATCATCCAGAAACAATTAAATTAATGGGTACGTTTTTTTCTGCGGATTCAACATATTATCGTGAAATATGGGCAGAGATTTCTAATAATAATAATCAATGGAAAATCTCTTACAATGGCGGTTATGACCCTTATTTACAGTTTGTCGATTTGAATCACGATGGAATAAAAGATATATTTTATCAAAGTGCCACTGGGGGAAGTGGCGGGCTTTATAATTACCAACTAAATACCATCATTCACACCCAAATGGAAAAAATACCATTACCTAAGCAAACATATTTAAGCGGTAATTTCCAACCTGATTTTAAAGTTAATATAACATTAACCGCTACGAGTAAACCAATCACAATAGATGTTAAAAATCGTGCACAAGATTATATTCGACTTGGTATTTATAATAAAGACGGCAGCTTACATTCGCAAAATCAATCTGTTATGATTGATCCAATCGCCTTTTTTGAAGTCTTTAAAATAAGCGATAGTAAAGGATATGGTCTAAAAAGTTATCAACAAATTAGTGGCGCATACCATGCCGACCAATTAGGAACTGTAGAGACTATATGGTATTTCGAAGACGGTAATTGGATTATTTTAAAAACTAAATGGGTTCCATCTAAATGAAGGCCCATTAAAATAGATTTTTCTTTACGTTCGACATATAGTTGTGCCACACAGCCCCCCCTCTTTCTCACTTCTTGCAAACGACTGTGGAAGTTAGAGTTCTGCATCACTTTATTTCTAAGCAAAAGGAGCTGTTGCACAATCAGTTATCTGATTGCGCAACAGCCCCGCTACTTTTAGAAGTATCCTTGGTAATGACAGCAACATTTGATTAATTGGCAACGATATTAACTAGTTTCCCTGGTACAACAACGACTTTTCGAATTGTTTTATCTGTAATTAAATCTTTAATCTTTTCATTTTCTAAAGCTATTTTTTCTAATTCTTCTTTTGAAGCATCTTTAGAAACATTTACTTTAGCACGAACTTTCCCCATCACTTGCAAAACAATTTCCACTTCATTTTCTATCAGCTTTTCTTCATCATATACAGGCCAAGGTTCATAGGTGATCGTATCCGAATGACCTAACTTTAGCCATATCTCCTCTGCAATATGTGGCGCAATTGGGGAGAGCATTTTTATAAATCCTTCCACATACTTTTTAGGAATATATTCCGCTTTATTACATTCATTCACAAACACCATCATTTGAGAGATAGCTGTATTAAAATGCAAATTATTAAAATCCTCCGTCACTTTCTTTACTGTTTCATGGTATGTTTTATCTAAAGTGCCATCATTTTCTTCAATAATTTTTCTAGAAAGTTGCCCATCATCCTCAATAGTTAAGCGCCAAACACGATCGAGGAAGCGGCGTGAGCCATCCAGCCCATTTTCTGACCAAGCAACAGAAGCATCTAGCGGACCCATGAACATTTCATAAAGTCGTAAAGTATCTGCACCATGAGATTCTATAACATCGTCAGGATTGACGACATTACCTTTAGATTTACTCATTTTCTCATTTCCTTCTCCCAAGATCATTCCTTGATTGAACAACTTTGTAAACGGCTCTTTCGTAGGAACAACCCCAATATCGTATAAAAATTTATGCCAAAAACGTGCATATAGAAGATGAAGAACAGCATGCTCAGCACCACCAATATATAGATCAACAGGCAACCATTGCTGAAGTGCCTCAGGGGCAGCTAACTGCTTAGAATTTACCGGGTCAATATAGCGTAAGAAATACCAGCAACTTCCTGCCCACTGCGGCATAGTGTTCGTTTCTCTCCTTCCTTTCATACCCGTTTTAGGATCAATGACATTTACCCATTCCTCGGCATTTGCTAGTGGCGATTCTCCCGTCCCTGATGGTTGAATATTATTCATAGACGGTAATTCTAATGGCAATTCTTCTTCTGGGACAGTTGTCATCGTTCCGTCTTCCCAATGAATTATAGGAATAGGCTCACCCCAATAACGTTGTCTAGCGAACAACCAATCGCGAAGACGGTAGGTGATTTTTTTTGCACCTTTTCCGTGTTCCTCTAACCACGCAATCATTTTCCTAATCGCTTCGTCTTTACCTAAACCATTTAAAAATCCAGAATTAATATGCTTGCCTTCCCCGGTATAAGCTCCTTTTGTAATGTCTCCGCCTGCAACAACCTCAACAATAGGGAGTTCAAATTTAGTAGCAAATTCGTAGTCTCTTTCATCATGTGCTGGAACAGCCATAATTGCACCTGAACCGTAACTCATTAATACATAATCCGCAATCCAGATTGGCATTTTCTCTCCATTCACAGGATTAATAGCATATGACCCTGTAAAAACACCTGTTTTTTCTTTCGATAATTCTGTTCTTTCTAAGTCTGACTTCGTTGCGATCTCATGAATATACTTTTCAACATTATCTTTTTGCTTGTCTGTTACAATTTTCTTTACCAAAGGGTGCTCAGGTGCTAAAACAGCATAGGTTGCGCCAAATAGTGTATCTGGTCTAGTTGTAAAAACAGTAAACGCTTCATTCAATGACTCAATTTCAAAGCTAACTTCAGCACCTTCTGATCTGCCGATCCAATTTCGTTGCATATCCTTTAAACTCTCTGGCCAATCCAATTCTTCCAAATCTTCTAAAAGACGATCTGCATAGGCAGTGATTCGTAGCATCCATTGTTTCATTGGCTTACGAATAACAGGGTGCCCTCCACGCTCGCTTTTTCCATCAATTACTTCTTCATTCGCTAATACCGTGCCTAAAGCAGGGCACCAATTTACAGGTACTTCATCCATATATGCTAACCCGTGTTCATACATTTTTATAAATATCCATTGTGTCCACTTATAATAGTTAGGATCTGTAGTATTAACTTCCCGATCCCAATCATAAGAAAAGCCGAGAGCTTGAATTTGTCGCTTAAATATATTTATATTTTTATCCGTAAATGCTGCCGGGCTATTTCCCGTATCAATTGCATACTGTTCAGCAGGGAGTCCAAACGCATCCCACCCCATTGGATGCAACACCTCATAACCTTGCATTCGCTTCATTCTCGATATAATATCTGTAGCTGTGTATCCTTCTGGATGCCCCACATGTAAGCCAGCCCCAGATGGATACGGGAACATATCCAACGCGTAAAACTTTTCTTTTTCTGAAAACGTATTTGTTTTAAATGTTTTATTTTCCAACCAGTATGTTTGCCATTTTTTCTCCATTTGCTGATGATGGTAACTCATGTTTTTTCCTCCTATTATTTTAAAATATCTAGATACATTACATTTCAGCTTAAACTGAACATAGCCATTTCAAAAGGTACTATTTATATAAAAATAAAAAAAGCATCACGTTCCCTCCTAATTTTATAGAAGGGACGAGATGCTTTCACCCGCGGTACCACCCATTTTAATGCTCATCAGCATTCACTTGAAATCCGTAACGAGGACATACGTCAGAAACTACTCTGCAATTTTCGCTCCTGCAACAGCTCAAGGTGAGTTCATAAATAAACCAGGGACAATTTCCACCTACCATTGCCTCTCTATTCCTGAAGTGATTTACTACTATTCCTTGGCATTGTCATTATCTTGTTATATCGAATTGTAATGAATTATTTTATCTTTGTCAAGACAACATGTAACTTCATCTGCTAAAATAAGTAGTAATAATTTTGGCAAAGGAGATAATCATGTTACACGGAATTTTGCACTATGCGCATTATTTATTAGAATCCACTATTGAAAAAAACGAAACTGTCATTGACGCAACTTGCGGAAACGGTCAAGATACGCTGTTTTTAAGTAATGTCGTTGGTAAAAATGGCCACGTTTTAGCATTTGATATTCAAGAGCAAGCAATTCAAACAACTAGACAGTTAATGCAAGAGAATCAAAAACAGAATGTATCTATTATTCATGATAGCCATGAACATTTAGAAAAATACTTACCTACAAAAGAAATGTTAGTTGGAGGAGCAGTATTTAACCTTGGTTACCTGCCTAGAAGCGATAAAACCATTATCACCAATGCTAATTCCACCATTATGGCCATCAACAAAATATTACATTTTCTAAAACCAAACGGCTTGATTGTCATCGTTGTCTATTACGGTCATGAAGGAGGACATGAAGAAAAAGAAGCTGTTTTAAAACATGTAATGCAGTTGAGCCAACGCTCCTATCATGTGTTGCAATATCGGTTTATTAATCAAAGAAATAATCCACCATTTATTATCGCTATCGAAAAAAAAGGGAATGGCTTCACTAAAAGAAAATTGTCATTTTAGTTTGCTTATTTAAAAGAAAATAAAAACTTGGGTTATTGTCAAGTCATTATGGAGAATCAATCCTTCATTTTGCTTATTTTAAACTTTAAAACTCTATGCTTTCCTATAATATAAAAATACACCTGTAAACCCCATTTAGGTTTGAAATATATAACGAAAACGAATGGCTGTAAGACTCCTACTTCAAATTTTGAAAGCCAAATTAGAAAAAAGTTTGAAGCGGGAGACACAGCCCCCCTAACTCGCAAGAGCCTTTAGGTACAAACAAGTCTTTGGAATAAAAGAACTCGCTAATAAGATTTACTTTGATATTAGATTAAATGAAGTCTCCTCTTATTGAAAATATCAACACTTTTAATTGCACAATAAAAAGCCCTCTGTTCACAAAAAATACATAATACTAACAAACCAACCTTGTAATCGTTTACTTGTTATAGTACAACGTTTCCAACAAAAAAAGTTTGCTCATTATTTCACAAAAGGTATGGAAATTTATAAAAAACCGTTATATAATGAAGGTGTAAAAAGATTGCTCAGTATTTCACAAACCAAGGAGGGTCCTATTATGACTGAGAAAACAAAAGGAACTGTAGAGCTAGTTTCCACTAAAATTAATCAACTAATCTCCCAAGCAGAAGAGTCCTTGGAAGGTTTAAAACAGCTAGATCAAGAAGCGATTAATACGATTGTAAAAGAAATGGCGTTAGCAGGTCTTGATCAGCATATGCCTTTAGCTAAACTGGCCATTGAAGAAACAGGTCGTGGCGTCTTTGAAGATAAAGCTATTAAAAACATCTTTGCAACAGAATATATTTATCATAACATTAAATACGATAAAACTGTTGGAATTATTCATGAGGATGAGCAAGAAGGAATGGTTGAAATTGCTGAACCAGCTGGGGTAATCTGTGGTATAACACCAGTTACAAACCCAACATCAACAACCATGTTTAAATCACTTATTTCCATTAAAACGAGAAACCCAATTATTTTCGCTTTCCACCCTTCTGCTCAAAAATGTAGCAGTCAGGCAGCAAAAGTATTACTTGATGCCGCGGTAAAAGCAGGTGCACCTAAAAACTGTATTCAGTGGATAGAAACACCTTCTGTTGAAGCAACGAAAACATTAATGAATCATGACGGCGTATCACTTATACTTGCTACTGGTGGTTCAGGAATGGTGAAATCAGCGTATAGTTCTGGAAAGCCAGCCCTCGGTGTTGGTCCAGGAAATGTACCATGTTATATAGAAAAAACCGCACAAATAAAGCGCGCTGTCAATGATCTCATTTTATCCAAAACATTTGATAACGGAATGATTTGTGCCTCTGAACAAGCGGTTATTATTGATAAAGAAATATATGACACGGTAAAACATGAAATGGTAGCTAATAATTGTCATTTCCTAACAGAAGCAGAAAGAAAAAAAGTGGAAAAACTGGTTATAAATCCTACAACTTGTGCAGTAAATGCGGATATTGTTGGTAAACCAGCATATGAAATTGCTAAGATGGCAGGAGTAAATGTGGCCAAAAACACTAAAATTTTACTTGCTGAAATTGAAGGCGTTGGACCAGAATATCCGTTATCTCGAGAAAAATTAAGTCCTGTATTAGCTTGTTATAAAGTAAATAGCACAGAAGAAGGGTTTAAGCGTGCTGATGAAATGCTACACTTTGGGGGTCTAGGACATTCAGCAGTCATTCATTCTACTGACCAAGAGGTTATAGAAGCCTTTTCTCTAAAGATGAAAGCAGGGAGACTAATTGTAAATTCACCATCTTCTCAAGGGGGAATCGGCGATATTTATAACAACCATATGCCTTCCCTTACATTAGGATGTGGAACTTATGGCGGAAACTCCGTATCAACAAACGTCGGAACAATCAATTTAATGAATATTAAAAAAGTGGCTCGGAGGAGAAATAATATGCAATGGTTTAAACTACCTCCTAAAATCTATTTTGAAAAAAATGCAATTCAATATTTAGAAAAAATGCCTGACATCTCTAAAGCATTTATTGTAACTGATCCGATGATGGTAGAATTAGGTTATGTAGATAAAGCTCTCTACTATTTACGTAAACGTGCTGATTATGTCCATTGTGAAATTTTTTCAGATGTCGAAGCTGATCCATCTATTGAAACCATTCGCAAAGGTACTGCGTTAATGCAAAAGTTTGAACCAGATGTTATTATCGCTATTGGTGGTGGATCTCCAATGGATGCTGCTAAAGCCATGTGGTTATTCTACGAGCATCCAGATGCTGATTTTAACGCTCTAAAACAGAAATTCATGGACATTCGTAAACGTATCGTAAAATACCCGAAATTAGGAAGACTAGCTCAATTGGTATGTGTGCCAACAACGTCAGGAACAGGTTCTGAAGTAACATCATTTACAGTGGTTACCGATAAAAAATCAGATACAAAATACCCGCTAGCAGATTATGAAATGACACCAAATGTTGCTATAGTTGATCCACAATTTGTCATGTCTGTGCCAAAACAAGTAACAGCTGATACTGGTATGGACGTATTAACACACGCCATTGAAGCTTATGTGTCCAATTTGGCAAACGATTATACTGACGCGCTTGCAATTAAAGCAGTTCAATTAGTTTTTGAATACTTGCCAAAAGCATATCATAACGGAAATGATGAGTTAGCTAGAGAAAAAATGCATAATGCTTCAACAATTGCTGGAATGGCATTCTCCAATGCGTTCTTAGGCATTAATCACTCTTTAGCTCATAAACTAGGTGCAGCGTTCAACATTGCACATGGTAGAGCTAATACGATATTACTACCACATGTTATCCGTTACAATGCTAAAAAACCAGAAAAATTTGCTACGTTCCCTAAATACGCATACTTTATAGCAGATGAGCGTTATGCAGAAATCGCAAAAGCGCTAGGGCTTCCAGCAAGAACGGTGGAAGAAGGAGTAGAAAGTTTAGTACAAGCTATTATTAAACTTGCTAAAGAACTAAATATCCCAATGAGCATTAAAGACACAGGTGTAAACAAACAAGCATTTGAAGCAAAAGTAGATAAACTTGCTGAATTAGCTTTTGAAGACCAATGTACAACAGCAAACCCGAAATTGCCTTTAATTACTGAACTGGCAACTATATACCGTGACGCATATAAAGGAATATAAAAACCTTATAACATGATTTCCGTTTATATTGATTTACTGTTCTACCCTACCCAAGATCAGTAAAACTGTACAGAACCGTTGTTACTTATGTGTAACAGCGGTTCTTTGTAGTTTAAACAGTTTAAGAAAATAATACATTCTTGTATTGCGATGAAAAAAAATAGAAGGATATCCAGCCGTTTGAAAAAGTAGTCGCTTCAAACGTTTGGAATTAGGGATATGTCCCACTTTATTGTCCCCTAAGTATAATCCGATTAATCCTTGTACAACCATTACATGGAATTTCGAGTTAGGTATAGTAACTGCATATAATTTTGCTTGCTCACAAAAGTATTTGAATCGTTCATGCATGATTGACTCGTTTTTGTAATATGAACAGAAATTTAAATCAGCTTCCTCTTTATCTTCCTGCTGATCAATATAATAATCCAATAAAATGTGTAATCCTTGAATATAAGGAAAGTAAGCTGTTACAATTTCATCAGCCAACTTTCGATACAACCTGCCTGCTAAACTGTACGCCATTAAACAAAAAACGCCTAAAGTGGATCCAGCTGCAGCGGAAAATTCATACCAAGCTAGCGGATAGACATTTTTCACATTAGACCATTTTGTTAAACGCGGCACTCTTTCCTCATGAATAACGTGTTTATGTACTTGTAAATCGCTATATAAACCTGCCAGCTTTATTGCTTGTTCTTGATATGTTGGAATATCATCCAATTTTCTAACGATATCATTACAGGTTTTTACGAGCTGTTGCAAATAACCATTGTCTTGCTTATGCTCAAATAACGCATAATAATCTTTCGGTAATGACTTAGGACAATGCGCATCTATCATGGAAGTATGTAACAACGCGAAAGATTTAGCGTCTAGCGATGTACTTCGATCACATAAATTATCTAAATAATCACTTATTGTTTGATAAGCTACAATAAAACGTACACAATCTCTCCATCTTTTCCCTGCTAATAGCGCATACACTGCTCCACCTTGACAATGAAATTCTTTTTCAGACATACTTGCAAGTGCTTGATAACGTAATTCTTGATCAGGGATTTCATTCGCTCGCTGTTTCCAAAAAGCAAGTTCCTCTCTTACTGCTGGAAAGATCTTACGATAAACTGTTATCATTAAAGGAATAGGTGTACTTGGGACTTCAATACTCAACGTCTTGCCTCCGTTCCAATTTCAAACACTTTTACCTTGTTTATTTCTATTACTATTATCAGCATATTTTTTAGGAGGTTTCAAATGATACATCCTTATAAAGGAATATTTCCAAGTATTCATGACTCTGTATTTATAGCAAATGATGCAAGCATCATCGGTGATGTCACAATTGGTGCACAATCAAGTATCTGGTTTAAAACAGTCATACGCGGTGATGTTGCACCTGTCAATATAGGAGAACGCACTAGTATTCAGGACTTATCCGTTCTACACCAAAGCCCAGGTATGCCATTAACGATCGAAAGTGATGTTACTGTCGGTCATCAAACTACGCTGCACTCTACAACGATACAAAAACATGCTCTAATTGGTATGGGTTCTATTTTACTTGATGGCTCAGAAATAGGAGAATACGCATTTATAGGAGCAGGAAGTCTTGTCCCACCTAATAAAAAGATTCCGCCTTTTACATTAGCACTAGGCAGACCAGCAAAAGTCGTTCGGGAACTAACAGAAACTGATTATGCAGAAATGCAACGTATTTGCCAATCCTATGTTGAAAAGGGAGCTATTTACAAACAACAAAACAGGTAATATATACATTTTTAGTTTAACTTTCATTACAACCAACCGATATATAGGGAGAATACGCTTTGCCATTTTATCTCTTAATTAAATAAGGAGAGATAGCAACATTGTCCAATCTTTCTAGAAAACTTGGCTTGTGGCGGAAACTGTATTTTTTCTTATACTATAAACCAAAAAATTTTGGCTCTATACTAAATGTTGGGGTTTCCCCACAATTTGCGCATAAAAATATACACGCAAACATCCAATTCTTTTATACTTGAATTGACTAGAAACAAGAAAAGATTGGAGTTGCGTGCAAATGAATTTTACCATAAAAATGCCTGGTCTTGAAGATGTATGGATTACAAAAGTGGAGGAAATGGAAGGTGGTATTGCGCTTCATGTAGAAATGCCTGTCAAGGTACACAAGTGTCCCAGCTGTGGAAAGAGAACCAAGAAAGTTCATGATTATCGGATCCAAAAGATCAAACATTTAAAGTGGTTTGAACGATTAACTTATCTCTTCTACAAAAAACGCCGCTATGCCTGTTCGTGCTGCGGGAAACGATTTGCGGAGGAGAATCCTTTTGTTCATCGATATCAACGGCTTTCTATGGAATGGAATCGGGCGGTATCCGTTCGGATAGTGCAAGCGAAGACTTTTAAGGAAACAGCCAAGCAGTTTGGCGTCTCCGTATCGACCGTCATGCGCAGATTTGACCGTTTGGCCGTAAAGGAAATGTCAGAGGTTCAAGAATTGCCAAAGGTGATTGCCATCGATGAATACAAGGGAGATACAAAGGCAGGAAAATATCAATTGATTATTGCTGATGGAGAGACCAAGGAACCGATTGATATTTTGCCAAACCGAAAAAAGAAGACCCTCAAGGATTATCTCCAAAAACATGGAACCAATGTGGATGTAGTCATTATGGACATGAGTCCTTCTTTTAAGGCAGCTGTCCAAAAGGCATTGGGGAAACCGGTTATTGTAGCCGATCGTTTTCATTTTTGTCGTTATATCTATTGGGCTCTTGACGGAGTCAGAAGAAGAATCCAATCTGAATGGAATGATTATGACCGTAAAAAATGTAAAAGGATGCGCTATGTGTTTTATAAAGACAGTGCAAAGCTAACCGAAAAGGAACGCTGGTATTTGGACAGGTATCTTGGGATGGATGAAGAACTTCGCAGGGCTTACGAATTGAAAGAGTCCTACTGCTTTTGGTTCAAGCAAGCCAAGGAAAATGGACAGGTTAAGATCAAAGAAACGAAACAAGGATTATTGGATTTTTACAGGAAGGTAGAACAAGAGGGTCTCCCTGAATTTGAGAAGGCTATCCGTACATTCAAGAACTGGCAGACAGAGGTATTAAACAGCTTTTTATTTGATTACTCAAATGGTTTTTTGGAGGGAATTAATAACCTAACGAAAGTCATGAAGAGGAACGCCTTTGGATTCAGGAACTTCCTAAGGGCAAGAGCAAGAATACTTCTTTTACATAAGTATAAAAAAATTGGAAGTCATGTTGGGTAGGGTGAGATTGCATCTCACTCCACCCCAACATTTGACATAGAACCAAAATTTTATACTTTTCTATAGCACAAAAAATACTGCTTTATTTAGTATATGCGATGAAAGAAAACAAAACAAACCATTTAATCATTCACTTTATTGCAATAGTTCCTTCGTCATTGGGTAAGTGTGAAAAGAAAATGAAGTTTAATCAAGCTTTCTTTTAGCATAAAAGTGGCAACAAGCCCTCTCATTTTGACGAGTGCTTTGTGATGTCAACTATTCAACTAAGGTGACATTACATTTTCACAGCATAGCAGTTAGGACTTATTCTACGGGGAGATTGTAAAAATGAACATTATTTTATTTAGTGTTTGTTGTATGCTAGCTACCTTCTTATTTTATGTTAGTTCTAAGCAAAAAATTACCTGGGTGAAAAAATCGTTTATCCTATACGGTTTTATTTTTTCTATAACGGCTATTTCTCTTTTATCTATGTTTTTTATGCAACATAAAACAACATTTAAACAATTAATAGAAAGTACTATCCCGGTGCATGAAGACAATCACTATTCTCCTGAGGACAGTAAATTATCAAAGCACAAGATAAAAAAAGCGGTCAATATTAAAGCTCCAATGATAGAGCAACTTCCTGAGCTACCAAGAGGTTGTGAAGTCACAACCTTATCCATGCTGCTAAACCATTATGATATACGTGTTGATAAAATGAAATTAGCTGAACAAGTGAAAAAAGACCCTACGCCATACAGAAAAAAAGATGGCAAAATCCACTTTGGTAACCCTTATAATGGGTTTGTTGGCGATATGTACTCTTTTGAAACCCCAGGGATGGGCGTATACCATAAACCAATTGCTGAATTAGCAAAACAATACGTAGGTGATGTCGTAAATGATTTAACAGGAAATGACTTCCAAGCAGTTATTGAAGAATTGAATCACAAACGGCCAGTATGGGTCATTATAAACACAACTTATGATAAACTACCAAAAGATAAATTTACTACATGGCACACAAAAGACGGTCAGATTGACATTACGATGAAGCAACACTCTGTTTTAATTACTGGATATGATGAAAACTACATTTACTTTAACGACCCATTAAACAAAGCGGATAAGGCTCCTATTGAAGAGTTCAAAGCTGCTTGGATACAAATGGGAAAACAGGCGATCACCATTGCAAAATAAATGGAAGATCGCCTGTTTTTTAAATATATAATTTTAATCTCGCATTAGAATAACCTCATCTTTGGAAGATAATGTTAGGAATACTTGGTTTATCTCTTTAAGGCGAAAGCCGCTCCCTCTACTACACCACCTAAATATTACATAATTAGAAAAACTCGGCTTGACGCCAATCTTTATAGCGGAAGCCAAGTTTTACTTAACTATAAACCTTTAAACTTTTATATTTAATAGTGCTAAGAAAAGATTAATTCTCCTGTGTTTTCATTCAATGTTGATACATCAAACTTTTTCTCAACAAAGTTTTTATGCCAAAGCATAAACATAAGCACGGTCCAAATTTTTCTACTGTAATCCCCTTTTCCTTGACAATGAGCGTCTAGAAGTTGAAGGATATAGTTTTTGTGTAATAAATGGTCGGTTTCACTTTCATGAATGAGTTGTTTTGCCCAGCCATTTAACTCATTTTTCAACCAATGACGAATAGGAACAGGAAACCCTAATTTTTTACGATCTAATACATGGTCCGGGACAATGCCTCTGGAAGCTTCACGCAACAAGCTTTTCGTAGTACCATTGGCAATTTTTAAATCAACTGGAATCTCATTCGCTATGCGAAATACTTCTTTATCTAAAAATGGAACTCGTAATTCAAGAGAGTGCGCCATTGTTACTCGGTCTGCTTTTAATAAAATATCTCCACGCATCCAAGTATGGATGTCCACATACTGCATCTGATTTACATATGGATAATCTTTTACTTGATCATCAAATAACTTACCAGTTACTTGTTGATAAGATAACTGTTCATCATATGTTTTTAATAGCTCCCTCTTCTCTTCTTCTTCAAACATTTTTGCGTTTCCAATATAACGTTCACGCAATGGGGTTGTTCCACGGTCGAGAAAACTTTTACCTTTCACTCCTTCAGGTAGTACAGCAGAAACTCGTTTCAGCAACCCTTTCATGAAAGAAGGCATTTTATCAAAATACTTTAATGAATCCGGTTCACGATAAATATTGTAGCCGCCAAAGAGTTCATCAGAGCCTTCTCCAGATAAAACCACTGTTACATGCTTTCTAGCTTCTCTAGAAACAAAATATAACGGTACACAAGATGGATCAGCCAATGGATCGTCCATATGCCACATAATCTTTGGTAAATGATCTATATATTCTTGAGGGGAAATCATGTAGGAAATGTTCTCTACATTTAATTTATCTGCTGTTTCTTTGGCCACATCAACTTCAGAATATCCATCGCGTTCAAAACCGACAGAAAATGTTTTTATTGCTGGATTAAATTCTTTTGCAATGGAGACAATTAACGTTGAATCGATTCCTCCAGATAAAAATGAACCTACTGGAACATCACTGCGCATATGCACATTTACTGAATCATACATGACGTCTTGAATTTTTTTAATCCAGTCCTGCTTTTCACGAAGTACAGGATGGAAAGTTGCATGCCAATAACGCGTAAATTGGATAGGCTGTCCAGGTTTTTTAATAAAATAATGCCCTGGTTCTACTTTTTTTATGCCAGCAGTCATCGTCATTGGTTCAGGTACGTATTGAAAGCTCAAATAATGCTGTAGCGCATCTTTGTCTACTTTTTCTTGTTCCATCATAAGTGTGATGCTTTTTTTCTCAGAAGCAAATGTGGTCCCGAAGGAATTTTCATAATAAAAGAGCGGCTTAATTCCAAAAGGATCACGAGCTCCATACAATTGCTCCGTCTCTTTATCCCACACAAGAATGGAGAACATGCCTCTTAAATGCTGAAAAGCCTCCTCTTTATGTTTTGCAAATAAAGCTGCAATTACTTCTGTATCTGAATCCGTTTGAAATGCATAACCTTCTGCAAGTAATTGTTTACGCAATTCAATATAATTATAAATTTCACCATTAAAAACTAACCATATTTGTTCATCATTATAACTTAATGGCTGGGAGCCACTTTCAATATCTATAATACTCAAACGTCGGAACCCCAAGGAAATATAAGAATCGAAATAGTATCCTTCATCATCTGGTCCTCGATGAGTGATCAAATTATTTTGCTGTTTAAATAGTTCTACTTCTTGTTCTGTTCGTTCTACAGGATTATCAAATAACATTCCGATAAAACCACACATAGCTGTCTACCTTCTCTCATTAAATATAGTAACGTATGGTACGAATCATTTTTTCATTACTATCATACCACACCAAACGTTCGTTAAAAACTTTTAGAAAAACTTGGTATGTGTCAAATTTTTCTCGACATAATTATAACCTCTATCTTTCCAGCACTCTATTTATGTACACTTTTAGTGACCGCTACGAAAAAACACTACGCTTTCCTTGGGCTGGCGCTCAGCCTCCTAAAAAGATTGCTTTTTTTCTATGGGGGCTTCCCGCTGCGCTTTCCCACAGGACAAGGAAAGTTACGTCAGCGAAACATTGCAATCATTTTCGAGGAGTCTCCCGTGTTATCCTCCGCTAGCTTAACAGCATCAACTATCATTCCCCAAACTTCCACTTAACGGGATGGAAAATCTTACAACTACCCCACTATCGCTTGCTGGTCTGCTCATTTCTGTCACCTTTTACAAACCAAGAACCTGAGAATAAAGCAGGGTATTATCGAAAACTCTTTCTTACCTTTCCTTACAGTAAAACAAAAACATGACCTCTCCAGCGACCGAAAAGTCATGCCCTTGCTCACTCTACTGCTGTTCTTTTACTAATGCAATTAATTCTTCTACTTTGTCCGTTTTTTCCCAAGGAAATACAACATCTGTACGCCCAAAGTGACCATATGCAGCTGTATTTCTAAATATTGGCTTTTGTAAATCAAGCATATGAATAATCCCAGCAGGACGAAGGTCGAACAACTTCCTCACAGCTTGAACCAATACTTCTTCACGAACGATTCCTGTTCCGAACGTATCAATAGCAATTGACACCGGTTCTGCTACACCAATCGCATAAGCAAGTTGAACTTCACAACTCTTAGCTAATTTTGCAGCGACAATGTTTTTTGCAACATACCTTGCTGCATAAGCGGCAGAACGATCTACTTTCGTTGCATCCTTACCACTAAATGCCCCCCCGCCATGTCGTGCATAACCACCATACGTATCCACGATAATTTTTCTTCCAGTTAAACCTGCATCACCTTGTGGGCCACCTATTACAAATCGCCCAGTTGGATTGATAAAGTATTTTGTTGTTTCATCTAACAAATGTGCTGGGACTACTGGAAAAATAACATGCTTTAATAAATCTTTTTCAATTTGTTCCACAGTTGCATCTTGATGGTGTTGCGTGGAAATAACGATGGTATCAACTCGAATAGGCTGCCCATCTTCTCCATATTCTACGGTTACTTGTGTTTTTCCATCTGGTCTCAAGTAATCCAAGATACGCCTTTTACGGACATCTGACAATCGTTTAGCTAACTTATGTGCTAAAGAAATCGGTAGTGGCATTAATTCTTCCGTTTGATCGCAAGCAAATCCAAACATTAAACCTTGGTCACCAGCTCCAATAGCATCAATTTCTTCCTCGCTCATTCGTCCCTGTCTTGCTTCCAATGCCTTATTTACGCCTCCAGCAATGTCTGGAGATTGCTCATCTATTGCCGTTAATACAGCACAAGTTTTAGCATCAAAACCAAACTTTGCTCGCGTATAACCTATCTCCTCAACCGTTTTTCGTACGACTGCTGGGATGTCAACATAAGTAGTCGTAGATATTTCACCTGCCACTAATACAAGACCTGTCGTAACGGTTGTCTCGCATGCAACACGAGCATAAGGGTCCGATTGTAATATTTCATCTAAGATAGCATCAGAAATTTGATCTGATATTTTATCAGGATGACCTTCTGTTACAGATTCAGAAGTAAATAAACGTCGATTCGTAGCCATTTTGCTACTTCCTCCTTTAAAATCAGATACGGAACTCTATATAACGTGAAAATTTACTTAACTGGATGTTTTCTCTGACACACGATAAACAAAAGAAATCTAAAATGATCATTATTATAAGATATGCATATATAATGACAAGAACAAACACTTCTAGTTATCCTGCGCTAGATTACCTGTATACATTTAACAATAGAAAAGCTTGGCTTAAACGCCAAGTTCCTATGGCGAAAGCGGTAGTCTTCCTTATACTATAAGCCCTAATTTTATACTTTTCTACAGTATAAAAAATCCCTTCCTGCTTATCATGAGGAAAGGGAATAGCGATCCTTTCGCTCTTATTGTTCAAGGTTTCGTATGACCTTGCATCAGGTTAGCACCTTTTCACAAATGTGTGATGGTTGCTGGGTTTCTTAGGGACTGTCCCTCCACCAACTCTGAATAAGAGATCCGTTCGCAATTCAGCTTACCTAAATAGTAGGTTCCTGTCAATTAATTTGGGTGTATTTTCAATCACTTTACCCACATACTATTAGAAAAACTTAGCTCGTCACCCAGTCTTATGAAGAAAGCCTTTGTTTTCTTTTATTATATAAACCCTAAAAATTTATACTTTCCTATAGTATAAGAAACACCAGAGAGGCATACTAATTCTTCTTTAATTTTTTATATTTTATCATATTTAGTATGGACTATTTGAATAAATGTGTTATACTATTTACAGATTAAACACATGAACATGAATAAATTTGAGTTAAAAGGCAGGTATTTTTAATGAAAACGGTAGAAAAATCATTTGTAACCGAATTATATGCACATCCTTATTTGTTGTCGAATTTATCTGTACCACAACTTGTAGAAAAAATTTTAGCTAGAAAAGAAGGAAAGTTATCAGCAACTGGAGCTGTTCAATCTGAAACAGGAGCTTATACTGGTCGCTCTCCTAAAGATAAATTTATTGTAAAAGATGAAATGAGCGAAAAGTATGTTGATTGGGGAACGGTAAATCGTTCTGTTAGCGAAGAGACTTTCAATAAGCTTTATCAAAAAGTCGTTGCCTATTTAAAAAACAAGTCGGAAATCTTTCATTTTAAAGGATATGCTGGAGCAGACCATGAATACCGTCTTCCTTTGCAAGTGATTAATGAATATGCATGGCACAATCTCTTTGCCAGACAATTATTTATCACACCTACGAAGGAAGAACTAGAAAAGCATCAGCCAGAATTTACTGTTATATCTGCACCAACATTTAAAGCTAACCCAAAAGTAGACGGTACAAATTCAGAAGCATTTATTCTTGTATCATTTAAACAACGTATTGTATTAATAGGCGGAACCGAGTATGCTGGTGAAATTAAAAAATCTATTTTTTCCGTTATGAACTATTTATTGCCACAACGTAATGTATTATCGATGCATTGCTCTGCTAACGTAGGTAATGAAGGTGACGTTGCCTTATTTTTTGGTTTGTCAGGAACAGGAAAAACTACGTTATCCGCTGACCCATATCGTCGTCTAATTGGTGATGATGAGCACGGTTGGGGGCCTAATGGTGTATTTAATATAGAGGGCGGATGTTACGCTAAATGTATCAATCTATCGCAGGAAAAGGAACCACAAATTTATGATGCCATTAAATTTGGTACAGTATTAGAAAACGTCGTATTGGATGAACAATCTAGAATTCCTGATTATGATAACACAATCTTAACAGAAAACACACGCGCAGCATATCCGTTAGAGAACATGGATAATATTGCAATTCCTAGTATGGCAGGACACCCAAATACAATTATTTTTCTAACTGCAGATGCGTCCGGAACATTGCCTCCAATTAGTAAATTAACAAAAGAACAGGCTATGTATCACTTTCTAAGTGGCTATACGAGTAAACTAGCAGGTACAGAAAGAGGTGTAACAGAACCACAGGCGACCTTTTCAGCTTGTTTCGGTTCTCCGTTCCTCCCGTTAGCACCATCTAAATATGCCGCTATGCTGGGGGAGAAAATTGACGCCTATCAATCAAATGTCTTCCTCGTTAATACTGGTTGGACAGGAGGATCCTACGGTGTAGGAAAGCGTATGAAGCTATCTTATACACGGGCTATGATTCATGCTGCTCTAGAAGGAGAATTACATGGCGTAGAAACAACAAAAGATCAAGTTTTCGGATTGGAAATTCCAATGCATGTGCCTGGAGTCCCTGATGAAGTATTAATTCCGAAAAACACGTGGCAAGATAAAGCCGCTTATGACCAAACAGCAAAACAGCTTGCAATGAAATTTCATGAGAATTTCAAACAATTTACGGAAGCTCGTGAAGATATTGCTAATGCTGGCCCTATTTTTAAGGGTTAACTCATGTTTCCTCATCCCAAAAGGAATTTTATATAAAGTATTACCTAGCAGTTACTGCTGCATATCGACCTCAATAGGAGGTCGATTTTTTTATTGTATAGAAATTTATAAAATGAGGTGTTGTGGATAATGAAAAAACCGAATAGTCACGTCTGCTCCATCGTCTAGCAATTAGGCGACTTCACTCCATTGCTCGATAAGTCATCATCGAATCATCCCCTCACCGTAATTCCTTTATCTCCGTTAATTTGTTCCATTCGCTACGTTGCTAAACGGGCGCTTGCTCCTTATAGGAAAAACAAAGGCTTTCGCCTTAAAACTTGGCGACAAGCCAAGTTTTTCTAATTAACTAGGCATTCACACATTTTTCTATCCAATCATAAACTGTTTTGACGAATGAAATTATAGAAAGGAGCAAATAGGATGAAAAAAATTCTATTTTTCCTGCTCTTCAGCAGCATACTCTTGTTTTTAACAAGTTGTAATAATGAAAACTCCAATAAGAAAATTCAATTAGCTGAAGTTACTCGTTCCATTTTTTATGCACCGCAATATGTCGCTTTAGAAAAAGGATTTTTTAAAGATGAGGGGTTAGATGTAGAATTGCAAACCACATGGGGTGGTGATAAAACGATGACTTCCCTATTATCAGATGGATCGGATATCGCTTTAGTTGGAGCGGAAACGTCTATTTACGTCTATGCTCAAGATTCAAAAGATATTGCTATTAACTTTGCTCAACTAACGCAAACAGACGGAACTTTTTTAGTAGCAAAAGAAGAAAAATCAAATTTCAGTTGGGATGAATTAAAGGGAACATCATTTTTAGGACAACGTAAAGGCGGCATGCCACAAATGGTTGGAGAATACGTACTTAAACAGCAAGGAATTGATCCACATGAGGACTTAAACTTACAACAAAATATTGAGTTTGCTCATATTCCTAGTGCATTTGTGTCTGGAGATGCTGAATATGTACAATTATTTGAACCAACTGCCAGTGCATTTGAAAAAGAAGGAAAAGGCCATATTATTGCTTCTTTCGGAGAAGAATCAGGAATTGTTCCATATACCGTTTATATGGCAAAACAAACCTATATGGATGAACACGAAACAGAGATGAAGGGTTTCACGAAGGCTATTTACCGCGCACAACAATGGGTTGCAGAGCAGCCTGCAGAAGAAATTGCTCAAACGATTCAACCTTATTTTGAAGATACAGAGTTAGAAATGCTAACCTCATCTATAGAACGCTATAAAAGTCAAGGTTCCTTTGCAACGGAGCCATTATTACAAAAAGATCCATGGAATAACTTGAAAAACATTATGGAAGAAGCGGGAGAATTACCAGAAGATGTAGCTTATGAAGAACTCGTCAATACAACATTTGCAAAGGATGTATTACAAGATTAAGGGGAGTGTGTGATGACACTTTTAACATTAGAAAATATTACTCATTACTACTTTTCTAAGCAAGGAGCTACAAAAGCATTAAAGGATATTTCTATATCTATTCAAGAAGGGGAGTTTATTTCATTATTAGGACCAAGTGGTTGTGGGAAATCGACGATTCTTTCTATTATGGCAGGTATTATCCAGCCTACAGAAGGAAATGCTAGCTTAAAAGAAAAAGCAATCCAATCCCCTTCTTCAGAAATAGGCTATATGCTGCAACAAGACTATTTATTTCCATGGAAAAGCATATTAGATAATATCCTTTTAGGGCCGAAAATAAATCAGACAGCTACGAATAAAATAAAAGAAAAAGGTATGGAGCTATTACAAGAAGTGGGAATAGAGCATGTAGCTGCTGCATATCCTGATGCATTATCAGGAGGGATGCGGCAACGAGCAGCCCTCGTACGAACTTTGATCAATGACCCGATGATTTTACTGTTTGATGAACCTTTCTCTGCTTTAGACTACCAAACAAAGTTAAAGTTAGAGGATTTAGTCGCAATACTGTTAAAAACATACCGTAAAACAACCGTACTTGTTACTCATGATATTGGCGAGGCCATTGCTATGAGTGACCGTATCTTTGTCATGGATACAAACCCTGGAACCATATCAAAAGTATTTGACGTACCTATCGAGCTACGTAATGAACAACCATTTCTAGCAAGAAGGCATCCTAAATATCAGCTATTATTTGATAAAGTATGGGATGAATTGGATAATCGCAAAAATGTCGCATTCTTAGGAGGAGGTAAATAAGGGATGGCTCAAAGCAATGCCGAAGAACAATTATTTCAACAATATTTATCCTCTGTCCAAAAAGAAAAAAAGCATGTGCTTATTTGGCAACTTTTAATCCTAATCAGTTTTGTATTCCTTTGGGAGATCGCTAGTCGATTTTACTGGATCGACCCACTATTGTTTAGCTCTCCTTCTACGATATATCAAGTCATTGTAGATAAGATGAAAGATGGGTCACTTCTTGCACATATGCAAGTCACTTTATTAGAAACAGTCGCTGGATTTTTGATTGGAACTATTGTAGGTATTTTCCTTGCCACCTCCCTATGGTTTTCCAAGCGTTTATCTAACATATTAGATCCTTATCTTGTTATCTTAAATGCTATGCCTAAAGTAGCATTAGGTCCGATAATCATTGTTGCATTAGGGCCGGGATATGTATCCATTATTGCAATGGGAGCCATTATATCCGTAATCATTACAACACTTGTCGTCTATTCAGCATTTAATGAAGTAGACCCTAATTACGCAAAAGTACTGCAAAGTTTTGGAGCAACTAAACGGCAAATTTTTCAGCACGCCATTTTCCCTGCCACATTACCAACGATGATTTCTACACTAAAAGTAAATGTTGGGCTTTCCTGGGTTGGCGTCATTGTGGGTGAATTTCTTGTTTCAAAACAAGGGTTAGGTTATTTAATTATTTATGGCTTTCAAGTGTTTGACTTCTCGCTTGTTATGATGAGTTTAGTATTAATAGCTATTTTTGCAGCTATCATGTATAAGCTTGTAGAAAAAATAGAAAGCTGGTTAATCAAATAAAACAGGCTTGAAATGCAGCATCGACTTGTAACCCCGTAAAAGCTGTGGTTTCTCGTACACTAGATACTATTAAAGATCTATACGGCAGAAATTACTGCCGTATAGATCTTTAATAGAAAAGGCAATTGCATGTTTGGAAAACCTTACCAAAACAACGATGGACTATAAAACCATATATGGCGATACAGCGAGCTCCTAGTGCGTTTAACATACTTATTTCACAACTGTAAGTTCAAATGTGATAAACAATACGTTAACACACCGTCTTTCATCATAAAACTGTACTCTTCACGTTGCTTCACATCTACAGGGATGTGTTCTAGTAGAACAGGTCCACAAGTTTCATAATATGTCTTTTGTTTCTCCAATGAACAAATTGTTGCGAAATAGACATTTTTAATGACATTTTCAAACTTACCAGAAACAAAATATTGACCAACATAGCTTATTTTTTCAACAATGCCTCCAGTTTCTTCTTTAATTTCTCTAATAGCTGCTTCTTTTGCACTTTCCCCTCTTTCTACTTTCCCTCCTGGAAATTCCAATCCCCTTTCTTTATGCTTCGTCAACAGCCATTTATCTTTATATACGCATATGACCCAAACATGAAGCGGAGAATTAGAATAGGGTTGATCTGCAAAGGATAATTTTACTTCATTATGGTAATAATCTTTAAATGTATACATTTTTTCAACGCCTTCTCTAGTACTTCATTACCTTTAAATGAATTTCATTTTCGTGTTTCATCACAAACACTATTTATCTGACAACCCATTCCGGTAAAATCCCTAACATTTCTATAAAAACTGTAAGCTGTAGTAGACAAGCCTCTATCCCTAGTCTTATATGGATGAAATGTCCCCATATAAAAATATGCCTATACAGTTACTACAATATTGGTCCATTTTACCATTTTGATGGCATAAGATTCATTTAGGATATTCAATATTTGTTATTTTCCATTGTTTATCAAAGGAAAATGCGAATTTTATTGTGTAATCTCCATAAAAAGTTGTTTCGTTTGTTTGTGTTACAATAACTTGATTATCACTTTGCTCAGTGATTTCATAAGGCTCCCCTTTTAAAAACCAAGCTGGCTTACTCGTTGGACGAAGGTACAGACCACCACTCTTTTCCCTATAATAATACTCTACAAAAGGTTTAGCAACTGAATATGTAGCAACGGAGCTAAACTCTTCATACAGATCTTGTTTAGAACCTAATTTCTTCACACGATAATCTCTATGAATAGGTTGCAGTAAAATATCCATAAATTGTTCTGTTATGTTCGTTATTTTTTCTTCCGTTAACGGGTTGACTTCTGCATTAACAGTAGCTTGCGCTGTTTCTTTTAGCGCATCTCCTGAAGCAGTTGGCGTTTGTATATGCAATACTACAAGCGATAACAACATGATAATGATAAGCAGGGTCGTGCTATAAACGATGCGTCGTTTATTCATCTCCAATATACCTCCTTGTGTGAGCAAGATTCATTTCCCTTACTATTCTATTCCTGTCTATACCAATAGATAAACCTTCACTCACACAAATGGCATAATAAATTAAATTTTAACGGTTCTTCTTTTGTCTTGTAATTACGTATCTAAAATGCCCATTTCTTGAATATGCGCTCTCGTTTTTTCATCTCCTAAATCATGTACAAGTTTGAACGCCTTGATCATATCACTGTCATACTCATCATTTGCTGCATCATTATGGTAAGGAACTGCTGGAATATGTGCCCGAAAGAATGAACGTATTCCAGAAGCATTTGCTTCATCAAAGGCTTCACGTAATTGTATAATTTCTTGCTCCGTTGCGTAAATAACAAATTCATCATTATTGTGATACTTCACCCTTGATATTTCTCCTGATCCCATTTGAACGTAATATTTTTGCTTTTCCATTTCAAACACCTCCTATCGTATAGTGTTTCTTTTTCATTAAAAAGCATGTATGGAAAACCAATACGATACGTACATATCATTTGCCAATCTTAATCGTTAATAGCGCCTTTTTAGACAACTTATTACCTATTTAAGAAGTTAAAAACTTGGTTGATCGACAAAACAAGCTGTTGTTTACACCAAAATTCATCCTTTCCTAGAGCGTAAAAAAACTCGCTATAATTAGCGAGTAAATAATGTTGATCAATCTTCATCTATTAAAAGCCTCTTATCTCTAATTGATTATGCATAACTCCTTTTCTGGCTACCAATAAAAGTACAAGAGCAACGATCGTCTCCGACACTGGTAGTGCAAGCCAGACACCTGTAGTTCCTAATAACATTGGCAAGATAAGAAGCATAGCAATTAATAAAATAAATCCTCGGAACAGCGTTATGCCCACTGATGGACGAACGTAGCCAATAGATTGATAGTATGTCATATAAATAAAATTCACTCCCATAAACAAGTACCCTAAGAAAAACAATTTAATCCCTCTTACAGCCAGGTCTTTAATTTCATTGGAATCGACCCCAAAAATAGATACAAGCAAATCCGCACCTAAGTAACCAATAACTAGAAATAAACCACCAAGCAGAAAACCGGTTATTTCTGCAATTTTCACTGTTTCTTTAATAGAAGTAAATTTTTTGGCCCCATAATAATAACTAATCATAGGTTGAATGGATGAACCTATACCGATAAATGCGAGTAACATAAAAGTATGCAAATAGTTAATTACTGAAAAAGCTGCCAGCCCATTTGTACCAGCATAATAAGCAATGGCAATATTGTACCCCATTACAAAAACACCAATACCTGCTTCGGATAAAAAGCTAGGTAGACCAATGGCGCTTATTTGTTTCAAATCGGCCTTCTTCCAGACTATTTTTGTCAATTTTAGACCAGAGCCTTTTTTAAAGAAATGCAACGAATAAATGATTAAACCAATAAGTGTTGCCACTGAAGTAGCAATCGCAGCTCCAGTAACTTCCCATTCAAGGATAAATATCATTACGTAGTTTAAAATAACATTAACAATGGCTGCCACAATTAAACCGATCATCGCTAATTGTGGGTCACCATCATTTCGCACGAAAATACTTAAACATACTTCCAAAGCTAAGACTAATGAAAACAGAAACAAAATACGCATATAGTCTAAAGCATAGGGCAATGTTTCAGCATTTGCTCCAAAGAGCCTTGCTAAAGGCTCCATAAATAGGAGCCCAAAAACACTAATACATAGGCTTATTATCGTTACAAGCACGATAGAAATGGTGTATAAACGCTTTGCTCTCTCTTTATCGCCAGACCCAACTGCAATGGAGTATAACGTCCCACCACCAACACCAATTAATAAAGAAATGGAAATAATAATTGAAAAAACAGGAACTGCTATATTTACACTTGCTAAAGCAAGGGAGCCTACACCATTACCAACAAATATACCATCAATGACGATATTTACGGACATAAGCATCATACCTAGAATAGTAGGGAGAAAATACTGAAAAAAGCTCTTTTTAACAGGCTGACTCCCTAATTTTTGTTCAACTATGCTCATTACATCACCCCAATTCAAAGCTACTACTCTTATTCTAATTTCGTATTCATAAAAAGTCCATTTTAAATGACTGATTAAAAAAGAAGCACATGTGAGAGAACAAACGATCGGAACGCCCGTTTAACAACGTGGCGACTAGGAAGCATCAACTAAAGATTTAGGAATCCTCCCACTAAAACAGGGGTATGCCATGTCGGGCGGTAAGCCCCTGTTTATTCGACCTTCCTCTTAGGCACGGATTGAAGTCTTAACTTAGGGCGATGGAGTGAAGTTGCCTAGTTGCTGCAGCGGACGTAGTTAATCAGTTATTTTCTTATCCCGAAGCTATCTCCTATAGTACAAAAAAGCGACGTTTATTTATGTCACTTTTTAATTAAGTCATTCTATTCATTAATTGGTTTACACATATACATTGGATTAATCCAATAAGTCTTTATTTTTCTTGTATGATTTTTTTAATGAAAGACGATCAAAAATAAAGTAAAAAATTGTAGCAAGTATCGATGGACCTATGATATCTAAAACACCTATCCAATTATTTGGAATACCTCTTGTAACAAACATTACTATACTGAAAATAATTCCAAAACGAATCGATTGACTATACACTTTCCTTTTAGCTTTGTTGTAATTAATCTCACCTGCTATCTCTGCATATTCCATACCTGACAGAATATAGCGTACATAAGTGTAAAATAAAATAAAACCAAAGATAAAAAATGCGGTCAAATATCCACCCATATGCCAATTGAACCAGCTACCGGCGAATAAACATAGCATCAGTAGGGCTGAGACAATAACAGCTACTTCAACTAAAATGGTTACTATTCGCATCTGCTTATATTCATCTTCCGGTAAAAAAACATGTATAAAAGAACGTTTCATTTATGATTCCTCCCAAAATAAATCATCTAATGACTTTCCTAACTCCTTCGCTATTGCAATACATAAGTTTAAACTTGGGTTATATTTACTTTTTTCAATAAGGCCTATCGTTTGTCTTGTCGCATGAACTCTTTTGGCAAGTTGAGCCTGTGTTAACCCTTTCTCAACTCGTGCCAATTTTATTTTATTTGCCATGATCCACCACCAAAAGTAATATATATATAACTTAATGCAATTTATATATTACATTAATAACCCATGTAAGTCAACTTCTTTGTGAAAACTAATTGTTCTATTGTAGTTACTCTAATATTTACAATTAAACGAACTAAGATGACAAAAAGGGCAATATCATTTTTTTTAGCTAATATACACTTTTCAATAAAAACATGTTCGTTCTAAAGCGAAAAACGTGCGATTGTCAAAAACATAAAAACAAGGATAGGGAGCATCCCCTATCCTTGCTGAAGTAAAACAGCATTATTCGATAACAATGTTATTTAACTTTGTATTAACTGGATTTGCCAATGTATCCCCTACTGGGCAAGTATCTTCAATAAATGCAACAAACTCTTTTACTTTTTCTTGAGGTGCGTCGGTTTTTATATGCACGTTGTAACGGATTTCCGAATAACCTTTTCTCACATCCGCTTTGTGCATAAAACCATCTGGATCTAAGTCACCTTCCAATTCAATCCAAAAGTCACTAAATTCAATATTAAATTTTTTAGCAAAAACTCGTGCAACAATTGCTTGACAAGCTCCAAGAGCACCAAGCACTAATTCCACTGGGTTCATTCCCGTATCTGTACCACCTAAGTTCTTAGGTTCATCGACTGTAATTTCAAAATTTCTTGATTTAACTTTAACTTGAACACCATCCTGCAGTTGAGCAGCGGCTCGAAATGTAGATTTAGCCATAATAATAACCACCTTTTCTAGATATTATTTACTAGGATAGATTAATTATACAACGTAATCTTCAAATATTCTATAGATTAATTGTGAAATAATGAACATATTTATAGGTAAATTCGGCTCTTTTTGAGCTAAAATATTGACAATATATTTTTATTAAGATCCTTTGTTGAACTAAAGCTTCATTAGGTATAAAGAAAAAGTCTACACGATGTTCTAAATGATAGAAAAACCACCACTCTTATTAATTTTAAAAAATAGGAGCTGATCTAATTTACCTGCTAGATCGCTCCCATCTATTTAAACAGAGTAATAATTCACTTTATTAATTTCTTCAACTCTAGACGAACTAGCTTATTAGAAGCATTACGTGGTAAGTAATCTACCTCATGTATTTCTTTGGGGCGTTTATAAGCAGCTAAATGTTCGGTTAAAAAACATTGTAGTTCCCCATGGTTGTAGGTTTGATCCGTTACAATAAAAGCAACTGGAACCTCCCCCCATTTCGGGTCAGCTTTACCTGTCACACCAACTTCTTTGATACCCGGAAAACGTGCCATTGTGCTTTCTACTTCGGAAGGATATACATTTTCTCCACCAGAAATAATTAAATCACTCCGCCTGTCAACCACATATAAGTAACCTTCCTTATCCAAATAACCTAAATCCCCTGTAGCTAGCCAACCATTGTGAATGGCATTTACTGTTGCAGATTCATTATTATAATAGCCGTTTGTAACCATCGGTCCCTTAACAAATATTTCACCAACTCCGTTTTCATCCGGTGTATTAATTTTTAATTGCGCCGGAAATAAAGGTTTTCCCGCAGAACCAATTTTCTTTAAAGCATCTTTAGCACTTAATGTAACAATCTGTGAAGCCGTTTCAGTCATCCCAAAAGATTGGAAAACTGGTACGTTTTTTTCTTTCGCTTGTTCCAACAAAGGTTTTGGAGCTGGCCCTCCGCCTAATAACATACAGCGTAAATATGCAGGATATGAATCTTCCCCTAACTCGTCTAACAATTGCTGCAGCATAACGGTTACTACGGAAATCATTGTTATTTTTTTTGTTAAAATCACATGATGCACCTTTTTTCTGTTAAACTTTTCTAATAAATAGACAGTCATCCCATAGATAACACTACGTATCAGAATGGACAGACCACTAACATGGAATAAAGGCAATACAGCTAACCACTTATCTTCTTTTTGAATTCCTAGATTTAGTGCACTCCCTACCGCACTCCACCAATGATTTCCATATGTATGTACCACTCCTTTAGGAAAACCTGTTGTGCCAGATGTATACATCATCGTAAACGGCGTCTGCAAATTTATTTCTGTTGCTAATTTCACATCTTTTGGCTGTAAATGATTAACAGCAGTAAAAGATAGGCTTTGTGAGAAAGGTATTTCTTCGGACAGAGGAGCTAATGATCCATCATAAAGTAAGAATGACACTTCAGCGTCTTTCAATTGATAAGTCAATTCCTCACTTGTTAATCTACTATTTAGTAAAACAACTACTGCCTGCAAATAACTTAATGCATGAATGGCAACTACCATCTCCTGTTTATTCGTTGAAAGCACCGCAACATGAGTTCCGCTTGACACGCCTAAAGCAGCCAATTTTCTAGCATAATTCTGACTACTTTCCTTTAGCTGTTGAAATGTAAGTGTACTTCCATTACCATTTTGAATTGCTATTTGCTCAGGTGATATCTCCGCCTGCTTAGTAAGCCAATGCGGTATTACTGTTTGCATATTTAACACCTCTTTTCATTTTGCATTAGAGAAACGGCTACAAAATTATTATTCAAATAGATAGTTACTTTCATAGTAACTGGTTCATATCTGTAAGCCATAACCAGTTTCCTGATAGTACAAAAAGCCTTTGCTTAGGATTGGAGCAAAGACTTTTTGTATAGCAGTAGAAAACGAACCTACCTTCGGTAATTCCGACCATTACTTCATGCTATTGAATACCGCAAGAGTTAATTAAAAACTTTTTGTGCGCTCTGTTAGCTCCTACTTAAAGTGTTATATAAATCTTGTTATCTATTCTAAAAGTAGAGCCTTACAGCACATTTTACATGGCGAACATATGTAAGAAGCTTAGAATTATACATTTACTTCAGCTACTTCCTTTAAAACAGTTTTTAAATTAAGGAAAGCGAGGAAACTTTTTAAAGTTTGGCTGCCTTTTTTCTTTAAAAGCATCTCTTCCTTCTTTTGCTTCTTCTGTTGTGTAGTAAAGCAGCGTTGCATCGCCGCCCATTTGTTGGAGTCCAGCTAGCCCATCTGTATCTGCATTAAAGGAAGCTTTTAGGAAACGCAATGCAGTTGGAGATTTGGATAACATTTCCTCACACCATTGAATCGTCTCTTCTTCTAATTTTTCCAATGATACAACTGTATTAACTAAACCCATCTCATAAGCTTCCTCAGCATTGTATTGACGGCATAAGTACCAAATTTCTCTTGCACGCTTATGACCGACCATTCTAGCAAGCAAGCCAGCGCCATAACCAGCGTCAAAACTACCTACTTTCGGACCAGTTTGTCCAAAAATAGCATTGTCTGCAGCAATCGTTAAATCACACACGACGTGCAAGACATGTCCACCGCCAATAGCATACCCAGACACCATAGCAACTACCGGTTTTGGAATTGTACGAATTAAGCGTTGCAAGTCTAATACATTCAATCTTGGCACTTGGTCACTACCTACATAACCACCATGCCCACGTACTGATTGGTCACCACCTGAACAAAACGCCTTGTCCCCTTCTCCTGCTAAAATAATTGCACCAATGTCAGAATCATCTCTCGCATCCGCAAATGCATCAATCATTTCATTTACAGTTAATGGAGTAAACGCATTTCGCTTTTCAGGGCGATTGATCGTTACCTTAGCGATGCCATTATATTTTTCATAAAAAATTTCTTCATAATCTCTTACTTTTTCCCATTGTACTGCCACGATACTTCCTCCTTTAAAATGTATGTAAGCAGACATTTTATGTTAAACTTTCTAAATGTCTACTTACTATTTTACCAAAAATATTCGGTTTCTCCACGTGAATTGCATGTCCAGCATCAGGAACCATATGATGCACTGCATTTGGCAAGATGCGAGACATTTTCTCCATAATAACACAATACTTTTGATCTAACTCACCAGTTATTAGAAAAGCAGGCTTATCCATGGAAGCTAATTCATTCCAATAGGACCGCTGTGTACCTGTCCCCATAAAGCGGAGGGAATCAGCAAGACCAACAGCAGATTGACGCATGCGTTCTTTTCGAATTCTGGTTTGATTATTGGTGGACATTTTTTGTTGCGTAGAAAATAGGGGGATGTTTTCCCAATAGGAAACAAACCATGCTAGACCTTTTTGTTCTATTTTCTTTGCTAATTCATCATCTGCTTGTTTTCGTTTTTGCCGCTCTAGTAAATCTTCAAGACCTGGAGAAGTACTTTCTAATATAATACCATTGACCCATTCAGGATAACTTATTGCAAATGCAATGGCTGTTCTTCCGCCCATAGAATAACCAAGCAGATGAACAGGTTCAAGCTGTAAATATTGCAATAGTGAAGCAATATCTCTACAGCATGCTTCCATGGATTTATGTTTCGCGTTCGTCTTTCCATGTCCTGGAAGGTCAATCGTGATAACTTGCCATTCTTGCTTCCATTTCGTTATAAATGGTTGCCACGTTTCACTACTACCCGTAAATCCATGTAATAAAACAAGGGGATATCCTTCGCCATCTATTTCATACCAATACGTAGCATCATTTGTGGAAAAGTACACTATCTATTCCTCTCCTCCAAAATTTCCTGTTCAATGGCCTGCCATTTCGTTTTGTGCCAGTTGGCATTCATGTCTCTATTTGTTTTCACTTCAATTACGGACAGACCTTCTCTGTTGTAACTTTCAATGAGTTTCTGCTTCACATCCGCTTCTGTTTTTGCATGCACATAATAACCTCCATACATATGAACAACATACTTGAAATCGATATGTAAAGGTGTACCGAATAAAGCTTCAAAATGTTTTTTATCATCAGCCTGCGATAAAAAGGAAAATATTCCACCACCATTATTATTAATTAATAAAATAGTCAATGGCAATTGGTAATGCATCGCCGCATGCAGCCCATTCATATCATGAAAAAAAGATAAATCGCCTAATACAAGCGTAACTCTTACCCCAGCCGCACAAGCGCCTAAACCAGAAGATACAACACCATCAATACCATTTGCCCCTCGATTGGCAAGCACTTCTATTTGTTTATCTGTTTTCCAAAAGAACGAATCTAAATCACGAATTGCCATACTGTTGCCTACAAAAATTGTGCTCTGGTTTGGAGTTGAATCCATGACAGCACGAATCGCTTCCCCTTCTCTAATTTCAATATCTGATTGGTCATTTAAATGCATCTTCGCAATGTCGTTAAATTGCTTCCACAATTGCAACCATTCTTTTGATGTAGTTTCAGTCCCTGCATCTGCTAAAGCCTCACAATAAGTAGTTGGTTCTGCAAAAATAAACGTCGTCGGATTATTGGTTGGTTCGCGGAAACCTTCATCATTTTCAACGACCATTTGAAGTGCATCCTGGTGTTGCTTCACATAGAAAGAATAGGCTTTCGAAACAGGCATGGCTCCAAAACGAATAATAAAATCAGGCTTTAGTTTTTCCCGAATGGTTTTATTACGCAGTAGCGCATCATATCCTTCAATAATTACATCAGAAACATGAGCCCCAGATCGAACTTGCGATAAAGGGTCAGCTAAAATAGGAAGTCCCCACTTCTCAGCAAGCTTCGTAACCGCAACTGGAAAATGCAAATCTGTTTGCGGTCCGCATACAATAACCCCTCTTTGTTTACCTGCTAATTGACGCAAAATTTCTTCCACTTGCTGTTTAGACAAATGCTTTTTCCCTTCAAACGTCGGTAATATGGGACTTGTACAGGAAATATCATTTATTTCCCATACATCATTAAGACTAAAATCCACCATTAATGGTTCACGAAAAGGAAAATTCAAGTGAACAACTCCCTGATTTCCTTCCTTCGCGATATGGTAAGCGCTTGCCGCTTTATTTCGCACATAATGTAGCATGGCAGTTCCTGCTTCTGGAAGTGCCATTTCGTGAAACCATTTCACAAAATCTCCATACATTTTTATTTGATCAATTGCTTGAGGCGCGCCTATTCCTCTTAATTCATGTGGCCTGTCAGCAGTTAACACGATGAGTGGAACTCGACTATGATAGGCTTCCACAATTGCAGGATAATAATTGGCTGTCGCTGTTCCAGAAGTACAAACAAGTACAACAGGACGTTTCGTTTTTTTCGCAAGTCCTAACGCAAAAAAAGCAGCCGACCTTTCATCAATAATAACCCAATCCTTTATTTCTTTATGCTCAGCCAGTGTTAACGCTAATGGCGTGGATCTAGATCCAGGAGAAATAACAGCGTCTGTCAAACCATTAACAACTAATTCATTTACAAAATTCGTCACGTATCGCGTCAAAACTTCTGTATGGTTCATGCTTGTCCTCCTAAAACAGTCAGCATTGGTGAAAATTTTATTTCAGTTTCCGCAAATTCTTCTTCTGGATCTGAGTCCTTCACGATTCCACAGCCAGCAAATAAAGAAGCTTCATCATCTTGGATTAATGCTGAACGAATAGCTACAGCAAATTCCCCATATTCATTACTGTCTAACCAACCGACTGGTGCGCCATACCAACCACGATCTAGCCGCTCATTATTTCGGATAAAAGTCATAGACAAATCTCTGGGAACTCCCCCTAATGCAGGAGTGGGGTGCAATTCTTTAATGACATTAAAAATAGTATAACCATCTTTAAGTATTCCCGTAACAGGTGTATATAAGTGCTGTAAATTTTTTAATGGATAAACTACTGGTATATCTGGTATTTGCACATCTGTACAATACTTATTAATGCCTTGCTTTATCATCTGCACAACAAAGTCATGTTCTTCTCTATTTTTAGGATCGTGGAAAAGCGTAGCAGCAATTCGTTGATCTTCCTCCACTGTAGCGCCTCTTGGAGCAGTTCCTGCTAAACAGGTGGATAACAACTCCTTTTTCTCTATCCTTACAAGTCGTTCGGGAGTAGCGCCTACAAAGCAACTTTTATCACTTTGTTCAAAAGCAAAAATATAACTATTAGATTGTTTATCAATTAAATCACTTAGCATTTGACTAATATCAACTTGCTTACTAAACGTAAGTCGCATTTCTCTTGCAAGTACAATTTTATCCATTTGCTTTTGTTGAATCTCTTGCTTCGCTCTTTGAACCGTTTTTTTCCATTGTTCTGGAGCAATCACCTTTTTATGAATAATTTTGGGTAAGTCAAGCTGCTCTTTTACAGTTTGAAACAACTTTGTCTCCACAGCTTCTATCGCTTTCAATAGCTGAATCGGATGATCGTCTTTGCATACTTTTATGTTTATCGTTAAATAGAAATCACTATTATTTTTCGTCAATATATATTCTGGGATTTTAAATTGAAGTCTTGGAAAATCATTCCACAGATCCGTTCTAGGTTTCTTTGGGTCAAAGTCTAGCCCACCTAGAGTCACTAACCCTGTTCCTGGAGCTTTAAATGGATTATAAACCCATACATCATCTAATAATTTTTTCCATGTTTCTTCTATATATTGAAAACGATCTTCGTTCGCATTTATTTCAAACACATTTCCAACACCGACAATGGAAAATGCATCCTTTGTACTCATCCAAAAACAACGCTCTTTATTTAACTTTGCAGCAGATGCAAAGAAGAGAACGGGATCTTGTGCTTCTACTCGTTTCGTAATACTTACAAGTTGTGTCCTTTGCTTTAATCCCATCTGGTTAATAGCCTCACGCAAAAGTTCTTCAACTTGCTGACCCTGTACTTCTATCATTTCAATTAACCTCCGTTACACTCACAATGACAAACTTTCTACTTCATTTTATTCTCTTTTTCGGTTATTCTCAAGGAAATCAATCGCAAGCGTTGACACTATATCGTAATTTCCATAGAATTAATATGATTCATGTTCCAGGCGTCTTAACAAAACGAGTGTTAGGTCTATGATACTACCAATATATTGCATCAAATAAAGGGAGGGGGAAAAATATATGCATGCATCTAATAAAGTAACCGTAAAACAAGCGCTCAATGAAAGGGATGGTTTACAAATATGGTGGAGGTTATTACGTCCTCACACATTAACTGCTTCATTCGTACCAGTATTTGTTGGCTCAATGCTTGCTTTTCATGAAGGGCATATGAATCTACTACTTTTCTTCGCCATGCTAATTGCTTCTATGCTTATTCAAGCGGCGACAAACATGTTTAATGAGTATTATGACTTTGTAAAAGGTCTTGATAATGAAGGTTCCGTTGGTATTGGGGGTACAATCGTACGAGATGGTATTAAACCGAGAACAGTACTAAGCTTGGCATTAACCTTTTTTGGAATGGCAATGCTACTTGGTCTTTATATTAGTGCAACTTCAAGCTGGTGGATTGCAGTTATTGGTTTAATATGTATGCTTTTCGGATATTTATATACAGGAGGTCCTTTACCCATTGCCTATACTCCATTAGGTGAATTATTTTCAGGATTCTTGATGGGAACTGTGATTATCGGAATTAGTTATTACATTCAAACAAAAACCATTACTGCAGAAGTGTTGTTTGCTTCCATTCCAATTGCGATTTTCATCGGCGCTATCTTACTTTCTAACAACATTAGAGACCTAGAAAATGATAAGGAAAACGGACGCAAAACATTAGCAATTTTATTAGGGAGAAAGAATGCTATCGTGTTTCTAGGAATGATGTTTATAGTTGCCTTCGTAATAACCGCATGGCTTATTATCGAAAACATTTTTCCAATATGGTCATTGATTACCTTTATTGGGGCAATTAAAGCTGTAGATGTTATCCTAAAATTTAAAGGTAAAACGCAACCACTTGAAATGATGCCAGCAATGGCTGCAACGGGTAAAACTAATTCCATTTATGGGATTTTATTAGGAATTTCATTATTTATCAGTACGTTTGTGAATTAGGAGGTACTAAAATACATGGCTTACCCGAATACACTAATGGAAGCACTTGGAATTGAGACAGTAACAATGACGAAGGAAAAAGTACAGCTTACCATGCCAGTCGATAAGCGAACACGCCAACCATTTGGATATTTACACGGAGGTGCCTCCGTTGCATTAGCAGAATCAGCTGCTAGTATTGGGGCGAGTTTGCATGCTGACCTCCAAACGCAAGCCGTTTTCGGAATAGAAATTAACGCTAACCATATTCGAAGCATTAAAAATGGGGAGGTTACAGCTACAGCACTTCCGATACACATTGGCAAGTCAACGATGGTCTGGGAAATAAAAATTACCGATGCAGAAAATTGGCTCTTATGCGTTTCTCGATGCACCATTGGTGTTATTACCAAAGAAAAATAATCCAAGGCTTGAAAGGGGTTCGCCAATGAAAACACATCTTACTGAAGACAAGTTATTTGAGTTTAAAGAACGACTCTTAAAGTTGAAAAAAGAAACAGAAGAAGCAATAGAAGCCAAAGTTACGAAAGTACCAAATGAATCTTTGGAGAAGCTGGCAGATTACGATAATCACCCAGCAGATATGAGTTCGGAACAATTTGAACAGGAAAAACAAGCAGGAATACAACAAATGCTAGAAAAACAATTACAAGATATTGATGATGCGCTACAGAAAATCGAAATGGGTACATTTGGTTTAAGTGAAAAGTCTGGAAAACCAATCTCAATTGAACGTCTAGAAGCACAACCGACAGCACGTTTTTTAGTAGGAGAAAAATGACGTTAACTCTCATTTTTCTAGTGGGCACTAACAATCCGTGTGGGCTTCTTTTACACACGAATTGCTAGTGCCCTAACTCTATACTCTTGAAAAATTTTAACACATGAAGAATAGTGAACCTACAATCAGTGGGTTTTTTTATTCCCCACTGATTATTAGTAGCCCAAGTTATTTGGAGTAGCCTACCTATTTCTCAGCTTATATGTTTGATAAGCAGGAATACCTCCAACGGACTCTGCTGCTAGAATTGCTTGGACAATGGATTCTTCCAATGTTTCTACAGCCATAGCTCCTATTAAATCAATGGATTGTTTTCGTTGCCCTGTACTTAAAGTAAAGATCGTATCACCGTCCATTTGCGTATGTGCAGGATAGATTGTCTTTGCCAAAGCATTATGAGCTATTTGTGAAATCTTGGTAGCCTCTGCTTTCGTAAGCAAAGCATTCGTAGCTATCACACCAATTGTCGTGTTCATACCAGCAGACTTTTGACTTTGGTGTTTTTGCATATAAGTAATACTGTCCATCATTTCTTGGGTGTCCAAATCTATTGGTCCTGCTAATATTTCTCCTGTGTCTGGGTGTCTAATATCTCCAACTGCATTTACAGCTACGAATGCTCCGACAACTATGCCATTATCAAGTTCTACTGACGCACTTCCTAATCCTCCCTTCATACAATGTTTGAAGCCCGCTACTTTTCCGACCGTTGCACCACATCCTGCACCAACATTCCCAAAAGAAAAATATCCTTTTTTAGCTTGTTTGGCTGCTTGGTAACCCATTTCTTTATCTGGACGAACCTTGCTATCACCAACAGCTAAATCAAATAAAATTGCTGCAGGAACAATCGGGACCTTAGCAACACGAACATCTAAACCTATTCCTTGCTCTTCTAAATAGCGCATTACTCCATCAGCTGTGGCTAAGCCAAACGCGCTACCACCAGAAAGCGTAATTGCATGTACTTGATTCACAGTATTTACAGGATCTAATAATGCTGTTTCTCTTGTTCCTGGCGCTGATCCTCGAACATCTACACCACAAACCGCACCATTTTCTGCCACAACGACAGAGCACCCTGTTATCGCTTCCATATTTTCAACATTTCCTACCTTTATCCCTGGTACATCCGTTATGTTCCCATAAGCCACCTAAAACACCTCTGTTTCTATTATTTTTATTAGAAAAACCTGGCTTCTTGTCGCCAAGTCTTATTGGGAAAGCTGTAGTTTTTCTTCTACTTTAAACCTTTAAACTTTTATATAGTATAAAACATTATTTACTAGATAACGTATACGAAGCAAAAAAATTCGCTTTATTTCGTGAATTGTAGAACATTTTTAAAGCCGGCTCTTTGGCACATAGCAACTCTTGCGCTAGTTCCATATAAGGAAAGAAAGAAGCAGTGCGAGCCATTCAAAATAATAGACTGCACTGCTCCTGTTATTTTAATTTCCAATAGAATTGGATTACGAGGATGCAAATTTAGCTTGCTTTTCTTCTACCCAAGCGCGTAGCTTTACATACAATGGGACAAATAACAAGCCAACAATTATTCCTTTTATAATATTAAATGGTAGTATCCCCGCAGAGACTATCCCCCATTTAATTGCAGTATTTGACATGTCTTCCCACCCCATAAACCATGCATATGCTGGTAAGAAAACAAAATAATTTAAAACACTCATTCCAACTGCCATTACGATTGTTCCCGTAACTAAACCAGAAACTATACTTTTCACACCTTTAAATTTGTGATAGAGCATAGACACTGGTACAACAAACATCATTCCAGCTATAAAATTAGCAAGTACACCAATTGGGTCAGCGGCACCAGATACAGCTAAATATAAGAGGTTTTTAATTGCGACCACAAGGACCCCAGCAACTGGTGAAAAGATGAATGATGCCATTAAAGCCGGAACATCACTGAAGTCAATTTTCAAAAAAGCTGGTAATAACGGCAGAGGAAAGTTTAAGAAAAATAATAATAATGAAATTGTACCTAATAAAGCTAAGACAATGACTTTCATCAGTTTGGATGATTGTTTATTCATCGGTTGCATTTTCTATTTCTCCCTTCATCATGTATCGATTCCAATCTCGTGATGAAGGTTTAGAGCCAGTTTGCTTCCTACATAAAAACCCCTAAAGCGCCTAATCGGGGCTTTAGGGGAAACGTAAACAAACATAGGGAAAAAACAGGCACATATATGTACCTAAAATTTGGCTCGACATCTTCTCCCATCCAGACTGTAACTGTCGGTTCTGGACTTGCACCAGATCAACCACAATAAAAATTGCGGGTCACGGACTTAAGCACACATGCTTTTTACCGTCGGTCGGGAATTTCACCCTGCCCCGAAGATGGAATCGATATTTTATTGTTACGATTATTTTACATGAGATTTTTTAGTTTTGCAAGAAAATAATATTTCAAATTAAAACCTCGCATTCCAATAAAATGCGAGGTTTTATAATGGCAATTACTTCTCAGCGTTAATCCATAACTTTCCTGTTGCTTGCTTACGTGTCTTATTGCCATAATTATCTTCTACCTTTACCTCAATAACGGCACCTTCTGCAACGACACTGCTTGTTGCTGTCCAATAGCCGACGTAATGGCCTTCTGATGTTTCCATCATTGGTAGTTCTGTAGCATTCGTAGCTGTATTCGTTAGTGGCATATGAATAGCATAGGTTGCATTTAGCCCTGGTTCACTTTCAAACTCAATTTTGATGGACTCACCAGCTGCTAGTGTAGCATCTTCTTCTGGGGTTAAATTCTCAACCTTAGGCGCTGTGAAATCGACATCCACTGTAATTTTTTCCTTCGTTTTATTTCCTGCTGCATCTTGAGCTACCACTTTAATTTCATTTTCACCATTGTCTAACAAAATTCGTTTGGAATATTTGCCATCTTGTACTTTTGCTTTCTTACCGTTCACTTTTACGGTGTCCAAATTATTATCAGAGACAGAACCTGCTACAGTAACAGTCTCTCGATTCAGTTTTTCCTCATTTTTTGGTGAATCGATGGTTAGCTCAGGTTTTTCGGTATCTAGTGTTAATTTAACGGGCTCTGAATCGCCTGTTGGATTTCCATCTAGCTGAGAGACTGCTGTTAGTTCATTTTCCCCTTCTGATAGTTCCGCTGGAATAGCAAACGTACCATCCTCCCCTATTTCAGCCGAGCCAATTTCTTCTCCATTGTTCATTATTTGGATCGTAGTCGTTGGTGAAGCAGTTCCTTCTACAGTAACCTTTTGCTTATTCGTAATAGCGCCATCTTTTGGCGAGGTAATTTCAGGTTCCTCTACTTCGTAATTAACGTGAGCGCGAATCATATAGTTTCCTTCTTCTGCTGGTGATTTAGACCAAGATCCACCAACTAGTTGATAACTTCTATCTTCATTTGGACTGCTTTCATCTGTAGCAAGTCCAGGTGCTTCTGTATTTGGCGCTGTTTGCACATACACCACATAAAATTCTTCTTCTACCACAATGCCATGTTCTTCTAAATCGACGACTGTCCATTCATTTTCATCGCGAATGGCTTCAGCATCAACTGGGCCTGCTATCTTTTCACCTGGTGTACCATCTGGTCCATTTGCATCCCAAACCTCCACTTGAAATGCAGTACCACCTGGTTGTGGAAACTCTTCATTCCAAAATTTAAAGACAGCGGCATCAACAACACCAGTTTCCTTTCCTTCTGGTAATGTCATCTTTACGCCCCAACCATTTCCAGCATCATAGAATGCGCGAGCATTTTCTGGTGTTCCATCATCATAAGCAATTTCTCCACCAGGCACCGTGTAGAATGGCTCTAATTCCACATTTTGAGTACTATCGTTATCCTCTAGATTAATTTTCATTTCTGCACCATGATAACCGCTCGCAAGTACTTTTAACGTATATGCCCCCTGATAAGCGGTGAGTGAATAATTACCTTCCTCATCTGTCGTTACTGGTTCAATATTGGCATCCTCCACTACTAAAATCGTTGCATCTGGTATAGGTTTGCCTGTTTGTTCATCCGTAATGGTTCCGCTTATCGTGTATTGATCCACTTCTTCTAACGTAAAATCAGCCTTCGAAGTACCATCCGGATCAACGGTTACAGACTGCTCTTGTGATTGAAAGCCATATGCTTCAGCTTTTACCGTAAAATCTCCCGCTGCATGTAATAATGAGTAGCTACCTGTAGCAGGGTCTGTAGTTACCGTACGTCCACTTTCTATGACACTTACTTGCGCTTGCATTGGTAATAATGTCGGATTCACTGTATCTTGTTTTGGTTTTGATTTTTCCTTTGGTTGAATAGGTTTTATTTTTTCCGGGTCTACTTTTTCCTTTTTGGCTGATTGTTTATCTTGTTTGTCTTTGGAAGCCAAACTTACCGTATCAATAAATCCTAATAAACCAGGGTTTGACACTTCTGCTGTTAAAGAAACATTTTCTGTACTTGGTGTATCTGTTAAAGCAACGTCATCAATATACCAGCCATCACGTGTAACACTACCGTCTGTATCTAAATTAAAGCCTATATAAACTCGCTGGCCGAGATAGTCGGATAAATCAACTGTCATATTTCCCCATCCGTCAGATACATTGGAAATTTCCTCAAGCTGTGTCCAATCCTCTTGGTCCGTGGAAATAAACACATGACCATAGTCGTAATTGTTTTCTAAGTTATACCATTGATTAAATTGTAAAAAAGCGTCCCCCTCTTTCGGAAGATCAATTGGCGGCATCACAAGTGTCGTATTTGAATCACTCTCATACGCACCAGCTAAATTAGTAGCATATACATTCTCTCCAGAAGCAGCAGTTTCAGGTCCGGAAGTTGGCACTCCACGCTCCCAACTATTGTTTTCTCCAAATACCGTCCAACCAGCCGATGCTGCTTCAAAATCTTCCTCATAACCGACCGTAATTCCCGGTCGTAAAGCTACCTCATACGTTTCACTTCTCGCTTCATTGTTGCCAAAATCGTTCATATACCATGTGTAAGATAAACTTTCCCCAGTTAATTGATCTCCAGGGATGGAAGCTATATAGCTTCCATCCTTATAATCACCAGAGACACGTTCTGCTTCAATTGTTTCTTCCTCCCCAGCTGCGTTCGTATACTGTAAATCAACTGAACTTACGCTAATATTATCAGACACTTGAATATTTAAATCTAAATCCATCCCCATATATGCTTCTGTTAATGGCTCATGCTCGAAAACAGGTGCTTCTTTATCTTCACCAGCTTTTGTTACTTGCCCTTCTAAAGTTCCTAAACCAGATACTAAAGAAGAAACAGCGTCATAAGCGTTAACTAGTCCATGCCCATATCCGTTATTCGGTGATTCAGGGTAGTCACTGTCTGTGAGCGGATTAGCAGTTGACATAGCGATTTCTTCCATTTCATTCACAGTAAGGCTTCCATCTGCTTGCTTCATTAATGCTAAAACCCCAGAAAGCGCTGGACTAGCCATGGATGTACCATTCCATCCTCCTTCATAACCGCTTCCCGGCACACTTGAACGAATATTAACACCAGGTGCTGTTACTTCTGGTTTTATTTCGTCATATGGCGAAGGTCCCAGTAAAGAGAAACTTCCTAACACATCGTTAACATCCGTTGCACCAATGGCAAAAGACTCTGGATAATTGGCTGGCACCGCTACTGAACCTGGCCCACCTGGATTAGTTAGAGTAGTATTACCAGCGGCAAATGCTGGGAAAATACCTGCTTCTCTCCATGCAGTTACTACATCTCGATACCATTCATCAAGCCCTGAGCCACCACCCCAGGAGTTATTTACAATATCCGGAGCCATGGAAGCGTCTCCATTTGGAGCTAGCATCCATTCTGCAGCTGATAATAACCAATTGTCATAGCCGACACCTGAGGCATTTAATCCTTTTGCTGCAATCCATTTTGCTCCGGGTGCTACCCCGATTTGATTGGAACCGTCAGCCTCTGCTCCAACCATTGTTCCCGTAACATGTGTACCGTGTGAGTGATCATCATAAGCTTCCTCTTCGCCAGCTGTTGCATCGAAGAAACTTGCAGCGTGATCTACTTCTCCAGTTTCAGAATTATATCCACGATACTGCTCCTGCAAAGCTGGATGATCCCATTGTACTCCGCTATCAATACTTGCTACTACAATACCCGAGCCGTCAAAGCCCATATCCCATACAGACGGAGCCCCCACACGCTCCACATTCCATTCTAGATTTTCGTTCTCAGCTTTTATTTGCTTTTCTTCTTTATCAACAGTTACTTCAAATAGTTTACGTTCCTCATTCGGTAATATTTTCTCTACTTCAGGATAAGAAGCAATTTTTTCAGCTATCTTTTTGGTAGCTGTTACCGACATCCCATTCACAATATGAAAAGATTGAAATGTCTCTACATTTCCTTTCTCTTTTTGCTTTTGAATATAATCTTTTACATTCGTTTGCGATTCTAAAGCTGTAGCCTTCAACTCTGAAATAACTGCAGAACGTTGAACATGTTCTACCTTTTGTGCTGTCAAGCTAGCTTTTTTTGCTGTTTTTTTTGCATTATCAGCCGCCTTTTTCACATCTGCCTTTTCAGCAAATTTAACAAGAAAAGTTACCTTATCATCATTTTTGAATTGCTTTGTTAATTTGCTACTTAGCTTATTTTCTACCTTACTAGAATCACTTACAGATTGATGCAATTTCTGCGTCTCTTGCGCACCAGCTATCCCAGGCGTGAATAAAGAAAATGCAATAAAACATGTTGCGGCAATGCTTAGCATTTTGGTTTGTCGCCTTCTTCTTCTTTTCAAAGCTATTCCTCCCTCCATTTTTCAAAGCTGCTACAAGTAAAAGAACAACAGATGCATCTTCCCCCCCTTTCATTTTCTGCGTTCTTTTGTAGCTACTAGGTCACTCTTTGTTGTTAAACTAAGTATAGTAGAGTAATCATGAAGAAAGGTGTCGATATAAGTCGTTTTCCATCTCAATATTCTAAATTAATAAAATAGTCTCATTTTTTCTTGCTTTTATTCATCCTATTTGTAACCTATGCATGCTCATTCTCTTAGTAACACTTGGCTTATCGCCAAGCGTTTTTATGGCGAAAGCTTAAACTATAAACCAAAAAATCTTATATCTTTCTGTAGTGCAAAAAAATAAGCTAGTTTCCTCCTACTCAGGAAAACTAGCTTCAAATATAGCTTTGTTACGGGGATGAAAAATAACCGTTAAGAAAATTTAAAATCACGCTTTTTGCTCTAAAAACTACTAACGTTTCTCTTTTATTTAGTATAAAAATGATTAAGTTTACCTACAACTCCAAAATTTAGTTTAAGCAATTTGCTTATATAAAGAAAACGAACGACCTTCTACCTAATTTTTCACTTGAAATTCAGGATAAAAACCTACCTACCTTTGCTCATAGCTTCTATTTACCTAGAAAAGGCTGATCCTGCTGTCATTAAAACTCAAAGATTCATTTTAAAAGAAAGTCTTGTCTATTTAGAAAGCCTTCGTTTTTTTCTACTATATAACCACCAAAAAAATCTTATACTCTTCCTAATAGCGTCAAAATTAAATTTTACACTATTATAAATCAAGTGGGTTTAAGCTTTCTTCTCCTGTTAACGCAGAGATCATTGCCACTAACAAATCAATTTCTTCGGCTATATCTTTGATACTTGCTGTTTCAACAGGAGAATGCATATATCTAAGCGGAAGGGACACGAGCGATACAGGAACTCCTTTTCCTGTCAGCCGCATTTTATCAGCATCAGTTCCAGTCATACGTGGCGTAAGCTCATACTGAATAGAGATATCTAAAGATTTTGCCGCCTTTTCAAGTAGTTGATTGATCTTGATATTGATAGGGGCGCCTTTTGCTAATACAGGGCCTTTTTCTAATCGAACATCACCATATTTATTTGTATTAACTCCAGGATAATCTGTCGCAAATGTAACGTCGCAAGCAATCGCCATATCTGGTGCTACACCTGCCGCTGCAAAATAAGCGCCGCCCATATTCGTTTCTTCATTTACTGTACTAGCTGCATAGACACCTACTTGACAGCCCGTCTCTTTCAATTTTCTTAGCACCTCTGCTACAATAAAAGCGCCTGTCCGATTGTCTAGACCGCGACCAGCAACATAACGGTCCGACAGAAATTCCGGTTCGGTCTTATATACCGCTAGATCACCAATATGTATTTGTTCCTCTGCCTCTTCTTTCGTTTTAAAACCGCAATCGATAAACAAATCTTCCAAACTAAAGTCATTCTTTAAGCCACCATGATGTTGAGCATTGACGCCAATAACACCTGTTAAACAATCATTTGCACCTAGCACCATCACCTTCATTCCAACCGCAGCTTTAGGATTAATGCCACCCATTTTATCAAAATGTAAGAAACCATGCTCGTCAATTCGATTAATAACTAGTGCTATTTCATCACAATGACCGGCTAACAACACTTTGAATGGTGCCTCAGGGTTTAAAACACCGATAGCATTTCCAGCATGATCTGTTCTTATTTCATCTACAAAAGGTTTGACATATTCCAACCACTTCTTTTGGATTTCCATTTCTAAACTGGATGGAGAAGGGGTTTGTAATAACTCTAACAAAAATTTTTGGTTTGCTAATTGCATCTTATTTCCTCCTAACGTTGATAAGTTCTATTGTTATCATAGCAAAAAATTACCGCACAAGCACTTTTGTTTACCAATCTTGCATATATAGGTAGACTAATTAAAAGTGCCTGTGACATGAATGAGAGTATACCGTATGACAATATACCATTTCTTTGGCGGTTATTCTGTGCCAAATAGGTAGGTATTTGTGTGAGAGAGGCTGAAATTAAAATTTGTGGTGGACTGATTTACGACTGCAGCAGTACCTTCGCAAAACAAAATGTAAATTACCGGAATTACATGAAGGATTTGAAAGTTATTTTAAGCTTTATTTATCTACGCTCCTTTGGGCGTGTAAAACAGGTAATCGGTCGCTTGGAATGCAAGGTGGCGACTCCTGCAGGAAAAGCATATGCTTGGCGTTTTTTGTGAGTGAGGAGGCTCAAGCAGCCCTGAGGAGTGTCCGCTTGTAGTGAAAAGCGACGGCTTCAAGAGGGTATACAATTTCAATCAGGAAAGCAAATAATAGGTTAGAAATAATAGGCGAATATGAACACCTATATATACTATACAAGGAGTTGAAGCGAATGGACCTTCTACAATGGTATGAAAAAGGAATAGAACCAGATGTTTATATTGAATCAATGAAAAAGCATAAGGAGAACTTACTTGCCATTTATGATCACTTCCAACTGCCAGATAATTATACGCTTTATGCGCAAGTACAAGAAAAACAATTAAAAGTGATTGTTTTAACAGAGGACTGGTGTGGTGATGCCATGCTCAATATTCCTATCTTGTTAAAACTTGCTGAAGCTACTAACATGGACGTGCGTATACTATATCGTGATCAAAATCTAGAACTAATGGATCAATATTTAACAAATGAAACATCTCGATCCATTCCTATTTTTATTTTTATTGATGCAAATGGAAATGAAAAAGCTACATGGGGACCACGAGCAAAGAGCATACAAGATTTTGTGGATAAAGCTCAAGCGAAATTACCAAATAAAGAGGAAGCCGATTATCAAGATAAATTTAAAGAAATGATATTATTTATGAATAAGAGCTTCCGGGATAACTCCCAGTTTTGGGAGCATGTATACAAAAGTTTAGAACACACGTTAAAGCAAATTAGTTAGAGAAACTGCCTTGTTAAAGCCTCTATGGAATAACAAACGACAACCTGTTAGGACGCTAACACTCGCCTAAATTCATACTGGTATATTAAAATTACTCATAGCTACGGAGATCATCTTTCGTATAATCAAAAAACCCTGTGATTATAAAGACCATAACTTGTCTATACTATATGAAAAACATGTAGCGTTTTGAGCATACAGCAGCGTTAGTTGCTTATGCTCAAAATGGTGAATCTCTCATTTCTTCGTTATGCATAGAAAAGCCCGACTTAACAATGAAATAGCTATTGTTTTCTTATACTATAATCAAAAGAACATGTAAAAAAGCAAATGTAAAAGGTGAGCAATTTGAGTATTCGATTAATTAAACAAATTTATTTTAAACTGCCTTTATTATTCAAACTACTAATGAGCATTTTTTTATTTATGCTCGTTTTTGGATTTTTCATTCATTTAGCAGAACCTAACCAATTCCCTTCCATTTTTGATGGTATTTGGTGGGCATTCATTACTGGAGCAACTGTCGGTTACGGAGATTTTGTTCCTTTAACCCCAATCGGTAAATTAATAACCATATTGTTAATCTTAACAGGTGGGAGTTTAATTGCTTTCTACATAACCTCCTTAGCTGCTTCTACTTTTAGACAAGAACAAGCTATAGAGGAAGGAAGGGTAGCGTTTAAAGGAAGCAATCACCTTGTACTGATTGGTTGGAATGAAAGAAGCCGACAGCTAATCGAATCTATTGCTCAGTCTAATTCACATACTCGAATGGTACTTATCGATACGACGCTAGAGCACGTCTCGTTTTCTGATTACCCTGTCCACTTTATTCAAGGTGACCCTACAGAAGACATGGTTTTAAAAAAAGCAAATATACACTTAGCCGATCGTGTATTAATTACTACAGATACAGCCAAAAATGAACGAGATGCTGACAATGTCACCATTCTCACAGCTGTAGCTATTCGAGGAAATAATGCAAACGCCCCCATTATTGCCGAAATTGTTTCACTCACACAAATCGAAAACGCACGTCGTGCAGGAGCTACCACCATCATACGCTCTAACGACTTTACAAGTATATTATTTTTCCATGAAATATTTCGTCATAAAGCATCGCAACCATTTGAAGATATCCTTCACTTATTAACGAAGCAACAATTTTACCATAAAGAAGTGGAGGGGGAGTTGGGAGATTTAACCTTTCAGGAAACGATTGTTTTATTAAGCAATAAACAGCAAATCCCTCTTGGTATTATTCGTAATGAGCGCTATTATGTGAACCCTTCACCCCAATTTCGTTTACAAAAAGGTGACCTGTTAATCATACTCTTGCCTTGGAATAAGTAACGCTTCCACTTCCTTTATATAATCTTTTCCCATATCAATATATTCTTTTGGTATATCCGTATCTGGATCTGTCGGCGTCTGGAATTGGTTAACTAGTCCTTGAACAGCACCATTTCGACTATCTATATCATTTCCAGACTCATATTGGTGCCCCAATACGAATGGTTGTTGTAGACGAACGATAACACCTGGGGAATCTAACGCCCCTGCAATAGCTTTAAACGGAATTCGTAAAAAATAATACGTACCTCGATCATCCAACTTAATATCTAAGTATCCATGATCATACTCCCAACTCGAACCTATAACAAATCCTATAGGTTTTAACACTTCCTCTAATTTAAATAAAGCATATGTTTCATCTTCCAAACTTGTTTGTATTGGTACCATTTACCTGTCTCCTCACATAATGATAATAATAGTGTTAAAATTACATATTCGTACTTCCTATCTGAACCCGTTAAAAATATTCTTTTCATTTAAAATACTACCCGTATGTTTTGCTACCTAGAGATTATTATGCTAAAATATTTTATTGTGTAAAAAGAAACGAAAAGAAATAGGAGTTGTTCAGCATGACAAGCAATTTTGAGATTGGGCAAATTTTAGATGGTAAGGTTACTGGAATTCAACCATACGGTGCATTTGTTGCACTTGATGAAGAAACACAAGGACTCGTTCATATTTCCGAAGTTACTCATGGCTACGTTAAAGATATTAATGATCATTTAACAATTGGCGATGACGTAAAAGTAAAAGTATTGCAAATTGATGAAGAAAAAAACAAAGTTTCTTTATCTATCCGGGCTACACAAGAAACACCACAAGCTAAACCAAAACAAGTTAAGCCAAAGCAAGTAGAAGTAGAACCTTCTGGATTTAATACGTTAAAAGATAAACTAGAAGAGTGGATGAAACAATCTAACTACAATAAGAAATAATGATAAGGCAAACTCGCATTCGGAGTTTGCCTTATGATTTATCGATCTACACCTTCTGGTTCGTGCTGATCTGCAAAAGCTTCATCGGTTTTAAACAACAGTGGGATTAATACTAGCCCGCTAATCCCTACTACTGTGTAGATAATTCGAGCAAAAGCTGCACTCTGCTCACCGCCAAATATTGCAGCCACTAAGTCAAACTGAAATAAACCAATTAAGCCCCAATTCACTGCGCCAATAATTGTTAATGCTAAAGCTGTCCGTTGTATTCCATTCATTTTTACAACCTCCTTCCTTTCGTATCTAACATAGTTTTTGTAAAATGATAGAGATTATGCAGTTTCTTTCTTGATTTCCCTCCGTCTCTTGGGTAAAGTGAATAATGTAACAAACTTATTTCTAACTCTTTAAAGGAGGATACACATGACTCACGTAACATTCACGTATAAAAAAGCTCTTCCCTTTATGAATGAACAAGAATTAGATCATCTTGAAAATGCAGTAGAAACTGCCCATCACGCCCTACACAATCGAACAGGCGCTGGTAGTGATTTTCTTGATTGGATTGACTTACCCGAAAATTATGATAAAGAGGAATTTAATCGCATAAAAAAAGCAGCAGAAAAAATTCGCGATCATTCGGATGTGCTATTAGTTATCGGTATAGGGGGCTCTTATTTAGGTGCTAGAGCTGCATTGGAAATGCTTAACCACTCCTTCCAAGCTTATATAACAAAAGAAGAGCGAAAAGCTCCGCATATTATTTTTGTTGGACACCATATGAGTTCAAACTATATGCATGATTTAATGGACGTGTTAAAGGATAAAGATTTTTCCATTAACGTGATTTCTAAAAGCGGTACAACAACTGAGCCAGCAATTGCGTTCCGTATTTTCAAGCAAATGTTAGAAGACAGATATGGAGTAGAAGGTGCAAAAGAACGTATTTTTGCAACAACTGATAAAGAAAAAGGTGCATTAAAATCTTCTGCCGATCAAGCTGGTTATGAAACATTTGTAATTCCTGACGGTGTTGGGGGACGTTATTCTGTTTTGACAGCTGTAGGGTTGCTCCCAATTGCAGTAAGTGGCGCTTCCATCGATGAAATGATGCAAGGTGCACGCGATGCTATGAATGATTTTTCTGAACCTAGCTTAAAAAACAACGTAAGTTATCAATACGCTGCGGTTCGTAACATTCTTTACAATAAAGGGAAAACAACTGAACTGCTTATTAATTATGAACCAAGTTTACAGTATTTTGCAGAATGGTGGAAACAGTTATTTGGCGAAAGCGAAGGAAAAGATCATAAAGGCCTTTACCCTTCTTCAGCTAATTTTTCGACTGATTTACACTCATTAGGGCAATATATTCAAGAAGGGCGCCGTAACATTTTCGAAACTGTGCTTCGCGTTCAAGAGCCAAAGCGTCAATTAACTGTAGAAAGTGACCCTGTTGATGCAGACGGATTAAATTATTTGGCTGGCAAAACCATTCACGAAATAAACGATAAAGCCTTCCAAGGAACGCTTTTAGCTCATACAGATGGTGGCGTACCAAATCTTGTAGTAGAAGTACCTAAACTAGATGCTTATACTTTTGGCTATCTTGTTTACTTTTTTGAGAAAGCTTGTGCGGTGAGCGGTTATTTATTAGGTGTTAACCCGTTTGACCAACCAGGTGTTGAAGCATATAAAAAGAACATGTTTGCGCTTTTAGGTAAACCAGGCTTTGAAGATGCAAAAAAAGAATTAGAAGACAGGTTGTAATTTTTTTAGGGGAACCATCCCTCAATACCTCTTCATGCAGCGTAGCGATGAGCGTAAAATAATAAAAATGAAATGAGCATGTTTAAAATAATTCTCATTGGGTATACTAAGAAATGTAAGACTTTCTCGTATTCCCCCTGTAGGCAAAGCGCTAAAAACGCTTTGCTTTTTTCTTTTTAATAAACATCATTCTCTCGAGTCCAAACAATGAGGATTTTTTCATCCCCTAGCTCAAAGGTTTGACCAAAAGGATATTACAAATTAAGCGTTAGTACAGTAATCCACCACTTAGGCTTGATCTGCTCATATCTGCCATTTTTAAGTGGCAATCTCACTGCACTTTATATCCAGAGTAAAATTTAAGAAACTCATATAACGTAAAGCCTCTAAGCACAAGATCAAAAATTCTGCGCTTTCATTTCATATCATGTTATACTAAACATATGCGTTTGAGCACTGGTCGTAGGTAGACAGTTTCAATAACAAAGCTGGATGACAACTATGTCTCCAACAGAATATGTCAGAATGGTATTATTAAGGAGGCTATAAATGAATTTATTTGAAGAGCAACATAGCAGAAAAAATACGCGATCTGTAAAATGGGATATGTTAAAGCCTGTATTCCAAACAGACGATGTCTTACCAATGTGGGTAGCAGATATGGACTTTAGAGCTCCTGAACAGGTAAACGAAGCACTTATCGAGCGCGCTAAACACGGTATTTACGGCTATACAATGGTGGATGATGTAGTTAAAGATTCGGTTGTAAAGTGGATTCATCGTAGGCATAATTGGCACATTGATTCTAATTGGTTATCATTTAGTCCTGGTGTTGTCACTAGTTTACATATGGCAGTGCAAGCTTTAACAGAGCCTAATGATAAGATACTTATTCAAACACCCGTATATACCCCTTTTTACAATGTGATCGAAAGCCACGATCGACAAATTGTAAAAAATCCATTGCGCTATGAAGATAACTACTATCAAATTGATTTTGACGATTTTGAAGCTAAATTAAAGCAAGGCGTAAAGGCGTTCATTCTTTGCTCCCCACATAATCCAGTAGGACGTGTGTGGAAAAGGGAAGAACTAGAAAAAATGGCGAAATTATGCTTAGATTATAATGTAATTATTATTTCGGATGAAATTCATTGTGATTTAACGTTTCCCAATGAGCGACATATCCCTATCGCTTCTCTTTCTGAAGACATGAATGACCAAACAGTAACATGTATGGCTCCATCGAAAACATTTAATTTAGCTGGTTTACAGGCTTCCTATATCATTACTCCTAACCAAGAACGAAGAAAAAAAATTGAAGCACACTTATCAAAACAAGGCGTACATGGTTTAAACATAATGGGAAACACCGCTTTAGAGGCAGCTTATTTGCATGGAGACAGTTGGCTTGACGAACTTCGCGAAGTTTTGCTAAGTCATAAACAGTATGTTGAAGAAATGTTAGAAACGCATATTCCAGAAATAACTGTAACACATTCAGAGGGAACTTACTTACTTTGGATTGACTGCAGTGCTTTAAATATGGATCCAAAAGAATTACGTGAATTTATGATTCACAAGGCAAAAGTAGGTTTAAATACAGGGAAAGATTACGGAGAAGAAGGATCAACCTTTATGCGGATGAATATAGCTTGTCCAAAAGCAACATTGGAAGAGGGCGTAAGAAGAATCATCCAAGCAATTCAAAACAGATAATTTCATTCATAAAAGCAGGGTGGCATAAGCGTTACGTTTAGCCAGACCTGCTTTTTTTAATGCTTTAGCTACTTTACCATCCAAAGCGAACATTTCTAGTACATTCGGCCTACTTTTCATCTTCATTATTTTGTGTTGGGTCTGATGGTTGTTTTTCATTATCACCATTTGTTTTTGTTAACGTGCCACAAATTATTCTCTCTCCTGAATCTCCACCAGGTTGGCTTACTCCGTCATCTTTATTTTTAGTAACAATAACGGATGTTCCTTCACCCTTAATTAGCGAATTTTTTCCATCTAATAACGTCGTCTCTGGCATCATTAGTTCAGCGTTAATAACTCCGTTAGCATCCGCTTCTATGTTCGGCATGTCCCCTAAATGGTTTCCTTCTGGATGCATGAGACCATGTTCTGCACCAGTCGGGTTAAAATGATTGCCAGCTGATGTGAAATCAGGTGCTTCACATTTGGCGTATTCGTGTACATGTATTCCATGAAACCCTGGTTCCAGCCCTTCTAATTCCACTTTCACCTTTACCCCATCAGATTGTTCATGAAAACTGGCTGTACCAACCATATCACCTGATGAATTGTACATTTCAACTTCTTTTGTTTTTTCATCTTTTGGCTGGCAAGCTACAGCTATTAATAATAGAGAAATGACCATCACCATTCTCATAATTATACATCCACCCTTTTTTAAAAATTAGCTTGCCCATTAACTATACTGCTACTCGTTTATTTATAGAATACAATTATTATACAAAAAAGAAACCAAAAATTTTATCATTTAAAAACCCCTCCACCATGGAGGGGGATTCAATTGTGCGTTAACATAGAAGCAAAGTATAGCATTCGGCTGTTACTTTCTCCCACTGAAATTTTATTACTTGGACTTCGCCTTTCACATAAAAACTTGGCTAGAAGCCAAGTTTTTCTAATCATGAGGTTCATGCAATTCCTTGTGGTATTGTTGCTTAAATTTTCGCTCATCCTTCTTCGATTTCTTATAAATAAAGTACATGGCCACCCCTGCAGCAATCATAAAAATAAGTAATGTTATAATGGCAGGGATATATTCCGATTTATCCTCTGGAAAATAAAGAAAAGGCATCATTTTTCCTCACATCCTCCCATGTTATTATAACAAACTTATCATTATTTGCTACAAGCATAAAGGAATTTGTTTATTTTCAGAAAACGTATTGTTTGGATTCTCTTTTAATGCATAGTGATACTTTTTTTAAAAGTATCACTATGCTACAACTATTTGCAGTTTCTTTTTTTCTTTGGCAAAATGGAACTAAGTGCATTTTTTTAACAGAAGGGAGGCTTATTATTATGGCGGACGTAGCTATAGGGCATATTGTAAAAGCACATTATCGATCAGGTACCTATATTGGAAAAGTGGTCGATGATAAGGGAGATCGTTACGTGGTTGAAGTACTTGCAGTAAAAAAACACCCAATGCAAGGTGATTTACACAACCCCCAGCAGACAGAAGGCGTTTTCTTTCATGAACGAAAAGCTTTAGCTTTTGGTGAAAAAACTAACGTTAAAAAAGCAGCTGTACACCCTTTTAATGAAACGATTCCAAATTATAATAATTCATTAAAAGAAGCCATAGAATCATACCGAAATAAACTGTTACAAGAACATTCAGATTACAACCAAGCTGCACTTCAATGCTTAGCTAATTTGGAAAAAGATTATTACTAATGTGTACTATTTTCCCTCTTTCTGCGCAATGATACAATAAGGCGTACCCACATATTAGTATAGAGCCTAAAAATAAACAAGCTACCAGTATCGCAGACTGACAGCTTGTTTATTTATTTACTCACCAAGATGTTCTTTAATAACTTCTTCAATACCACTAATAGCTTCTGCTTCATCTGAACCATTAGCAGTAATTTTAATTTGTGCTCCTTTAGGAATACCTAACGACATAACACCCATAATGGACTTCAAGTTTACTGTTTTGTCATTGTAAGCAATTTCCACTTCAGATTCAAACTGACCTGCTTTGTTTACTAAAAGTGTAGCAGGACGAGCATGTACTCCAGTTTCTGCAGTAATTGTGAAAGTTTTTTCTGTCATTTTCCTTCATCCTTCCAAAGAAATAATCATGTAATGTAATTATAAAATGGCTCAGCAAGCATAGGATTTTCTTTATCTTTTTAAATCGATTACATTCTCCTCATCTTCCAAGCAAATCTCAATGAAGATAGCCCCTGCTCCCTTAACCTTGTTTTTTCCAACAGGACAAGCACAAGCTTTTTGTATAGGTATACACTTCATCCAAGTGAAAAACTGAGCTAAACCTATTATATACAAAAAAACGATATTTTGAAACAAAAAAGTGTTTTTTTAATAAAATGTTTTATTTTTCTATTTAAAAGTTACGAAACCCAAGAAGTAAATAAGCTGTTCTATTAAGTAATCATCTAATTTTCTCTCTACTAGCACTAGCCATCATACTTATCTAAGCCTTTTTATATAACTTGCATTTTTCGACCACATAATATTCATATTTATCCTTTCTTTGTAGTTGTTTTTCATTTTAGCCTATGATAACGTTATTTTGAAACCTACTCAATATTATAAGGAGGCTAACATGATGAGTGTACATATTGGTGCAAAATATGGAGAAATTGCTGATAAAATCTTATTACCTGGTGATCCTCTCCGCGCTAAATTTATCGCAGAAACATTTCTTGAAAATCCAAAACAGTATAACGAAGTAAGAGGGATGCTAGGATATACTGGAACATATAAAGGGGAAAAGGTTTCTGTTCAAGGAACAGGTATGGGAGTCCCTTCTATTTCTATTTATATCAATGAGTTAATGCAAAGCTATGATGTTCAAAAATTAATTCGTGTAGGTACATGTGGTGCAATTCAAAAGGATGTTCAGGTGAGAGATGTTATTCTCGCTCAAGGATCAACAACAGATTCTCAAATGAATCGAATGGTTTTTGGTGGTATTGATTATGCGCCAATTGCAGACTTCGATTTATTAAAGAACGCATACGATGCCGGTGTTGCGAAAGGGCTAAACCTAAAAGTCGGTAATGTATTTACAAGTGACACCTTTTACAGAGACAATGCAAAGGAAGTAAATGAAAAATTAGCTGCCTACAAAGTGTTAGCAGTAGAAATGGAAACAACTGCTCTTTATACATTAGCTGCAAAATTTGATCGTCAAGCATTATCCGTGCTAACCGTATCCGACCACATCTTAACTGGAGAAGAAACATCAGCTGAAGAAAGACAAACTACTTTCCATGAAATGATGGAAGTGGCCCTAGAAGCAGCTATTAAGTAAACTTTTACATTTAGGACTTCCCTACTAGATTATAGCTAAACCTACTATTTTAAAACTTTCAGTCAGTTAAAAAAGCGCATTCGCGTACCTATAATTGGTGCGCGAATTATATTTTTGCTCCCTTTTGTATTTAGTATTAAGGCTATAAGCCAACTTAGTAAATGCTATGCATAACACCTTAAACCTTAGAAAAACTTGGCTTACCATCAAGACCTTATGGCGATGAAACGCCGTCGTTTTGCTTATTCTATAAACCATTGAAATTTTATGCTTTCCTATATGAACAATATATAAAGAACAATATAAATGCCGTTTAAATCTTAATAATAGCATCCCTCTCCCTCATGCTATATCACTTAACAGATGCATGTTCTCTCTCCTCTAACAATCGTTAACTCGTTAATATAAAGGTTGACAAACAGGCTATTAATCGATACTATATTTCTATCATAATAAATATTCAACTAGTATAAACCATTATACACAGAGGGGGAAAAGTCTGAAATAAACCATTAATGTGTAGAACAGATACTTGAGCATGCCAAATAAGCCATCCTAGATGACTTTTCAAAAAATTGTTTGGTTTAAAGGCTATGTTACTGAAGTTTCTGGCATCATAATTTTAAAACCTTGGGATTTAGCTAATAAAATTGCTTGGTCTACTGTAATTTCTCGAGAAAATGGAAAAACATCTGATTTTTGATATAACTCTGGGTTATAAGGTTCTTTTTTCTTTAAAATGTGATAAATTGCAATTAACAGCATTCGTGCAATAGCGATAATCGCACGTTTGTGACCGCGACGTTTTTTGAGACGTAGATAGCGGGTTCGGATTTCAGGGTGCTTTTCACTTTTGACTACAGCAGTTGCACACTGTACTAAAAGAGGCTTAATATAAACACCAGCTCTTGAAACCCGTACAGATTTTTTCTTGCCAGCACTTTCATTATTCGTAGGTGTTAGCCCTGCCCAGGAACATAAATGCTTAGCTGTCGGAAACACGTCCATAGTAACACCTATTTCAGAAACCACGGCAATGGCTGAAAAGATGTTCTTAAATGACGGAACAGTTAAGATTAAATTAATTTCTTCTGTGTAGGGCTCGGCAAGAGAAAGTATCCATTGTTCAAGATCCGATTTTCGTGCGTTTAGGTTTTCATAATGATGCTTAATAACAGATAACTTTCCAGCTTGTTCTGGTGTAATAAAACCACCAATGGCAAGTTCTAAATCTGTCACCTTGTCTTTCATCGAACCATGAATAAGTGGTTTAATGTCAAATGTAGTATTGGTTGGATCTTCCAGAAATTTGTCAATGATCTTCATGGAACTTTTTCCAAAGGTATCCGAAACAACGGATGCAATCTGGATATTGGAAACAGTTAAGCTGTTTTGAAATCGATTTTTTTCACTAGATGTAAAATTAGTCAGTTTAAATCGATAACGCATGAGGTCGCGTAATTGTCGAATAGCTAAAGGAGGCATAAAGCTTCCAGCTACAAGCTCATGTTTGAATAAATCTGCAATCCATTTGGCGTCTTTCTTATCCGTTTTTTTACCACGGATCGCCTTCACATATTTAGGGTGTGCTAGCGTGATGTTGCAAGAATCCTCTAATACATTAAACACGGGAATCCAGTATTTCCCGGTAGATTCCATACAAACATCTTTACAGTTATTTTTACAAAGCCATTGTGACAGCTCTCTTAATCCTTTTGTGAAGGTAGAAAAACGATGGCGTTTGTAAGTAGTCGCTCCTTTATTGTTCGTAGCAGCAATGCACGCAACAACAAAAGTTTTGTGGACATCAATTCCACAACAAATTGGATAAACAATTTTTAAACTCATAGAGGCGTCTCCTTTCTAAAATGTATAGGGATCAAACAGCATTGACTGATTGTCCAGCAATAAACGAGTAAGTGTTTATACAAAGATAAGTCTGCGTGTTCGAAGACACACTTATTTGTGCTTGGAAAGACAATCTACACATATAAACATTCGGTCACTCCGCTATCGGAATGGCCCACTCACCCCCACGTGATTTGTAGTTAATTGCTCGTCCCTATAATTCTAGAATAATACAAAAATCGCTCCGCACAAATACATTTCATAGCATTTTGTGCCTTGAGCGAAGCGAAAGGAATGGTTATAAACATGAATCAAATGAGAACGATAGACCTTACATATGGAGCGGTTTTTGTTGTACTAATGGCAATTGGAGCTAATATTACCGTATGGTTCCCGATGCTAACGATACCCATTGGCGGAGCTGATGTTCCACTTTCCTTGCAAACATTTTTTGCAGTTCTAGCAGGATTAATGTTAGGTCGTAAACTTGGAAGTTTTTCAATGCTCGCATATATGCTTGTGGGGATAGCAGGTGTTCCTGTATTTGCTGGGCTATCAGCCGGACCCCGAATGTTCATCAGTCCAACTGGCGGATTTATTATATCATTTATTTTTGTAGCTCTAGTTACTGGTTGGATTGTAAATCATCCTAAACAAAATTATTCCTTTGTTCGTTATTGTTCAGCAGCGCTTTTGGGAACGGCAATAAATTATATAATTGGCGTGACATATATGTATGCTGCTTCCAATATGTGGTTAGACTTTCCTCTTAGCTACACACTAGCCTGGAGCGGAATGATACCATTTCTAATTAAAGATATTGCTTTTGCCGGGTTAGCGGCTTTATTTATGGTCCGTGTCATTAAAAGAATTCCTGTCTTAAGTCGCGCTAACCTAGGTGGCTAAAGATTAATTTGATTCTAATATAGCTGTAGTGTGTCCTTTTATAGCACCTGTTATGTTCTAAAGACGGAAAATATAGGTAAAAACATTTCCTCACTCTACGACATCCGCGTAGAATATGGGAATAGAAAGCAACGGATAATCTAATTATCATTTAGTTGAAATATTTCATGCGTATCCTTCTTCCTTATGGTAAGATAACAGTATGTAATTTAACGCATATTAACGCATATCTTCTTACAACACAGGATACACTTGTTTTAGAGAGGGTGTTTTAACAGCATGGAATTATTTTTAAATTATCCCTTGTGGGCAGCATTAACAGCTATTTTTTTTGCGCAAGTAATTAAAATCCCAATCGGGCTAGTAGTTACAAAGGAGCTAAATCCTAGTTTAGCATTTAGCACTGGCGGGATGCCAAGTAGCCATTCTGCAGCGGTGGCGGCATTAACTACCAGCGTAGGTATTATAGAAGGTGTAACGTCTACCATGTTCGCTATCTCTTGTGTATTCAGTGTCATCATTATGTTTGATGCTACTGGCGTTAGAAGACAAGCGGGGGAACAAGCAATTGTGTTGAACAAACTAATTCGCGATTTTCAAGTTTTTATTGATGGAGCAAAAGGCTGGCCAAAAAAAGAAGATGATGAGAAAAGACAGGAATTAAAAGAGTTGCTAGGTCACCAACCAATCGAAGTGTTTTTTGGCGGTCTTGCTGGAATTATCATTGCTTTTACAGTGTACCATTTATTTTACTGAAAAAGGTTATTGAAAACAAACTTGACTCACCCCCGAAAGTCTCACGTCTTAATTAGAAAAACTTGGATGGCCACTCAAATCTTATGGCGAAAGCCTTTGTTTTTCTTATCCTATAAACCAAAAATCTTATGTTTTCCTATAGGGCAAAAGAGTGATATACATGTTAAAATGACAGGCACCTACATCGTACCTGCCATTTTAACTACCACAGCATTAACCTGTTATGTCCTGCCTGAACACCTGTAATGCCTCATTCTCATTTAATTGTTGCAGCTGTTTTTCTGTTAATTCTCCATTTCCCTTTTCGATCATATACACATCGACTTGCTGTTTACCCCATTTATCGTAAACATCTTCTACCGTCTCATAATACAAGTCAATTTTGTTTCCTGTAATAGCACTACCTTTATCAGCTACGACACCAAATCCATAATTTGGTATAAACAAAATGGTTCCTATTGGATAAACAGATAGATCTGCAGCAATAGTAGAATACAAGTCTCTTTTCACTTGGACTCCCGAATAGGTAATTCCATATTCTGGGTGGTCTGGAGTTTTACCGGTAGATTCTACACCCGCCGTGTACCCAGTAGCAATCACTGTTTTGCTTGGATATTGTTCATAATTTACAGCTTCTTCTAACGTTTTCACATGATCCATTCGATTGCTTGATATTTGACGGTCTACTTCTTTCACATGATTAAGCTCTTTTTGTTTCAAATTTGTTTGTCTCGTATAAACATCTTTGCCTTTCATTGTATCAATATTGTCCGCTAATCTGTCTATAGAAGAAGGAGTATATGGCCAGAGTTTAGCAGAAGCTCCTTCTTTTAAACCCACTATTCCCAGGAGCATGATAGTCACAAACATGAAACTTAAAACTGTTTTTTTAATGATTTTTTTGATTTTCATGAATAACACCTCTTTGGATGTCATCATGTCCAATCTAAAAAATTTTATACATTATTCTATTAAATTACTAGCTTGTTTTCTTTACTACGGAAATGATTTCTAGCTAACCTTAAAACATTTGATATCCACTCTTTCTAAGTAAACGTATCACAAGACCGGACACCATTGTCCCTACAAAACCAGCAGCCAAAATAGAAATATCTACTGCAGTAAGTTCTGTGAGTCGAGCAATCAACTTGGTAAACGTCTCACTCATATTTGTGAAATAATTCCATGTTGCAGTATTATCCACAATAATAATAACGACAAATGGATAAATAAACGCCATTAACCAAGTCGTTCGAAGAAGCATATTTAAAATAAAAGCGATACCAAAGAATATAACGAAATATAATAAGATAGACACTACTAATTGAATCAAACTTTGTTTCTCCCTTCCAATCCCCTTTTTTATCTTTACCTAATCATATCTTCCTCATCATTTTAAAGGATATAGAAAAAAAAGCAAAGCTAACATTCTTTAATGAAGACAAAAGAATCTATAACGTATATCACTTTCAATTTTTTCTAGCACAAAGAAAAGTAATTAAAAATAAGCCAACCCTATTTTTAATATTAGGAAAACGCTATCGATTCTCTTATACTATAAACCTTTAAAATATCATACTTCCTTATATGAAAAGGATGCCTAAAGGCATCTTACAATAGGTGCTGTTACCCCCACTTCGCCTGGCAAAGCAACGAACCTTCTCAATTTTTGAAGCGGGAGCCTGACACCATCTTATACTATAAAACTTTAGTATAAAAGATGAAATATCACTAGCATTGCATAAATATGGTTTGAAAATTCAGTAAGCATCTTTGCAGGATTTTTTGCCAAAAAGACAAAGGCTAAACAAAGGTGGTCTGTCCATTTGGAAAAATTATACAATTAAACTATTAGCAACAACGACACTGTATGTATTTACGGAATAGATCTATCGTCAAATCTGCGAATCCAGATGTACGCAGGTTTCCACAGCGCTTTATTTAACCAGCGGCTAATTCGGAGTAAGGACTTCTTACTCCTCATCTCTAACTGGATAAGTACATGTAAACAGTAAGCAATGAGCGCAAGGAAGATTTGATTTTGAATGGCAGTTTCGCTCATGCCATAAAAGTGTTTGATCTCTACATGCTGTTTGAGCCATTTGAAAAATAGCTCTATGGCCCACCGTTGACGGTAAATTTCACTAATCTCTTCGGAATTTAGATCGAAACGGTTAGTAATTAATCGTAGAATGTTTCCCTTTGTATCCACTACTTCAAGTAGGCGGAATACATTCTCTGTACGATTTTGCGTCGAACCGATGTAAACCATCTTGTCGGATAAAACCGTAGAATCTTTAGGTATAGAAAATGATTCTACTTCACGAGTGATGGCGTTTTTCTTCAGTCTTGATACGAAAAAATAGCCTTCATCTGTCATTCGATCAAATCGTTCATAATCAACGTATCCACGGTCAAACACATACATGGCTTCTTTGTCGTCTACGAGAACTTCCAGTTGATTTCTGTCATGTTCTTTGGCTGTTGTAATCACTGCTTTTTCAGGATAGACGGTATCTTTATTCATAAATATAAGTCGTAAATGTAGCTTAACTCCTGCTTTTGTTTTACGGAACTTTGCCCACTTATGATTCGTTAAGTTTAATGGAAGCGTGCTAGAATCAATGATTTTCAATGGCATGTATTTCCCGTTTTTAAATTGGATACCTTTTATTTTGTAAACAAGGTCCAAGAATAAATGGGAAAGGATCATTGGATTCATTTCATTATTCTTCCTTGATAGCTGAGATGTACTAATCGATTCAAACCCCAGTGCTTTCTGAAGTCCATCATCTATTAGGGCATCGCTCATTTCTTCCAAGCTCTCGAATCCTTGCAGTTGGGCAAGTAACATGAGCTTTATATACCCTGCAGTTGTTAGCTTTTTTGTGTAGTAATCTTGTTTATTTTCTTCTACTTGTTCAAATAGTTTTTTCGTATTTATAGGTGAAACCCATTTACCAAATGATGATTTTAGTGTATTCTTGTCCATACGGATTATCCTTTACTTTTGGATTTGGACAGGAACCACCTGTACTTCCATTGTAAAGGATTTTTTTGTATCATGAAAACGTAATTATTGAACATTTTCAGTATTTTGAATCATCAGGTTTAATTAATGCAATGCTAGTGATGAAATATATATAATGGAAATAATTACTATTTAACACGCGGAAATATAGCGAATTTTCCTTTTTTTTACCAATAGACGGAGCCCACCAAGCTTAAACAAATAACGGTTATCAATTATTTTTTTCAATATTGTAGCTTTCCAACCTAAAACCTTCTTATTCTTAAATATAATTCCAATCGCATCACGATTTCCTAAAGAAGCAACAGTACCGAGAATATTCGGTTTAAAGCCTTCCATTTCTTCATTTCGTATATATGCTCTTATATTATAAGCTACAGCTTCTGATTCTTGAATAGCTATTTGAGCAGTAGGTGGGTATGGCTTGCCTTTTTCAAAATCCATAATTAATGCACAATCTCCGATGACAAATACATTGTCATATTCTGGTGATCGCATATCATTATTCACTTCTATTTTACCTTTATTTGTTGTGAAATCTGATTCTTTTATAATTGAATTCGCCTTTACTCCAGCAGCCCATACTATCGTATGCGTAGATATCTTTGTTTGCATACCATATTTCTCAAATAACACACTTGTTGGGGTACATTCTTTAAAGGTTGCCCCAGTAATAAATTCAACACCACGTGCTTCAAGAGAGTTCATAGCATATTCTACTAACTGTTCATCAAATCCAGGTAAAATTGTCGGAGTAGCTTCAATATTAATGATTCGCACCAATTGCTTGTCAACGTTATATTTTTTACAAAGTTCGGATACACGATCTGCAAGCTCACCTAAAAACTCTACGCCTGTAAAACCGCCGCCACCAATAACAAAGGTTAATCGTGAAAGGTTTTTCTTTTCTTCCTTTACAAACAAGGAAAAATTATGTTCAATGTGTCTCCGAAGTTCACGGGCTTTCTCTATATTATTTATCGTATAAGCATATGCTTCTAAGCCAGGTACATCAAAAGTTTCTACTTCAAATCCAAGAGCAATAACTAGTACATCGTAATGAAGTATTCTTTTTTCTAAAATCACTTTTTTATCTTTTGGTTGAATTGATAAAACCTTATCTTGAATAAACGTTACCTTTTGGGGATTAATAACATCTTTAATAGGTATTTTCGTTCGATCATCACTCACTGTTCCAACAGCATTCTGGTGAAGCCATGTTGTTTGATAATGATATTCATTTATGTTTACTAAAGTTATTTCTGCCTCTTCAATGCGTAAAGATTTTTGTATTTTGGTCACAGTCATCATTCCACCATAACCAGCACCTAGAATAACTATGCTTTTTTTTTCCATATTCATCACTTCCATTTACTCCCTAGCTGAAAATTGTGACCTGTTTCACTTGAGAACGAATAACTTAACTAATTATTCCACAATACTATCCGTAATGTATCAATATAGTACACAGCCCTAAGCAATCATAAAGCTTTATTCTTAGTCTATCATATTCTTTCCTGTTGTAGATAAATTGCTTAGTAAAACTTAGCTTATCTGCAAATTTTATAGCGAAACTCATTTTACTTATTCTATAAACGAAAAACTTACTCTCATTTAAAATGGATTTTTGAAGCTCGATGAGCCTTTATGGGCCGTGATGGTATACTAGTGTAAACAAATTTTCATTTCATTGTCACACAATCGTAAAATAGTCCCTTTGTTATAGTAGCCTGTTTATGTATCCTTTTCAACCTTACACTAAAAATACATAATAAACATATTATTCAAAATACAATATCAGGATTATACGGTTTGAGTACATTTGTATTCTATTTTAATGAAGATATGGTACTATAAAAGATGTCGTCATGCTTATTTTGAACGGAGGGATTATAATGACAAATGATATATACGATGTAACCATCATTGGTGCAGGGCCTGTAGGATTATTTACCGCTTTTTACGGCGGAATGCGCCAAGCAACTGTAAAAATCATTGAAAGTTTACCACATACTGGAGGACAGTTAACTGCTCTTTATCCAGAAAAATATATATATGATATTGCTGGCTTCCCCAAAATAAGAGCTCAAGAGCTCATTGATAACTTAGAAGAACAAGCTAACTTATTTCATCCTGAAATTGTATTGGAGCAAGCAATTGAACAAGTGGAAAGACTTGATGATGGAACATTAAAATTAACTTCAGATAAAAATGATATTCATTACACAAAGACTATGATTATCACTGCTGGTAATGGTGCATTTCAGCCGCGTAAACTTAATATAGATCATTGTGAACAATATGAGGGGATTAACTTACATTATCATGTCAAAGATATGAATCAATATAAAGACCAGGATGTGCTATTACTTGGTGGGGGAGATTCTGCTGTTGACTGGGCGTTAATGCTCGAACCGATCGCTAAGAAAGTCACCCTCGCTCATCGCCGTGATAAATTTCGCGCCCATGAACATAGTGTTGAAAAATTACACGCTTCTAACGTTGATATTCTGACCCCTTTTGTTCCAAGTAGCATTGTTGCAGACGATCGAATTAACCAAGTTATTTTGGAAGAGGTTAAAGGAGAACGCAAGGTGGAATTAGAAGTGGATGCAGTGTTATGTAATTATGGCTTTATTTCTTCACTTGGACCCATTAAAAACTGGGGACTTGAGATAGAGAAAAATAGTATTGTAGTAAATTCGAAAATGGAGACGAATATCCCTGGCATTTATGCAGCGGGAGATATTTGCACTTACGATGGGAAAGTGAACTTAATTGCCACTGGATTTGGAGAAGGACCAACTGCTGTTAATAATGCTAAACATTACATTGATCCTAAAGCTAGAATTCAGCCAAAACATTCAACAAGCATGTTTTAATGGGGGTAAAACAACCTACCCCTAATTAGAATTATCTTTTTTACTGACTTATGTAACCCAGCATTTATAACAAAACAAAAACATAGAAGCTGAAACCTTCATACACGGTTTCAGCTTTTATATTAACAATCACCAGGGGTACCAACCTTATCTTTTGTTCTAAATGAAGAACCACAACCACAAGATACGATAGCATTTGGGTTATCTATACTGAAGCCCCCACCCATCATATTCTGTTTAAAATCTATCGTTGTGCCTTCTATGATCGGTATATCTTGACTATTAATCACCACGGAAATACCATTTATTTCTTCTGTTGTATCTAACTCATTATTAATATCATATTCAAAACCAAGGGCATAAGATAGACCGCTACAGCCTCCGCCTTGCACACCAAAGCGAAGATAGACTCCTTCGGATTCTTCTTTCATCATCTTTACAATTTGCTGTTTAGCATTGTCTGTAATTGTCAATGTCATTGCACTATTCACTCCTTTTTTCACTATAGGAAAGTATAAAATTTTTTGGTTTATGGATAAGAAAAACGAAATCTTTCTAAGCATACTGCGTATTTTCATTATACATTTATATTATTAACCATTCAATATTACTGATTACTATGATGAAAATCCACATTATAATGATGGGAACTCTTCTCCATCAAGTAAGAGGCAGGGCTTTAAAGCGACTTATACCTTGGATAAATGTGCTGCTTCATAAAAGCCTGTAGCAATTAACTCAGCGCCACCTGTCATCCAAACATCACCGTCATTATCCCACGTAATATCTAAATCTCCTCCTGATAAATGAACTTTCACAGATTCATTTCGTTCTAAACGATCATTCAATATCCCTGCCACAACAGCAGCACATGCTCCTGTGCCACAAGCTTGTGTTATACCAGAACCTCTTTCCCAGACACTGAAATTTATTTCGTTTGGAGAAAGGATTTCAATAAATTCTACATTGACCCCTTGCGGAAAGCGCTGATCCTTTTCTACTAATGGGCCAAGATGAGACACTTGCTTCATAGCGACTTGCTCTACTATAAATACCGCATGTGGGTTCCCCATAGAAAGTGCGGTTAACTCTAACACTTCTCCTTGAATTTCAAACTGCTCCGCAATGACTTTTGTTTTTGGTTCCCCTTGCATGGGAATAAGTTCACGCTTTAGATGTGGTTTCCCCATATTTATCGTAACTTGGTCAACTTTCCCATTTGTCACTTGTACTTCAGCTACAACGTTATTTGCTTTCGTTTCAATTTGAAATTGCTTTTCTGCTACTATTCCTTGTTCATACGCATACTTCGCTGTACATCTTAAACCATTTCCACAGCTTTTCCCTTCAGAACCATCCTTATTAAATATACGCATACCAACATCAGCTACTTCACTTGGATGAATAATAATTAGCCCATCCGAACCAATTCCTGTATGCACATTGGAGATAGTTTTTGCTAATTCTGATAATTTTTCTTCCGCTACAGTATGTTGAAAAAAATCAAGGTATATATAATTATTTCCTAAGCCATGCATTTTAATAAATGGTATTTGCATCATCTGTCCTCATTTCTTTGCTGGTTGTAAAGGCAATTCATATTGTTCCAACGCTTGGTAAATTGTTTTTAACCTTGGGATTCCTTCAGCTACCAACTCATCATTAATAAAAACGATGGGATAAAATAAATCTTTCTCTATAATACGTTCCGCAAATTGTTGATGTTTCTCTACAGGTGGCGGATTTTTAATATCTACATACTCATATGTGATAACCTCTGTATCATATTTACGCCCTAATGCTGCTTGTAGCCATTCATACGTATCTTTAGAGCTGGGAGCACCAACACAACTAGCACAAATCTGCTCTGCTCCGTAAACTGTAATATGGATTTTACTCATCCCTTCCCTCCGTTCTATACTTTGATATCTTTTATTTTACAAAAAGTCGAATCAAAGTTAAAATAATATTGATTATCGCTTCGTTAAGTGTTCATAGATTTTTTACCATAATCGTTTTATAATAGATAGTAAGAAAGGAGAAGATGGATAATGCATGAACAAGTACAGGAAGTATTAAATAAATTACGTCCATTCTTGCTGCGTGATGGTGGCGATGTGGAACTAATTGATGTTGATGAAAATGGCATTGTGCTTCTTCGTCTCATGGGTGCTTGCGGAAATTGCCCTAGCTCAACCATTACTTTAAAAGCAGGAATTGAACGGGCACTTATGGCGGAAGTTCCCGGTGTCACTGAGATCGAACAAGTATTTTAAACACTTCGATAACGTAAAAAAAGAAGCTTTAGCTTTCTTATTTCTTAAATCGTAACAAGTGCTATAATGATAAGTGTAAACCATTAGAAAAACTCGACTTTGCAAAGACTTTATGGTCTTATACTATAACGTGCATCGCTTTATACTTTTGTATAATAAACCTAACGCTTGGATACGAAGGTCCAAGCGTTAGATTTACGCCATTGTTTATTGCAAAGATACAGGCGTTTTAGGGGCACTCCCATGCAGTACAGCAGCAACATTTTCTAAGCTGAGGTTCCACATGCTTGTTCTCGTTTCCACACTAGCTGAACCGATATGTGGCAATGCAACAACATTTGGTAATTGTAACAGAGGATGATCTTTTGAAATTGGTTCCTCTTTAAAAACGTCTAAGCCAGCCGCTTGAATCTCTCCATTTTGCAGAGCTTGAAATAATGCTTCTTCATTCACCACGCCCCCTCTAGAAATATTAATAAACAGAGCATCTTTTTTCATTAATTGAAAAGCATGACTGTCGAACATATTTTCCGTTTCACTTGATAATGGTACAACAGACACAACAAAATCGGCCGTTTTCAATAAATCAGAAAAGCCAACATATGTCGCTCCTAACTCGCTTTCTGCTACCAGATTTCTAGAACGGTTGTGGTACATAATTTTCATTCCAAAACCTTGCGCTCTTCTAGCTAATGCTCTGCCAATCCTTCCCATTCCGACAATACCAATTGTTTTTTGATGTACATCAGCACCGGCTAATAAATAAGGGGACCATTCCTTCCATTTCCCTTGCCTAATATAGTTGTTAGCCTCCATTAACCGTCTTGCGGTAGCTAATAGTAAAGCAAACCCTAAATCGGCAGTTGTCTCCGTCAAAACATCCGGTGTGTTGGTCACAAAGATGCCTCTTGACTTAGCCGCTTCTAAATCAATGTTATCGTATCCTACAGCTAAATTAGCGATGATTTTGAGTTGATTCGCTTCTTCTAATGTGGATTTATCAATAGCATCGCCCACCATGCAAATAAGAGCATCAGCTTTCTTTATTTGTTTAGTTAATTCTTCTCTAGGCACCGAAGTTTCTTCTCTTTCCCAATAGTTAAAGGTAAAATCATCCTTATATGGCGCTAACAATGCAGCCGGAATTTTTCTGGTTACGTATACATATGGCTTTCTCACTCTTCCCCCTCCAATACATCTGGAACATCTTCTCTCTTGAACCTCTCGACTAAAGCATACTGGATATTTGGTGGTGTACGCTAAATACACCGGTTTCGTTTCTCTTATGTACCAAGCTATCCCGTAGCACCACGAAGCCGAAAGTATTCTCGGCTAAGTTGATAAAATCAAACAATGGGGATATTCTCATCTCCATTGTCGTCTTGTGAACACATAGAGGAAATCTTGCAGCACATAATATACGGGATACATTTATCATGAATCTGTCACAACCAGTGTAGCATAGGTACCTGTAAAAAATCACAGTCAAGGTCTGCCCACTCAAAAAACTGACTAACATTTGCTTCATACCTATCTTGAAGCTGTACTAAATCTTTTAATTGTTCGTACCCTTTATCCTGAATTGTAGATAAATTTTGTTCTAAACAATCGTAAATATGGATTGGAAACAACAATCTTGCATACACTAACCTCCAGAAAAAAATAGAAACAGGACGATTTTTTTGATATTCTTGCAAAAAATGGATAACAGCTTCATCTGGATGAGGTTGAAGAAATAGTTGTCGTAAATACTCAGCAATATCCCGTGCTGGATGGTCATATACTAATTCCATCGGCCACATTAGAGGTTGTTGCAATTGATTCATATACCGACGAAAGGCTATCGTGCCTTGATCTGATTCATGATAACGTAATTCTTGCTCACTTTCACCAATATATTGAATTGCATTTTCACTAATGCCAATAAGATACGGGAGGATATCCATAACTAAACGATAATAATTCGTTGCTCCTGCTTGAGCTGCTTTTTCAACATTGCTTTCTATCCAGCTTAATTTATCAATCCATAATTGCTTCCACTGCCCATAACTGGAAATTGCTTGTGGTTCATAATGATACAGGCTGCCAATTTGATGAAATTGCGCTAATAAAGAACCGTTTGTTGCTTGGGAATCAGTTCTTGAATCAAGCCCTTTAACGACCATATAGTTTACATCTTCGTAAGGCGTCAGCCAATCCCCTTGTTGATTAGGGATTGGAATAGCCATATGTGAATAGCCGTTTTCTGCTAAATAGTAAGCAACTACCGCTTGTTCCATATGTATAATTTCATTGTTATCGGTAGAAGTGATAAAATAAACATATTGACTCGCTTGATAACATTCCTTACCCGCAATCCATCGTTTCGTTTCTGGATGAATTTTATAGTTTTCATAAAGCCAATCACTAACCTGCACGTGTATACCTCCTTCACTGGACTTTCTATAAAGCATTTATTCGTTCAAATTTTTTCTATAGTATAAGAAAGGCATATGCTTTTTATAACAGTTTATGATATAGGTTAGTTAATTTTAACTAAAATTAGAAAGGATGATATAAAAATGGATGCAAATACAGATCGAAGTGAGTTAGAAAAGAAAGCTAGACAGTGGTTAACGGAACGAGGTGTATCTTTAGATGATATTGCTGAACTGGTATATTACTTACAATCTAAATATCACGAAAATTTAACACTTGATGTATGTAGGCATAATGTTGACCGCGTACTTAAAAAACGAGAAGTACAAAATGCCATTTTAACTGGAATTCAATTAGATGTTCTAGCAGAGAAAAAACAGTTGCAACAGCCTTTACAAAAGACCATTGATACAGATGAAAGTTTATATGGCGTTGACGAAGTAATTGCATTATCTATTGTCAATGTTTATGGTTCCATTGGATTTACTAATTATGGGTATATTGATAAACAAAAGCCTGGTATCTTAAAAAAATTAAATGATAAATCTACTGGAGAATGCCATACTTTTTTAGATGATATTGTAGGGGCTATTGCAGCAGCTGCCTCCAGCCGTTTGGCGCATGGAACAGGTGAAGATATACTGCTTGATGATTAAGTCATAATCACATTGCAGTATTAAATATAGTAAAAGTAGTATTTTTACCGACGTAAACATGGAGATTAGCGAGCCTACAAGCTAACAGCGTTTCGAAGGCTCGCCATATTTCTATTCGAAGAATAGCTGAGATTTATTAAACAAGCTTTTTCAATACGATTATAGTTTTTCCAACCATTCTTTGAGATTGTGTACATAATAAGTAGGTTTAACAGGTAGTTGTTCATACTCTAAAAATGGCGTCACCCCTGTAAAAACCATTAAGGTATCTATACCTGCTTGAATGCCCGCGTGAATGTCTGTTGCATAATTATCTCCAACCATTAATGTCTCATCTGCTTTTAAACCGAGCACGTGCAATGCTTCTTCCATAATAACTGCTTCAGGCTTGCCGATGAAAACAGGGTCAACGCCAGTACAAATAGAAATAACAGCCGTTAAGGACCCATTTCCTGGTAATAAACCACGTTCGTTAGGAATAGACTTGTCGCCATTTGTCGAAATGAATGTTGCACCGTTACGAACGGCTATGCTAGCTTTAGCCAGCTTTTCGTACGTAATATTACGGTCAATTCCTATAACAACGACGTCGCAATTTTCCGTTTCTGTAATGGTATGCCCTTCTTCTTGTAATGCTTTATGTATCCCTTCTTCACCAATAACGTAACAGCGAGATTGTCCGTAATTTTCTGTAATATAAGAAGCAGTTGCTAAACTAGTAGTAACAATTTGCTTAGGTTCTGCTGGAATATTTAATTTTTTAAGTTTCATCGCTACATCTTGCTGTGTTTTGGAAGAATTATTCGTTACAAAAACATAAGGGAGTTGTTTTTCCTGTAATGCTTTTACAAAATCAGACGCAAACGGGATAGCTTCATCTCCTTGATACATCGTTCCGTCTAAATCGATTAAATAGCCTTGATATGCTTTAGTCATGGTAGTTAGTACTCTCCTCATTCTGAAATAGACGCTATCTTTATACTAATTTTTTACTTTTCCATCGTGCTAATAAACAACTACTAGCTGTAAAGTTTATTGTTTTGAAGTATCATTTGAAAACGCGTGAGTAACTTGCTGATGCTCTTCGTTAATATATTTACGAATATATGTTGCAAACTGTTCGTAATCTTTAAGATAGGTTTGCATTACTTGAATCATTTTTTTATGATCCACTTGTGCATAGTCGGAAATTAACATTCTCCTTAGCGTAATTAATTCTTTATATGCACGCTCCTGTTCAGATGGCAGTACCTTTTCGTCCAATAAAATGTCAATAATATCGTGGTAACTACCTGGATCACGCATGATAAATCCGTCAATCATCATATTCCCTACATCAAGTACAGACTCAATGTAAACATGTACTGCTCGTTCCAAGCTTAACTTTTCTTCTAAAGAGTGTAGACGGTCCATTTCCAATATACCATTTAACTGATCCATATACTGTAAAATCGACTCCAGCTTCTCTCGATCAACAAAATACATTGGTCACCCCTCCATCAAGAATTACAATTTTATCATACCATATTCTGTAGGAATATGAAGTAAAACATGATATAGTTGGGAAAATATTATTTTTAAAATGGGGGATATGATGGGCAAAAATTATGAAGTAATTAAGGATGAGACAGTAGGAAAAAATGTGCGGTATGTCAGCTTTATGGGGCAGTTACAACGTTATGATTTAGCTATTTTAGATGATCATGAAGACGTAAACAAAAAGCTAATTATAAACATGCGAAAAAATCGATGCTTATCCATTGATAAACAAGATTTGCACAATAAAGGTGTGATCGAACATACATTTAACGAAGCCAACATGGAGGCGGATGAAATTCGTCACTTTTTACAAGATATTCTTTGAAGCAAAAGTATAACTACAATATGTTTTTACCTTAAATTGTTAAGCGTAAAGCTATAAACATAGGATAACCTAATAATAACTTTCGTTTAGAATAAAGAAGGTGAAAAAACGTGGTTAAGAAAAAAGACTATAGTGACTTTTCAAATGTAAAACATTCCCATGATCGTTTAATACCCGAAGAATTTCCAGAAGGAGCTTTTGGCTCTTCTATTCATAGCGATACAGCTGTCGAAGGGAAATCAACTTCATGGGAAGAAGGACAGCATAGAGATAGCGCCTTTGTTTATCCAGATCGCAAACAGCATGAAAACGTTCCCAGAAGGGCGCCAGGCTCTCATATTATTCATGATGAAAAAGAGCAGTAGAGATGCTTTCACTACTGCTCCATTTTTTTTAATACAAAATAAGCGCAACCAAAATTACAATACTCATATAGGTAATCATCCAATGTATCAATTTTAGTATCTACTGGAACTTTCACGTGCCTATTATCATAAAAACCTTTTAGCCGTAATTGATCATATCCCCAATCACCAACAATATAATCATATTTAGCTAAAATATCAGAATACCTCTCCTTTACAACACTTTCCTGAAACCCAGCTTTATGATCTTCAATTAACTCATACGTTTTTCCAAAAAGTTCAACCATACTCGATTCCCCTTTAACATCGGTATCTTTTCAGTTTAACACCTTTTACCTAAACGCTCCAGAAAAAAACAGTTATGATTTCAGTTTCGAATAAACAAACTAATAATGATCTTTTAAAAGAATGGAGGGTAAACAATGAAAAGGATAATTCCAATCAGTCTATCCGTTCTCTTTTTAGCCACTGGTTGTATGGATAATAATACTGCCACAAATGAAAGAGAACGTATACAAAACCAACTTGACCCAAATAAAGAAGCTCCTGCAGATAATGACTCAGATAACAGACTGGGCTATGTTCGTTATTCAAAAGAACAAATTGATAATGATAAAGAAAAACAGCACTCCATGCGTATTGACCGTACAAAGATGGCTGATATGATTACTCGTAACATGTTAAGGTCAGATGCTTTTAAGGAAGCTGCTACGTTAGTAACGGATGAAGAAGTACTCATCGCCTATGAAAAGGCAGATGATTTCGATAAAGAAAGAGCATCACAAATGGCAGAGAAAACTGCCGCTTCCATCTTGCCAAGATACTTTGATATCTATTCTACTGATAACACAAACTTAATTAATGACATTCAAAGCTTGCATAATTCAACAACTTCTGAAGACGACTACGACAACACCATTAATAACATCATTAAAGAAATGAAAAATTCAAAATAAACTTTTGTAGAATGGGACAAACGTCAAACCGTTTGTCCTTATTGCACACTATAGAAAGCCACATCATTGCTTTCAAGATGATGGCTAGCTTTTTATATACCATCCATCAAATTTTCGAATCCCAAAAATTTTCTCTGCTAAAACACTCGGAAGGATAAAAATATTTTTTCAGCTAATTTTGTATATAAAAGAAGATTGTAGGAAAAGTTAAACCCAATACAATTTATAGTTCAAAATGCAAAAAGATTGACTTATTCTAAGTCTTTATAGTGATGAAACACTACTACAATACATAAAATTTTTATACTTCCTATCGTGGATCAAAAGGGTGAAAAAATTGTCTATCAACCGTATTGTTATAACGTTTTTATTATTTACACTTTCCATTATGCTTACGCCTACGCTTGCAAAAGCAGATAGTGATTCTATTTATAAAAAAAGAATGGCATTATTTAAAAAAACAGAAGCAGTAACACAAATTCCATGGTATTATTTTGCTGCCATTGATAACTATGAACGAAACGCAAAAAAAGATGCTGATGATGAACAAGTGATTTCTATTGAAATGCCTACAGAAGCTTGGTTTGGCCTCGGTAATGCAGCAATGATTAATGATGAACGACTCATACGTTTTTTTAATGGTTATGGAAAAGATGGCAACGGCGATCAAATAGCTGACCCGACCAATCCTGAAGATGTTCTCTATACAATGGGAAACTATATTTTGCAGCACGGACAAACAAAAGATGATATTAAGATTGCTCTATGGAATTACTATAATCGAGATTTAACTGTCCAAACCATTATGAATACAGCTAAAGTCTTTAAAAAATTTCAAGACATTGAGTTACTTCAACGAGATTTCCCTGTGTCTACATCTTATAATTATAGTTATCGCAGTACATGGGGAGATCGAAGAGGGTTTGGTGGCTTAAGAATTCATGAGGGGACAGATATTTTTGCCGATTATGGTACTCCTGTGAAGTCAACCACTTATGGGGTAGTGGAAATGATGGGTTGGAACTTATACGGTGGTTGGCGCATTGGAATAAGAGATATATATAATATTTACCATTACTATGGTCACATGAGTGGCTATGAAGATGATATTGAAGTAGGGAAAGTTGTGAAGCCAGGTGATGTGCTTGGAGGAGTCGGTTCTACTGGTTATGGGCCACCTGGTACTTCGGGAAAATTCCCACCACATTTACACTATGGTATGTATAAAGATAATGGGTATAGCGAATGGTCTTTTGATCCATATCCGTACTTGAAAAAGTGGGAACGCATGACAAAACAAAAGGATAAATGATATGCTTTTAAAATGCCAACAATACAAAGCTACATCGCCTTGTATTGTTGGCATTTCCCAATAACATCTTTTTTTTATATTCACATGATCATTCTGATCACTTCATTTTCATCTTTTTAAATAGAGGGTTTTATAAAGCACTTGCTTCAAAACAAGTCTTTATTCAATTGCATACTTTCTTATTTTATCCCATCCGCTTTTATTTTTGTCTTGATTTTCTTACTGCATAAGTAATACTTGCTGCAAGTCCCCCCCAAATAATTACCATTCCTAAGATCATGACAAAGATAGCACTGGAACTCATATTATTTAGCCTCCCTTTGATCCGAATAACCTTTAGCCTCTTTGGAACGCCATTTTGTAGCAGCCATAAAGACACCTATAATTAGTGCTGCGGCAGCAACTGACCAACCTCCAAATAAAATAAATGTATCAGAATAACCTTCATAATTACCTGTTGGTGTATCAAATAACTTCAATATATTTAACCGTAATATATCGAACATCATATATCCTAATACAATTGGTGTAATAACATTTAAACTAACCGGGAACCACCAGCCTAACTTAATATCAGATAATTCATCCGCATGGTTTTTCAAATTTTTCACTTGGCGAAGTAACCAAGCAATTAATACAACTTCTACTAAACCAAGCATTGCTACACCAAATTGATTAATAAAATAATCTGCCGTATCAAGGAAGAACAAGCCACCTTGTGTTGCATAAATGAGCGAAATAAGTGCAGCTATCCCCCCTCCAAACAGGACTGCTTTTCCACGGGATATATTAAACTTATCAGATATACCAGCAATGTATGTTTCCGAAATGGACATTAACGATGTTAACCCAGCTAAAACCAAAGATGCAAAAAACAAGAAACCGAACAATCCATTTAAGCCAGGAAACTCATTAATAATGGCTGGAAAAACAACAAATGCAAGACCAACACCATCCGAAACAACTTCATCTACAGCTACACCGGATTGACCTGCCATAAATCCAAGTACCGAAAAGACGCCTATTCCTGCAAGTAATTCAAAACTAGAGTTTCCAAACCCAGTAATAAATGCATTGTTTGTTATATCTGAATTCTTAGGTAAATAACTTGAATACGTAATCATAATTGCAAATGCGATCGATAGACTAAAAAATATTTGCCCGTAGGCAGCGACCCATACTTCACCTGAAAAAATACTACTAAAATCTGGTTCGAAAAAGGCTTGCAAACCTTGGAGTGCTCCATCCAATGTTACCGCGCGAATAACAATAATTAAAAATATAATAGCTAATGTAGGAATGAAAATGCGATTCGCAATTTCAATTCCTTTTTTCACACCGCGGAACAAGATAAACAAGACAACAATCCAGACTAAAATTAGTGGAATAAATACCCCAGGAACCAAATTCCCTATCTGTCCTGGGTCAACTGTTTTTAAATAATCATTAAATAAAAAACCTTCTGTATCCGCCCCCCAGGATAAATTAATAGAAAAATAGGCATAAGATATTGCCCAGGCAATAATAACAGAATAATAAGTAGAAATCACAAACGCCACCAGCACTGCCCACCAGCCAATAAATTCGGTTTTCCTATTCATTTTTCGAAACGTTAATGGAGCAGAACCGCGGTATTTTTGCCCCATCGTAAATTCCATGATTAAAATAGGAATACCAGCTGTTAATAAGGCAAATAAATACGGAATAAAGAAGGCACCTCCACCATTGCCATAAGCTTCAGCAGGAAAACGCCAAATATTCCCTAATCCCACAGCTGAACCAATGGCTGCCAGAATAAATCCTGCTCTTGTTCCCCACTGCGAACGTGTTTCCATATCTTTTTCCCCCTTTATTCTTCTGTCTAAAAAATTTAGAAAGAAGAAATCTTTTAAAAGTTTGGTTTTTTCAGATATTTATGTTTGTATTATAACGGCACTTCATGCATATGTCAAAAAATATTTATGCCCATTATATGGAATACTAAAAAACACACTAAAAATGACCAGTCGATATGTTGAGAGATAATACTAGCCATAAACCTTTAAGCTTTTATGCTTTCCTATAATGCAAAAAACCTCCTTCGGCTTTACGCTAAGAAGTTTTTGATTTCTTAGCGTCGAAACCTTAGAGGCTTTTCACTTCCATACACTTATTGGACCGTTTTTGTTTTTCTCACAAAATGAATAATGGTAGCAAAGGCAATAATAATGGATAGTGACACTAGTAGAGGCAGTAACACTTGATTTGTAAGTCCAACTAAAATGTAACCAATAGATGCAGCTAAAGCTGCAATTAAAGCGTAAGGAAGTTGTGTCATCACATGATCAATATGATTCGCTCCTGCTCCCGTAGCTGACAGAATAGTTGTATCCGATATCGGTGTACAATGATCTCCAAAGACAGCACCAGCTAATACCGCCGCCATAGATGGTAATAGCATTTCCATATCTGTAATACTTGTTACTTCCGCAGCAATCGGTAACATGATTCCAAACGTTCCCCAAGATGTTCCTGTTGCAAGTGCCATAAAACCAGCAATAATGAAAAACAAAAATGGCAATAAAGCAGGGTTTAACGAGGCATCGTTTACGATACCAGCTAAATATTCACCCGTTTCCAAAACCCCAATAATAGAACCTATCATCCAAGCCAAGAGTAGAATATAAATTGCTGGCATCATTGTTTTGGCACCTTCTAAAACAATCTTTAAGCTTGAATTTCTCGGTTTTTGCTGGCTAAGATGGAACAAAAAGGAGGTTAATACTGCAATTACACCACCAGTAAACAAGGATAAGTTTACGTTAGTGTTTGCAAATATAGTAAGTAAATTGATGTTACCTTCTGTAGCCATTGCGCCAGTAATAATCATTGAAGACACTGTTGCTACAATTAGTACACCAATAGGTAATAAAAGATGATAAATTCTCCCATTTTGATGTGCTGTAAACGTGTCACTTAAATCTCCTGGTACACTATCCTGTTTTGGATCAATTAATTCACCTGTTTCCATTGCACGTTTTTCATGTTTTCGCATTGGACCAATATCTACTTTTAAATAAGCAACTAAAAAAACCGCTAAAACTGCTGCGATTGCATATAAATTATAGGGGATCATTTTAACAAAAGCTTCCAAAGGCTCCAATGATGTAATTCCGTTGGCAGCAAATAAGCCACCCATAATTCCAATGATATATGCTCCCCAGCTAGAAATAGGAGATATAACTGTGACAGGTGCAGATGTCGAGTCAATGATATAGGCCAATTTAGCTCGGGAAACTTTATGTCGATCTGTAAGTGGGCGGGCAATCTGACCAACGGCCAAACTGTTAAAATAATCATCTATAAATATAATTAACCCTAAGAATGCACTCATTCCCTGAGCTCCAGAGCGAGTTTTTACTTTTTTTATCATCCAATCACCAAAGGCTTTGCTTCCTCCAGACGCTTGTAAAAAAGCAGTCATCATCCCTAATAATATTAAAAATGATAGCAATAGAATATTCCCAGTATTTAGTGCTCCATCAGAGACAAAAATGGTATAAAACTGTGTCCAAATCTCGTGGAATGAATCTAAAACAGAAAAATTATGGATAAGCAGCGCGCCTACTACAATTCCAGTTCCTAAAGATAATAAAACATTTCTCGTTAAGAGAACTAGTACCAGCATCAAAACTGCTGGGATAAGTGAAAAAATTGTTCCTTCCATTCCGGTTACCTCCATAAAAATTGGTTGCAATCGAGCAAGGAAACATACTGTTCAAGGAGAGAGGGGATAAGTGAATTGAAGTTTTTTAAGTTAAAACATAGAAAAAGACAATGATAGAAAATAACCTACCATTGTCTTTACAATATACGTTATCCTCCATTTCGATCAGTAGTTCTCCATGCATGTTGCTTGCTGCATGACAGTATACCTCTTATTCAAAAGCATACCAGCAATACGAAGTGCGACCCTTACATACTGCTTCGGCAATATATCCTTTCATCTACCTTCATCGTTGTCATCCTCCAATAGACTACTCTTATATACTGCACCTCTACCTCACCGATCTGATAAGGTTTAAATATTCTATTTATAAAAGTAATTATAACATTTTAATTGTCTCGATTCAAGTCATCTTTGGGAACGGAAATGTTAGGTGCGTTTTCACCATCACCTCCGTAAAATTGTGGAACATCGCCCATAATTACACGAGAATCTACATATACCTTCGTACGAATTTCTGCTGACTCCGTACTAAACGGTACAACAATTTGTGCATTTACTGTCACTGGTATATATATTTCTATTAAAGCAGCATTGATCCCAAAGTCTTTCATAATATATTCCACATCTGATTGAATACTACCAACAATTTCAAAATGAACCGGTATTTTAGGTCCTAGATTTGCTAAAATCGTGCTCCCAGTAGCTTGACCTATTGGAATCTCAACAACTGTAGGGTCTTTATCCGCTAACTCATTTGCTGTATCTCCATAATCCTGTGGTGGCATGTCGGGATCTTCTGTATCCAATGTTTGCCCTTTATTCATACCGTACAAAAAGTATTCTGCTCGTTTGGTAGCCGCTCGAAGCGCACGATTTACAGCAGCGGATTTCCACCCGACAATAGATACATCATTTTCCGAATTAACTTCCATTAAATCATCAAAGCTAATATTTTCAGTCGATTTCACTGCTTCATTAATCGTTCTCGTAGCAAATTCTCTTGTTTTTTGATTTGCTATCTCCATCAAAGGAGGAGTTATCCCTTTATCAACAATTAAAATACTAAGGGAGGTCAAAAGAACAAAAGCAATTGTCGTCAACAATAATATTATTTTCAAAGGGGAGTCTGTTCGTAATTTCCTTCTTGGTCGCTTTTTCATCAAAAAACCTCCTCAAAGCAAGTCTATGTATGCTAAAGGAGGATTAGAATGAAAAATTCTATCATTCCATGTTTCATATAAAGTGTATCTTTCATTCATGAGCGTTTCTTTTCTGCCCCACGAATTTTTAAAGAAGAAATAAAATTTAAATAGTGTTATCTCTTACTATACAGGCTTTCTTAAAGCAGGAGCTTCACAGACTGGTGGAATGCTAAAAAACATCACCCATACATACGTCTTAAAGTTTGTGCCAATATATCCCGCAGAAATGCTGGCAAATAGTATTTTTTCATTTCCGAACGTGCAATTTCCGGAATTAATCTTCCAAACGTAAACGTATCAGCGGTAGCCAATGTATACATTTGATTCGGTTGTAATGGAACGCCCTCTGTTTGACATACTTGTTTAACAAATACTGCTCCATCTTTTAATTTCTCTAATTGCGGTGTTAAACCTGAAAAAGCCATTCTACCTATCATTTTCCCGCGAAAACCAAACCCTTTTAACTGAAATTCCATAAATTCTTCTGTTAAAGAAGAACGGATAGCTTCTACTATTTCACTTCCAGTTAATTCAACGACACATGTATTTATCGGATGTGGACAAATACGGTGAATGTCCCCGTATGTGACAACTCCTTTAGGCAAGCTTTCTAGTAATACACCCGCATTTAGCATAGCAAAATCAGCATCTGTTTGCTCTTTTAGCGCTGCTGTTAAAGCTTGTAAAATTGGAGTTACTTTGCGCCAATTCACTTTTAAACAGCTGGATAATTGAACAACTGGTTCCGACAATCTAATTTTTGCTTGCTCTTCATACGCTACTAGCAATTCTTCTGTATCTAGGTCTTTTGGCAAATGGCTAATATTTGTCGTGTGTGCCTGTTTGTTTTTTAATTTACCTTGCTTATGATCCCATGTTAAACTGACTTCACCAACATAGTAACAATTTTTTCCTGCAGCAGTAAGAAGGCTATTATTCACACGTTCACCACTTTTTAACAAATGATGTGTATGTCCACCTATAATTACATCAACATTTGGAAATCGACGGGCTATTTCACAATCCTCACTATATCCTAAGTGAGATAAAACGATAATGATGTTCGCTTCACGGTTCACAGTATCTAACAAGTGCTCCAACTGTTCTAAAGGCGGAGAAACATGCCAGCCCAGCAACTCATAATACGCATTAAAAGGCGCCGTGAGTCCTAACACAGCAATTTTGACCCCTTGTTTTGAAGTTACTATTTTATAAGACTGTAGCCAGCTTGGTGCTTTTCCAATCGTATTATGTAGATTCCCACAAACTACTGTAAATTTCGCCTCACCGTATAATGCATGGAGCTCATCATGAGAAATAGTAATGCCCTCATTGTTACCAAGTGTAACGATATCGTAACCAGCTTCATTTAATAAAGCAGTATTTGCTTGCCCCTTAAATGCTTCTGCTATTGGATGTACTCTATCCATATGATCACCAATATCTACCGTCCAGCACGAATCGCCTATTCTTTCACAACGACGTTTCGATTGCTTTAAAAAATACGATACTTGGGACCAATGATCAAACTTACTATGTAAATCGTTCGTATAATAAAAATAGATTTGTTCTTCCATTTTACAAATACTCCTTATGACAGCCCTTGGAAAATCATTCGAATACCAATTATAATTAATAAAATGCGCAAAATCCATTCAAGCGCTTTTCCAGTCAAACGTTGATTGATCATGGCACCTAATTTTCCACCAATCCATGCTCCTGGAATAAAGAATAGCGCATATTGCCATTCCAAATGACCAAGTGAAATATGCGTGCTAGCTCCAATTAGACTAATAAATAAAATCATAAACATAGATGTCGCTGTAGCTACATGCGTAGGTATACCAAATAAAAGGATCATAGCGGGAACCATGATTGATCCACCACCAATACCAAACAAGCCGGAAAGAATCCCTACAACTAGCGACAACACAAAGGCTATCCAAGCCGAAAAATGATAATAATACGTTTTACCGTCTATATAAAAACTCCGTAAACTTTGATTTTTAGGTTCAACTTGCGAGGTTATCTTTCGTTTCATAAAAAACAACATGGACACTGCGATCATAACGATTCCAAAGTAAAATAAAAACGGCTCTGTATCCATAAACTTGTTGAGCCAAGAGCCAAAAACACTTCCAGGAATACTCCCTGAAATAAGCCACAAACCTGCTTTATAATCAATCCGTTTTGTTTTTACATAAGCAATTGTTGAAGATAATGCCGTGAATACCATTGCTACAAGGGAAATTCCAACTACAGTTTGTGGCGTTGCCCACGCGAATGCATCTAAAAATTGATGTAACCATAGTAAGCTTGGAATCAGAACAAGTCCTCCACCTAACCCCATCAGAGCACCAACCAGCGCTGTTATTATCCCTATTGCTAAACAAAGAATGAATACCATCTTTGCCCCCTTCTTCTAGCGAAAGCCAGTGTAAAAGTTTTTCTCTTTCTCTATCCTAGCACTGATTTTTAGAAAGATAAACTTTCATCTCGTATAATTAGCTCGGGTATGCCCTTCTCATAATGGGATTACGGTCTATAATAGCTTATCTGGGATAAATATAAACGCATTTAAAAGAGCTGTATTTATACTTTGGGATAAAGTAAATACAGCTCTCATGCATTATTTAGCAGGAATAACATTCTCAATATCAGCCCAATTAAATGTGCCTTCACGAATTTTTTCTCTACGTTCTTTATCTATGATATCTGAAGGTCTTCCTCCATTTGGCCAATCTGAGTCATGTCCTTTCCACTCTGGTCGCTCTTTTGATAACAGAAAAGCTGCGATATCAGCTGCTTCTTGATCTGTTAACGTGTCGTCTTCATTTGGAGGCATATTATTTTTTAAATACCCAGACATTTTACTCAGCCTACTCATACCCGCTCCATCATTGAATGAATTATCTCCCCACAAGGCTGGTCCAGTTGTTGCTCCGGTTCCAGAACCATCAGTGGCATGACAACTCAAGCAATTTTTCTGCTCGTATAATCCTTCTCCCCTAGTTACATTAGGCTCTGGAATTTCCTCCATCGTATTTTGCATTCGCCACGGGATATCTTCACCGGTTTCAATTCCTTCTGAAATATACGTTAAGTAAGCTGTAAGCGCACGCATTTCTTCACTATCATAATCCATTTTCTGCCCATTCATACTTCTTATCATACATCCATTAATTCTGTCTTCAATTGTAAATGCTACGCCTTCTCTTGGTCGATACTGCGGAAATTGTGTCGTCACACCTACCATAGAAGAGGAAGGGGCTACCCCCCCATCCGCGTGACAGCTTGCACAGGATAATTCATTCCCTACTCTTTCGGATAATACAGTGTTCGTCTCGTTAAATATTTTTTCACCTTTTTGAATGTAAGAAGTCATCGGATCATCCGCATCTAACTCCTCCATAGAAGGAGGATTATACGCTAACTCCCCCTCTCGTTCTCCTGTTTTCTCATTGCTTTCTGTCTCACTATTACTACACGCTGTAAATAAGATTAAAAACATTCCAAGTGACATGAACAATAGCCATTTTATTCTACTTCTCTTCATTATGCATCCCCCTTGTTCATCTAGTCACTTTAAGCGTAACATATATGTAGGATACATAGCGCCATTTCAGAAAACGTTTCCACAAAATTAACATTTCCCTAATTTGGTGAGCAAAAATATTGACATTGTAAATTTAAAAAGCAAGGGAATAATCCCTTGCTCCACCATTTGCTCTATTTCACAATAAGTACTTTACACGCTGCATGTTGAACAATTTGACTACTGACACTTCCTAACAGAAGTCGACCTACTCCACCTAGTCCTCTACTACCTAAAATAATCAATTCTATATTATTTTCTTTTGCATACTCTACAATTTGAGAGCTTGGATTACGAAAAGAATAATCTAACAACACTTCCGATTTACAATGAATACCTTCTTCTTCAAATTCTTCTCGTATCCTTTCCATTGATGGACGAATTTCTTCTGCCATTTCACCCATAAAACTGCGAGCAAGTGCCGCATTAGCTGTTGGCCCAGCGTGAGTAATGACAGTTACCGCATGTACTGTTGCATCATCAACAAGTTTAGCCTGCTTTTTCGCTTCCTCTACTGCTTTTCTACTTAGTTCCGAACCGTCATAAGCTACTAGAATATTTGCACTCATACTATGCTACTCCCCCTTAGCTAACATTTTCTACCTAGTTTCATCATAACATATATAATGGTTATCTTTAACAAAATCATTGTCGAAACCTATAAGTATTCAAAAGTAAACACTAAACGCCTTATGAATTATGACGATTGTATACAATATAAAAAAGCTCGCAGAATACTATATAAGCAATCTACAAGCTGTAAAATAACATACCAATACCCATTTATTTATCGAATATACTTTAGTTCGCTGAGATAGTTTTCAATGTGCTCCATTGTAGAAGTTGCTACCAAGTTCACAAAATAAGAACCAATAATTGCTCCATCTGCACCGTTTGCAAACACACTAGCTACGTCTCTTTGATCTTTGATGCCAAATCCAATATAAACAGGAATCGAGCTAAACGTCTTTATCCGCTTCATTGTATCCATATAATTATTTGGCACATGATTAAAGCTACCCGTTTTACCAATGCCACTCATACAATAAGCGAATAAACGATTATGTTCCAACTGTTCTTTTAGTACTTCGTCAGTCATTTCCTCATTATAAATCTGTATAGGTGAATGAAAATCTTCTATAGTAACAGTTCTATCAACACATAGTAAACCGTCCATTTTATTTTTACAGGAAGTTAATAAATCGTACTCCATAAGCCCTTCCGCATAAGTCATAACCACTACTTTAAAAGAATATTGTTCCTTTATTCTAGCTAATATTTGTTTAAAATCGGCTTTATTAAACCCTTGATTTAACACTTGTTGATGGCTTTCCCTAATAACTGCCCCATCCATATGAGGATTGGTGACTGGAACACCCAACTCTAAAATGTCAACTTTATATTTCTCCATAAGATTTAAAACATCAAAAAATTTTGTTTCATTTGGAAAACAGCACGGCAGATACAATGCAAGTTGTTTCATAATATATTAGCCTCCAATCAACTTAAGTAACAAACCTAGTAATGGCCCATACAAAGCATAGTCAGTTTCACTAAGTATGCGCATAATAGATGCATAGGACCCTACTTGTGGAAGAAGAAATGCTTGACCAAGAATTAAAATTAAACCATTGGCAAACGAACCAATCAATGCACCTCTAACTCCCCCTGTTGAATTCCCAAATATTGCCGTAGCAGCACCAGTAAAGAATGTTGGTATTAATGCTGGAAAAACAGCAATTGGATAATCGATCAAAGCCAAGATGATCATCCCAACAAATCCCGCAACTAAGCTCGTTAAAAAGCCTACAATAACTGAGGTCGGGTAATTTGGGAATAAAAGTGGTACATCTAAGCCAGGTTTTGCATTCGGAATAACTTTATCAGCAATTCCGTGAAATGCAGGTATGATTTCAGCTAATAACATTCTTACACCAGCTAAAATAACAGTAATCCACAATCCAAATTGCAAGCCATTTAATAAAGAGAAAGAAAAAACATCTCTCCCATCACTTATATTTTTCATAACCCAAGTTGGACCAGAGATAATGGATACAACAAGGAATAATAAAAACATAATAACTGTTAGCGCTATCGTCATTTCACGCAAGAAATTTAACATTTTTGGAATCTTAATATCTTCTAAATCACGTTTTTTATTACCAAACACCCCGCCTAGCTTTGCTGCAATCCAAACACCACTAGAACTAGAATGCCCCAACGTGAATCCTTCTCCACCTTTAATATTTTTCATAAGCGGCGCTACATAAGAACAAGTAAACGTTAAATAAAATCCGAGTATAAGTGAACCAGTTAATACAAGTGGGACAAATCCCATATTCGTACCGAACTTTAACAAAGCTGCGATTAAACCAGCATAGAAAAAAGACACATGAGCAGACAAATGTACGTATTTAAATGGGGTCATTCGTGCAAATAAAATATGAATAATGAATCCTAACGCAAAAATAAGTGCCATTTCAGTACCAATTGCAACAAAGCTTTCCATTTGAGCTTCAGCAAGTGTTGGTACTTCTGCATTTAAATGAAATACTTTACTAAGCATTGGCTGTAAAGGTAATAAAGATATTCCTAGTGATTGTGCTCCAGTATTAATAAGCAAAAAGCCGATCATTGTTTTAGCTGTACTGGAAACAATGTTATCAAAGCTTTTCTTTTGCACCAATAACCCGATTAACACAACAATTCCAATTACAAACACTGCCTGACTGAATATATTGTCAATTAGATACATAATGAAATCCATTAGCTGATCTCTCCTTCGTTTGTATTTGTGAAATTATTAACTTGAAAGTACTGGGAATTACGATTTATAGCTATAATTTGGCAAATTGTTTAAAGATTATTTTTTCTATTCTACAACTACTAGATAACTACAAGTCCTTTTACAAAGGTTATTCTTGTCACCTTGATGGTTTTATAATGATACCCGCTTAAAGTTGAGTAATTATATTTCTAGGTTGCTCAAATAACTTATTGGATCCAACTGAGCAACCTTTAAAAGAAATAACACCATCGCTAAATTACTTTCATTAATTCCGTTCTGAGCAACTCTTTATCCATCATGTTATCGATTCTTACAACCTTTGCTTTTGAATTGCGTAAAATATCAGCGAAATCAGAAGTTGTTATAACAATATCATATTCATCCGCACTTACTGAGCTAATATCTGATGCCTCCACAGTAGCTTGAATTCCTTCTTCAGACAGCACTTGCTGCGCATATACCCGTAACATCATACTACTCCCTACACCAGCACCACAAACGGTAACAATTTTAATCATTGTTTTTCCTCCTTTTGAAAAATATCCATAATTTCTTTTGATGATTCAGCATTTAAAATCGCCGTTAGCTTTTCTTCTTGATTTAAAACACCCACTAGTTCTGACAATGCAGTTAAATGTGTTTCGTGATCTATTGCACAAAAACCAATAACAATTCTCACAGGATCATTCGTTCTGTGCCCAAAAGCAATTGGATCTTTCAATGTAACAATGCTAAAACCAATATCTTTTGCTCCATATTCTGGTCTTGCATGAGGCATGGCTATCCCCGGTGCAATGACGATATAAGTACCATTTTCATGAACATTGTTAACCATTGCTTCAATGTAATCTCGTTTAATTAAGTCATTTTTCAAGAGCAATTCACCACTTAGTTTTACAGCACTATCTCTATCTTGTACATCTGATTGTGTAATAATCAGATTTTCATTCAATACTTCAATTAACACAGGATTTGCTCTCCTCTCTAGTTGACGCGTTTTTGTTGCATCATGCTGAAAATACTGCTGTAGCTTATTTCTAAGCTCCAATGAATTATGAACAGTACAGTAAGGCTCCATAATTTGCAAAATATCCAACACAAGCAACTCTTGCCCCTCAAACTTTTCTAATAACAAAGCTAATTTCTGAATATCTTCTTTTGATAATACAGGATTCACATTAATAACTTCTGTCCCTTTAATCTCTATTGAAACGGTCGTTATGACTAAATCAATGAACTCTTGTTGAACAATTTCAGCAGCCTGTCTGGCTGGAAATGCACCTAGTACACGGATATGAAACAAATTTTTTAATTGTGTTGCTAGCATTTGTGATGTGCTCATTCCTGTATCGCAAACAATAATGACAACAGGCTTTCTACGGATTTTTTTCTTTTGTCTTTCTATAGCTGCAGTAACATACATCGTTATAAAAGAAGCTTCATGTTCATTAAAGTTAACATCCAACTGCGTTTCAATAACAGGGATTGTCTGCATTACTTGATGATGCACATATTGGTAGTTTTCCTTTATAGCATTTAAAACAGGATTTTCAATGTGCGTATCATTTTTAAGCCGGTAAATGGCTGGCCGTAAATGAGCCATTAAACCGTTAAATAGTTGCGCATCCTCCATAAACGACATATGAAATACCGTTTCTAGCTTTTCAACAAAAGTACGAGTTACCATTTGTAAGGGAAGCCATTGGTCGTTCGTATTTCCGTATTGTTTCGCCCCCTGCAGACTACTACTAACAAGTTGTGAAGCAAAATACATTACTTCGTTTTCTGGAAACACGATGCTAAAAGCTCGTTCTATTTCTTTTTTGATTATACAAGCTACTTCATACTCACGAGTTTCTAGAACACTTGCAGAAATCGCTTCATCGTTAAGTGTACGTCGCATCTTCACGCGAGTAATAGCCAATCCAAGGTGAAGAATAACTCTAAAGTAGGAATGATCTGAAATAATTATTTGCAGATCATCTTCAGCCTTTCTAACCATACGAGTAAGGTGGTTAATCTCTTCAACCGAAAGAAACTCATTTAGAATAGACTGTTCTACGCTTGTAATTTGTACACGTTCTCTTTTTTCATTTTTATAAATTGTTAAGAGTGCTTTTCTCATTGCTAATTCTGTACCCTCTATTTTCAAGCCTTTATAAGGATAGGATGTTAACGATAATGATTGATCCTGTAACCAAAGCTTCCATTGCTTCATATCGTTAATTACCGTATTTCTCGATACCTTTAAAAAGTTAGATACTTGATCAATAGTTACATATTCATGGCGAGTTAACATGTAATGTAAAGCAGCATTTTTTCGTTCTTCAGGTGAATAGACCCCTAGTTCTTCTTGATCCAATAGATCTTTTAGTTTTTTTTGATCCGATTTCCGAAGCTGTAATTTTATGCCGTTTCTTTTTTGACGTAGTAAAGAGGGAAGATCATGTTCTGCCAAAAATGCATCAATGTCCATTAAGTCATTGTAAATAGTACGTTGACTTACAGAAAAGTGTTGCGTAAGTGCATGGACCGTAAAAAAATGATCATTTTCAATAAATAATAAAACAATATCACGCGCGCGATTATTCATCTATCTTCACCTCATTTATATTATACAAAGTCCCTAGTTTAGCTACCAAGACCAAATCATTGCAGTTTAAATTGCAATCTTTGGTTTAGCAATTGCAATTTAAACTTGCAATTGATTATGAAAGACTTGGCTTGTGGCCAAGTTTTGGCGAAAGCCTCTTTTTCTTTTCCTATAAACCCCAAAATTTTTTACTTCCTCTATAGTCTTTCCTATAGTACAAGTATAAGGTAAAATATTTTATTCGAAAATAGTAGAACATCAATATTAACCATGTTAATATTTGTTATTAAGTCTAATACTATCCCTTGTTTCTGAATTTATTTCATATTTTCCTTACAAATGAAATATAATCAGGTAAGAATTATAAACCTTTACATTTTATGCTTTCCTATAGAAAATCAAAAACCTCTAGCAACTTTTCAATCTAAGCTACTAGAGATTCTTCACTCCATATCAATTTAAACAACTTATTCTTAATCACGTACATTTGTTTTCCAAGCTTTATCTTCATCGATCATTTTTTTAATAGCATATATCGTTAGAAATTGAACAACAATTATTGGGATCCCCAATAATCCTGAAACAACTTCTAACGGTGGCAAACCACCTATTCGCATTAAAATTAACGCCATTACTGTAATAACAGCAGCGACAATTATTCGTAAATATTTGGAAGGTTCCACTTTGCTCATGTTTTCGGTACTCGTATAAGACGCGATAGTATACGTAGTAGAATCTAATGTAGTCGTTAAGAAAATCATTGCAATCGTAATAAACATGATAAGTACGATCGTTGAAAATGGTAGCGACGATAATATATCTGGAATAGCTTGCATGGCTTCATTATTTGCTACCGTATCTAAGACGGAAACCTCACCTGACAAATAACTGTTCACACCTAAACCACCAAGTACACCTGTTGCTACCCAAGAAATAAAAGTTGGAGCCGTTAAATACGTTAATATCATTTCTTTAATCGTACGACCATAAGAAATCTTTGCTGCAAATACGCTGTGCAACATGGCCCAAGTAGCATTATAAGCAAACCAAAATATAGTCTGACTTTCTATATGCGAAGTTCCACCGATGCTTAAGGAGTTTGTATGAAAAGACATATCGACATAATTAGACACTAAAAATCCAACACTGTCCGTAAAGTAATTAAGGATAAAAATACCAGGTCCTATTAACATAATGATTAAAGCAAATGCACCAGCAAGATACATATTAAGTGTACTTAACTTTTTTATTCCTCTCTCTATTCCTAAATAAGCACTCACCGAAAATAAAAGCACCCATACAACTGTAACAATAAACGTCAGGGTAAAGTTTATTTCTATGTTTAATAGTTCAGCAAGATTATAAGTAACAATCGGCGCGCCCAATCCTAATGTTACGGCGGCCCTGCTAGAATGCTTATTAGAAAGATAATATCTAAAATTTTTCCCCCGACACCATCTGTAAATTGGTCCCCGAAAATAACACGACAAGCTTCAGATATCCGCATGACTGGACTCTTTCTCACATGTAAAATATACCCCATTGCTGGAGCAGCCATAACAAAGATAGCAAATGTTTGAAAGCTCCATAAAAACATACTATATGAATTCCCCCACAGTATAGCTTCCACTGACTGAGGATCGACTCCAAATGGTGGGTTGACCGCAACATTTGCCCACTCCGTCATGCTTGTACGCATAATCGTTGAGCCTAAACCCATAACAATTAAAATAGACGCATATTCAAATAATGTAAACCGTGGTTTATCAGCAGGATTTCCTAACACCACTTTACCGTATTTTGAAAAAGATAAATAAAACGCTACGCCTACTAAGATGATTGCATACCATAGATAGCCCCAACTAAACACATCTACTAATTTATTAAATATCGTATTTAAAATTCCTAGCGATTCAGCTTCATACAACGATAAGGGAATACTAATGGCAACAATGATAAAAAGTGCCGGTAAAAAAATTTTATAATCAATTAATTTTTTTTGCTGCCTTCCTTTACGCTTTGTACTCACACAAACAACCTCCAAATATGATAAATTTTACTTTTTGTAATACCACTTGGGAGAAGTTTGTAAACGTTGGCTACATTTTTAACATAATAAAACTTGATCGAACAAAGGATGGGGGCGTCTTTAGCAACGTAGCGAATGGAACGAATCAACTAAAGATTTAGGAATCATGTCACTAAAGCAGGAGTATACCTACGTTAGGCGGCAAGCCCGTTTTTAGTCGGCTTTCTCTTAGTGACGAAACGATGATGACTTACCGTAGGGCGATTCATGAAGTAAGTCGTCTAGTTGCTGGGTGCTGGAGCGGGACGTGGCTTATTCGGTTATGTTGTTATACACAAGCCACTAATTTTATACTTTGTATGAAAAAACCGCCTTCAAGTGCTTTCCATGATAGATGGTGACTTGCGACCTTGGGAGAGCCAAGATGGTTTCCTATAATATAAAAAGAGACCCATTCTCATGATAGACATTGCTTCTCTCATGGAACGGGTCATCATGCTTTGTAATTTTAAATTCAGATTACCTACTTGGCTTTTCTCATCATATCGAATGGCTTTACAGGTGCATCCATTTGCACACGGACTTTCATCATTGGGTGAGCAGCTCGTTCAATTGGCTCACCATTTTCGTTCCACATCTGATTTATTGTTTGATAGACGTGTGTAAAGCCAGGACCGTAAAACTCTACTTTATCTCCGACAGAAAAACTATTTCGTTGTTGTACAGTAGCTATTTTAGAAGAATCATTATATTCCAATACTTGACCAACAAATTTATATACCGGAATCTTTCTCCGACGTCCAAATAATTGCTGCTGTTCATTCGGCGTTCCGTAATAAAAACCAGTTGATAATTCACGTTGTGCCACTTTCCAAAGCTCATCTTCCCAAGCTTGCTGGAATGTAAAATGAGCAGGATCTTCACAATAACTGTCAACAGCTTTGCGGTACACATTTGCTACCGTAGAAACATAGTGAATTGATTTCATTCTTCCTTCAATTTTTAAACTATCTACGCCGTTTTCAATAAAATCAGGAATGTTGTGAATCATAGACATATCTACAGCACTCATGGAGAATGGTTCATCAGTTTCCTCAGCTGAATAACTTTGACGCACGCCTTGATGATCCAACTCGAATAAATCGTATTTCCAACGACAAGATTGGGAACAACCGCCTCGATTTGCATCTCTAGCAGACATATGGTTAGATAACGTACAACGCCCAGAATATGAAATACACATTGCACCATGAATAAATGCCTCAATCTCTACATCTGTATGATTTCGTATTTCTTTAATCTCATCCATTCCAACTTCTCTTGCTAATACAACACGCTCCAAACCCTCTTGTTTCCAAAAATTCAACGTCTCATAATTCGTTGCAGAGGATTGTGTCGATAAGTGAATCGGAAGTCCCGGCGCTTCCATCATACACGTTTCAATTAAAGCTGGGTCTGAAACAATAACTGCGCGCACCCCGATATCTCTTATCGTTCGAAAGAAGTCGCCAGCTCCTTTCATATCTCCTTCATGAGCTACCATATTTGCAGCGACATACACGTGCGCTTCATGTTTTTTGGCAAAGGCAACTCCTTCCTGCATTTCTTCATATGAAAAATTACCTGCACGACTTCGTAATCCGTATGCGCTTCCACCAATATAAACAGCATCTGCACCGTAGTAAATAGCTGTTTTTAATTTTTCTAATGTACCAGCTGGCGCTAATACTTCTGGCTTTTTCTTTAAAATTCGCATGATTTACAAACCTTCCTTCACTCGTTCATCAAGTTAAATTCAATTTCATAAAGAACATTTGAAACCAAATTAAAGCTCAATATTTTTGGAGTCATATACTTTAGCTTATATCTATCCCCATGGTAAAAGCCTTTGTTTTTAAGTTAAAACTAATTGTTAGACTCTCCCCTACAATGCAAACGACGCTTTACTGCACATCTGCTGGGTCTTTTAAAAAGAATCCAGTATCCAGTGTTCGTTTATGAGGATGATATTCTATTAATTTTGTTGTTAAATTTTCCTGTAACTGCTTAGACCAAGCATCATCTAAACATGCTTGTTTGGCTTCAGCAAAAAGCTTTGCAATCTCCACGAATGCTTGTCCATTTGTATAGATACCATCTAGTTTCCATTTTAATATCCGTGCATGCACTAATTTTTCTAAATAAGGTAATAAGTTAATATCATTTGTATCAAAAATATGTGTGCCATTTATATCTTCATAGATGGAGTAATGTGTTTCTGATTTTTTCGGTTCTGCCATAAATAAATTTTTGTTATTTTCGTTTTGTTGTTTTGTGTAACTAAAATAATTCGTAAGTAGAGGTCGCTTTGAATGGTGAATACAAGTTGCTCCATAGACAAGCACTTCCACAGGAATTGTCGCATTTGTAGCTATAGATGTTAATTCTTGATACGTTAACTCCCTTGCAAGTACTGCACCTTTGGCTCCGCGTTGTGCCCAGAAATTCACTTGTTTTGCACTCGTAACCATCGTATGAGGGTCATACACATATGGTAATTGCACTTGATGCTTGTGCAATAAATGGATAACTCCCGGATCACCAATAGTTATCGAATCAACCATTAGTTCTTGTAAAAACTCAAAATAGCCAGGAATTAACTTAATCCGGTCGTTATGAATAATAGCATTCATTGCGACACAGACTTTTTTATTATTTTCATGCGCTATATAACATATTTCCTTCACTTCTTCTCTCGATAGACTTGCTGGTAAACGGAGACCAAATGTATCCTCTCCAACATATAATGTATCAACACCAGCATTTAATAATGACTTTGCTTGGTGCACTGATTCTGCTGTCGCTATAAGTTCAATCATTCACAATCATCCTTAAATGTATATTTATTCATGTATATCTTTTCATTACAAACTGTGTAAGTGTTTCACAATCCACACCCTTCCGTTATAATAACATAAAACATGGTGAGACGACGTTCATAAACAAACATGTAATAAATCCGTCAATTACTTTTTTAAATTGACGGTTGAAATCTAGAGTGAAGCAAGTAGCCAATATAAAAATCCTTACTGCAGTTATTTAGCTTTAACAGAAAAGGATTCTTTTTTCTTTGATTACATGCATCATACATTCAGCTAAATAGCTTGATATATGCGCACATTATTGACTTATTAAAGATTTACTACGAATCATTAATGTTATACCGCCCTATATTGCAAAAAATCCCACACTGTCAATAACAGCGTAGGAATTGAGAACAAGGCCGTTTACTACACAACAATACACAAAATCTTATTCACCTAACCAATGTTGCGCTTGAACTTTATTTTCTGGTATAAAATGCTCCACGTTTGTTTCTGGGAGCAGCCTTTCAAGTTTCACCCCTATTTCTATCCATTTCTTATCACTTACAATTGCCAGTTTTTGAATATATTTTAAATGTTGCACCATTTTCAAATCTTCTAAAACACATTTTAAAGACATGCCTTCCATTTTATCAAGTAGTAGAAGTATATTAACTTTATTATATTCTTGTTTTTTCATCGTAAAAAATTCTTCAAAAAGATTCAAATCCTCTTTTTCTACTTTTCCTTGCACTTCAACTTCAATTGCATTATCCATTTTTGCTGGGGTTATTTTAATCATTTTATCCACTCCTTTTACTGCGGTTTTATGTATCTGTTCCCAGTGCAGTTTTTCTTCAAACATCATTTATTAGAAAAACATGGCTTATCAACAACTATTTATAGCAGGAAACGCTGTTGTTTTGGATGCGTTTTCAGGTTTTATCCATTTCTTTAAGGGAAAAGTGTGTTTCCTTACAATTTCTATTAAAATAGGGTAAAATTTATTTATGCTATACTTTCTTTCACATAAAAAGCGGGGAGAGAATTATTAGAGTGAATAGTTGGAAAAATCCAATATTACTACTGTTATCCATTGGCATTTCAAGTATTGGAAACTTTATACATTTAGTTGCTATTAACATCATTGTTTACCAACTTACTGGATCAGCAGCCGCAGTTGCAGGACTTTGGATTATCGGACCATTAACAAATATATTCACAAAGTTCTGGACAGGAAGTTTTATCGATTATCGGAGTAAGCGCAGCGTAATGATCCTAACATATATGTTTCGAGCTGTTTTTATCAGTCTCATCCCCTTTGCGCCGAACATGATAGTCATTTATATTATTCTTGTCGTTCTGAGTATAGCGAACGCTTTTTTTCACCCAGCATCATCTACTTACATTACTATCCTCGTTCCAATAGAAAAAAGAAAGCGCTTCAACTCTTTTTATTCATTTGCTAGTTCTGGCGCCTTTATCATTGGCCCAGCCATCGGTGGTACACTTATTTTATCAACAAGTGTAGAAATAACACTTTGGCTCAACGCCATATCCTTTTTAATAGCATCCATTTTATTGTTATTTATTTCCCAGACAGAAAATATTGTAAAAGAAGCAATCCCTACATTGACTGTTTCGCAAATCATAAAAGATTTCACTGTCGTTCAAAGCTTTATGAAAGAAAACAAGTATGTAAGCTTTATCTACCTCGGCTTTAATTTAATTATGCTGTTTACCTTTGCTATGGATGCACAAGAAGTCGTTTTTACACAACAAGTAATAGGGCTCTCTGAATTGGAATACAGTATGTTAATTAGCTTAACAGGACTTGGTTCTGTTTCAGGTGCTATTTTACTATCTATATTTTCAAATCAATTCTCCATAAGAAACATGATAAGTGTTGGCATCATTATGACCGCAATTGGTTATGTCATTTACGCTTTCTCTTGGTCTTTTACGTCCATTGTAGTTGGATTTTTAATCTTAGGTTTTTTTCTAGTATTTCTTAATGCCGGCATCATGACATTTTATCAAAATAATGTACCAGTAGATATTATGGGGAGGGTAACTAGTATTTACCAGTTAATTCAAAGTGCTCTGCAAGTCTTTTTTATTTTAGTGATAGGCATTGCAGCTGATATCGTTTCAATGCGGCTTACAATCATTATCCTCGCTCTTCTTATGTTCCTTTCATCCTGCCTTTTTGTCTTTGCTATTTTAAAAAAAGGATAAAAAGATTTACTATTAGCTTAATGATACTGAAATCAACAAATGGTTCAAAGAATGCACTAATATCTACATATATAAAATATGGTTGTTTCCTCAGAAAGAGTGTAATTTCGAACGTTTTTATAGGATGAACAAGTCGAACAATTATGATAAAATTGATTGTTAGCCCTGCGCTATGTTGCATTTGCTTATAGCTTGTGTTTCACTCAAACTACTCCCTTTTTTCATACAAATAACAAGCACAGAAAATGAATCGATCATGAAATGACTTTACTCAGCAATACTTACTTTATTGTAAATTTACCAAACGCTTTTTACTTCCGTATAATTGTCGAGTGCATACTTTCCTATCTCACGGTACCTGATTGCTTATATCCCCCAAATCAAGCAGCAGGATTTTCTTGATTACAATCATTAATCCATACGGTACCCGCTTTTAACCTTCTTGCAATTTGATATCCTTTTCGGATATTTTCAGTCCATACGGCAGCTGCTAGCACATAATCACTATCATTTGCTCTTTTAACCGCTTCTTCTGTCGTATCAAACGGGAAGACGGCAACAACAGGACCAAAAATAAGTCTCTTGCCTCATACTCTTTTTAGTATAAAAAACTGGATTCACACTAAATTTTGGTGACGGAAGCCTGTTTTTCTTATACTATCCTATAGTAGAACATAGAAATTTCAAAACCATCTTCTGTTTGAGCCTTTTGCGACATGAAATCGCTACAATTTTGTTACCAGCTTTTTAAGCATGTAAGATGAGTTGTTTTCTCTAGACATTCAATCACATTTATGAAAGAATATGTCTTTGTTGGAGTACTTTAGAAAAAACTTGGCTTTTCGCCAAGTTTTTATGACAAAGCTGTCGTTTTTTAATAAATTCACTATTTTGGAGATGACAACTATGAGTAACCGTAATAAAGGTATTATTTTATTACTATTGTCCGCGTTTGGCTTTTCTATGATGGGAGCTTTTATTAAGCTTTCAGGCGATGTTCCAACAGTACAAAAAACACTTTTTCGAAATGCAATTTCTATGGTCATTGCATTTGGATTCGTAAAATATTATGGTGCAAGTTTATTTGGCAAAAAAGACAGTCAAAAATATTTACTGCTTCGCTCAAGTTTAGGAGCAGTAGGGATTTTGCTTAACTTTTACGCTATTGACCATTTAGTTCTGTCGGATGCAGATATGCTTAATAAAATGAGTCCTTTTCTCACCATCATCTTCGCAGCTCTCTTTTTAAAAGAGAAAACACGATTATTTCAAGTAATATCGATTATCATTGCTTTTGCTGGAACTCTGTTCATTATTAAACCAACATTTTCATCAGAAATTATCCCCTATATTGCAGGTTTTCTCTCAGCAGTATTTGCAGCAGGAGCTTATACCGTTTTACGTGTGTTAGGTAGAAAAGAACAATTTTACACTGTTGTTTTTTATTTCTCATTTTTTACAACTGTGATTCTATTACCGTTTGTCATTGCGTTTTATGAACCTATGTCTTGGCAACAATGGGTGTACCTTTTATTAGCGGGTATTTTTGCTACTGTAGGGCAATTCGGAATAACGATTGCTTACAAATACGCACCAGCGAAAGAAATATCTATCTTTTTCTATTCCACAGTTGTCTATTCTGCATTAATCAGTATAGCCCTCTTTGGACAAATACCAGATGTACTAAGTATCATCGGTTATCTCACCATTTTCAGCGCTTCTTTGTATATGTTTATGAAGAACAATCAACAAAGTCGACTCGAATAAAACAGACAAACTTCTTTTTAGAAGTTTGTCTGTTTTATTCTTTCGTTTTTTCGTGTATAATAGACGTCAAATACGCTTTTACTTTATGACGATGATTTATTTGTAATTTTTTATACACCTTGCTCACATAGTCCCGAACTGTTTTTTCTGACAAATTCAGTTCATTAGCTATTTCTAAATTTTTATACCCTTTATAAATCAAAAATAATATATCAATATCTCTATCATTCATATCCATATTTTGCGAAGAAAAAAAACGACTAAGTTTTTCTTTTTTGTTCATACACTCTGTACCCAAAAAGTCAATCATTTCCATAACAATTTCATCTGCAAACACATATTGATGCTGCCACACGCTTCGAATGGAATGAATAAGCCCCTCTCCACTACTGTGACTTAGTAAAAATCCTTTTACCCCTAAAGTTAAAGCTTCCTTAATCAACTTCCTATCATAGGATACAAAAATACATATAACCCTAATTTGTTTATATTTTTCTCTTATTTCATTTATTTGTTTTTTTAATGTATCACTTACTCCATGAACTAAATGGACTAGCAGTATATCTGGTTCAAAATCACTTATCTGTTCAATAAAATTGGATTCCCGATCGGAGACTTCTAGAACTTCCAGATCGTCTTCGCCTTCTAATAAAATTTTTAATCCCTGTGTAAAAATGTCGCTTGTATTCATCATAAGCACATTTATCATTTTCTACTCACCTCCAATAGATAACTATTATGGTAAAATCCTATAGAACTATGTTTCTACAGGTGTTAGGCTAGAGGTTTTATATAAGCACACTAAAAATGACATAGCTGTATTCCTTATTTGCTCGTTTTTTATTAACATGATCATGAATTATTCTTTTCCTACTAACGTTCCTTTAATTGCAATTCGCTCCTTACCATCGAGGGTGCATGTGATAAGAGTAAGCTCATCTTGACCTGCACGATCATCCAAAACTTCCACAGCTGTTGGTTCAATTACTTCTGATGTTTTAATTTCATAAATAAAAGTTTGCTTCGCTGTGTGCAAAAAAGCTTTAGAGCCTGGTTTTACATTAGGTAGTTGTCTAAAATGTCGATCGCCTCGATATCCTCTATGACCAGCAACGGTAAAATTACCCTCTCCCGGTATTTGATTTGATTTAATTTGTGTTAAAGCAATGCTTAAATTTTCTTCCGTAGTTTGGGTTAGGATTTTTTGTTTGAGGTCAATGGAAGGGATCTCTAATTCAATTACCCCCTTTAGCTCTTCTTCTGAAAACGGGAGATCTTCTATCGACGATAAATCAACAGCATTCTCATCCGATTCCGCCACCATCGCTAAAGCTTCTTCTAGTGCTGCAACTTGTTTTGCTTGTTTCCATTCATAATAAAACGGGATTGACACGAATATTACTCCAGCAATCATGAAGCAAATACCTATGCTACGTTTAGTAATTTTCATTGCTTTCTTCTTCCTCCATATTAAAACTTGTCTGCATCATTCTGCTTTAAAATTTTCCCCCAACAAATTTCCGCTCCATAGAAGTCATGAGCCCCTTATCGTATAAAAAGGTATATGACCTCTATGATAAATTGGTTTCATGACCGATTTCACGTTTCGAGCCCAACTAAATTTAACCTATTTTGTACAAACATACCGATAAATTAGTAATTTATACCAATACATTATACCTTTCCTTCCTTTACAAATTCTTTACAGTTTATAATGAGTAATTAATTACACTTATTTAAAATATACAAATGTCTATACGTTCACTTCTACATATGGTATTTTTTCCACTGACGGTACCAACTCGTAATTTCTGCATTTGGGCTAGTCCCTAATTCAGTTTGTAGTAATTTTTTTAAATAAGCATATTGTCTTTCCACTTTTTCTGTTTCGTTCCTGAAAGAATACAGCTTCATTATTGCAAAATGTACTTCTTCTTGTTCTGGGTAGCGCTCATAAATGCGTTTATACCAATCTATTGCTCTATCATAGGACGAAATAGATGTAAAAACTTTAGCTATTTTCATCGCTGTTCTATACCATACTCTTTCAAATCTAATTTTTTCGTTTTCTGCCCACCAATAATCATAGTCATCAAAATAAGGAGCTGTGTAATATTCCATTGCTTCAACATATTGGTCAATGTTATTCTTTTCAATAGATGCATAATTAGCCAGTTTTTTTTGCCATAATTCAATATCGATATCGACAGCTTGAGTAGATAAAATATATCCTTCTGTCGTATTTTCCAGTTGAAAATTGTCTGGATATTCCTTTAATGTTTTTCTAACATGATAGATAGCTGTATAAAGTTGTGCATAAGCTTTTTCTGGATCCAACTCACCCCAAAGCAATTCAATTAGTAATGATTTCCTTACCAGTTTCCCTCTGTTATGAAGCAAATAATGAAACAATTCTCTAACTTTTGAAGTTCGCCAAGAGATCAAGTCCACTTCTCCATTTGCCTTTGTGATGGAAAAACTACCGCAAACATTCAGGCGTAAACGATCCTGCTGCACCATACTCTTTTCATTATGAAATAAAATATCCCCCTCCAAGCGTTGGATAGTTTTCTTTAAACGGTCTTTTTGAATAGGCTTTAACAAATAATCTAATGCATTAATTTCAAATGCCTTAATAGCAAATTCGTCATACGCCGTCACAAATACAATATGGATGCTAGAATCTAGTTCCAAAATTTGTTCAGCTAATTCCAGTCCATTTACTTGTGGCATATTAATATCTAAAAATACAACCTCTGGATTATGTTGACTTAAGCTTGTTTTTACAAAAAATGGATTAGTAAGTTTATCGACAATTTCTATTCCATCAAGTTCCTTTAATAAATGTTCTAAAAAATCCAATGCCATTTGTTCATCATCTACGAGAATGGCTTTCAATTCGGTAGCCTCCCTTTCAAACCAACCTACGTTATAGTAAAAACATACTTAAAACGAATTGGGCTTTTAGGTCATTTTATCTACTATGTACACTTGTTGTAGTATAAGATCATAAATTCTTTATCCTGGACCCTTACAACATCCTATATGTAGATAAAAAATCAGAGTGCTTTACATTTAATATACAATGCTTTCAAGACAAAAAGACGATTTTATATGTATCTTGATGCATTGTATTCAACCTTTTTTCATATACTTTTAGCATAGCATAGGATGGAAAAAATCTACATTATCTTTTATTAGTAAATTACGGAATATGTCTAGAATGTAAGATGTTCTCTTTATAATATGACAAAACGTGTTAAAGTACCTCGATGTTCAAATTTTTTGTACGTGGAATTTGCTGGTGTATTACCGTAGTTGCCATCGAAAAATGATCTTGACAACTTACATGAAGAACGACAGTACAATTAGACGTGAATGAAATATACTAAAAATATACATTTTTTAACATTTCAATAAACAGATTAACCTTGCAATCAATACTATTTAGTACTATATTCATAGAAGCGACAATCGCAATTGGTGCTTTTAAAACGCTAATGTTATCTATAGAACAGGACAAGAATGATTACAGCAATCCATACTAAATTAAATTAACTTAATCTAAATTGAATAATGTTATTTAAAGTAAATTTCTTACATTTAGGATAAAGGAATGAACAGCTTTGTTACCAAAGACAGAACAAATATCGAAAACCCAAATTTTTTTAATCATTAGTTTATTCGCTTTACTATTAATTTTATTTCGTATTAGTTGGATACTTGTCCATCAAGCTCCTAAAGAACCAGTTGCAAAAAATGGCATCATTAATTTTCAAGATGTTAACTTAACAGCAGAAGAGACATATCTATTAGATGGTACGTGGAATTTTTTTCCACATTCATTTATCCAAGCTCCTTCCATGAGTAATGAAACAGCAAAGGCTGTTCAACTCCCCCATAACTGGATCAATGATGTAAATAGTAATGAAAAAAGCGTAGCATATGGTTTCGGTACATACCAATTAAAAATATTGTTACCTGAAAACCGGCCAGAACTCCTTTCCTTTCGTTTTTCAGAAATTCTTTCATCAGTTGCTGTTTATATAGATGGAAAACTTGTTTCTCAATTGAATCAGCCACACAAGAAAAATAGTATGACAGAAAAGTACGGAACTTTTTCTGTTCCTTTTTCCCCAGAGCAAGATGAAGTAGAATTGACGCTACATGTATCCAACCACGAATTACCTTTTATGGGTGGTATAACTGACTCCGTATGGTTTGGTTCAACAAACGCTATTCAAAAGGAAACTTCTTTGTTTTCAGTATTACAAATGATAGTAAGTGTCATCTATTTTTTACATGTCATATATGTATTTAGTCTTGTTTATTTCGGTAAAGGGCAGCATAAAAAAACGCTTTTATATTTTGGGTTTATGCTTGCAACCGTAGGATTTACAAATCTGATTGACGATAATGTTATCATACACTTACCTATCCCAATCGAATGGTATTACCGCCTACTCTATTTATTTTTTCTAACTACATTAATTTGTATGTTGTATTTTATCAAGTCGCTGTATATTTTACGTCATCGTTTCTTTGCTTATTTCTTACTTATATACGGTCTTTTTAGTATATCTTTTATCATTGTTCCAATTTCCCAATTTCGTACTTTAGCTTGGTTAGCAAATATTTTTGTGATCATAACTGTTATCTTTATGTTAAAACTATTGGCTCCTATTACGCAAAGAAGAGATCAGGGATCTATTATTATCCTCCTTTTTATTGTTAGTTATGGAATTAATGTAGTATGGGGAATGTTATTAAATGATAACATTATCGAAATGCCATATTACCCATTTGATTTTCTATTAATGAATATTCTAATTGCGTTTGTTTTATTGCAACGTTATGTTCATTTGCTAAATCTAAATAAACAACAAACGAAAGATTTACAAACAGCAAATAAACAAAAAGATGTCTTTTTAATGAATACATCTCATGAATTACGAAACCCATTACACGCAATGATAAATATTGGGCAATCTATCCTTGATAAAGACAGTGCAACTTTATCTGCAGATAATAAATATCATCTAAAACTACTTGTACGTGTTGGACAACAAATGTCTTATATGCTTCATGATCTTGTTGACTTAACAAGATTAAAAGAGGAACGGATCACATTAAAACCAAAAGAAATCGATTTACATGCAATTATTTCTGGTTTAATTGACATGATTGCATTCTTAATAGAAGGGAAAAAAATACAGATTAACGTTTATATTTCTCCTTCTTTTCCAAAGCTTTATGCAGATGAAATTCGTCTATTGCAAATATTATTTAATCTCCTGCATAATGCTGTTAAATTTACTAATGAAGGGGAAATAACAATTGAAGCTAAACAAAAAGGAAAAATGGCGATGATTCAAGTAAAAGACACCGGCATAGGTATGAGTGAACAAACAATGGAAAAGGTTTTTCAACCCTATGTACAAGAAAATAGATATGAAACTAATAACGGTGGAATTGGCATTGGATTAAGCATATGTAAGAAATTAATAGAATTACACGGAGGAACCATTCGTGTAATTTCCAAACTTTATGAAGGATCTACTTTCTCTTTCACCATCCCTATTGCCCATACATTTGATAAAGATGATTATGAAAATATTGGACAAACCTTTTATCCTGCTCCATCCATTAATCAAAGCGATTGTGGATCAGCTATAGCAAGCTCCATTGATAACGAGCGTCAAAGAATTCTTATTATTGACGATGACTCTGTAAACCTTAAAGTATTATATAATATCTTATCTACCGATTATGAAGTGGCAACAGCGTATAGTGGAGAAACAGCATTACAATGCATCGAAATTGGCAAATTTGATCTTATCATTTGTGATGTGATGATGCCAAACATGTCTGGGTATGAATTAACGCAAAAAGTAAGACAACGATACAGCCTATCAGAGCTACCAATCCTATTATTAACTGCACGGCAACAGTTTGAGGATATTTATGCAGGATTTTTAGCAGGAGCAAATGATTATATAGCTAAACCAGCACAAATTTTAGAGTTACGTGCTAGAGTTCGCGCTTTAACTGATTTAAAAAAATCGATTAATGATCAGTTAAAAACGGAAGCTGCTTGGCTTCAAGCTCAAATTCAACCACATTTTTTGTTCAACACATTAAATACGATTGCTTCCTTAGGTTCCATTGATACATCAAGAATGGTTGCTTTGCTTCATGAATTTGGAAATTATTTACGATTAAGCTTTGGCATTCATAATACACAGACACTTATCCATGTTGAAGATGAGCTAAAACTTACCCGTTCTTATCTTTATATCGAACAAGAGCGATTCGGTGATAGGTTAAAAATTGAATGGGAAATTACAGAAGATAGCAATTTTCAAATTTTACCTCTTTCAATTCAACCAATTGTTGAGAACGCAGTAAAACATGGCGTTTTACAACGAATTGATGGTGGGAAGATCATTATTCGAATCACCGAACTTGAAACCCATTATGAAATAGCTATTATTGATGACGGTGTTGGCATGAGAGAGGATAAGATCGAAAGGTTGCTAGAAGATTCAAGTAGTAAAAGTAAAGGGATCGGGTTAGCAAATACAAATCGCCGTTTTAAACAGATGTTTGGTAAAGGATTAATCATAATTAGCGAGCCAGACGAAGGCACTACAGTCATCATGGAAATACCTTTCTCCTAACTTACTGTAACAGGACTTAAACCTATGTTTTGAGTCCTTTTCATTTATTAATGACGTTGTATAACCTTAAAGAGTGACAACTACATAGACTATGGAAGAGTTTCTCTACTTACTATTTTCATAGATAATTATTATAAGCTTTTCTGACCCATTTTCTGCATTAGTTTAATTTCAATAGCTGTAGAAATCGCTCTTCTCTGTAAACTTTAAAAATAGCTCTCGTTGTTATGCGCGCTTTTCTAAATCCCTTGCTGTATCACTTTTTTCTACTTCTTTATGGTCACGATATGTTCCCATTGTTTTATCAACCGCACGATGCGTCACACCAAACCAGTAATTTTCGTTTTTATAATGGTGCCAAAGATGTGATTTTTTAATTTGTTTCCCCATTTTTGTTACTGGTTGAATTGGCTTGTGAGCTACAAAATGCTTCCATTCGTAATACAAAAAATACCCGATGACACCTGTTGCAAAGCCCATTGTCAAATTCAAATTGCCAGTAATAGCATAGCAAATCCCTACTAAAATTATAAAGTTAGGGAAACTAAACCAGAGTGGCAAGAAAAGCAATTTTACATTATCAGGATCAACGTGGTGATCATAATGTAAGCGCTTAATTAATTTTAATAAAAATGGATTCTTCGGTTTTTTAATATGAAATAAAAACCGGTGTATCATGTATTCACTAATTGCATATGTCATCATACCTACACCAATTGCAGCCCAAACCCTCCAATCGTATAAATTCGGAATAGTAAACCCTAACATTACCGCAAAAATAATAACCATTACTGTCACGTCTGGAAACGTAATAAATTCCCTGCCATATTTCTTCATCATTTTCCCCCTTAAAGCTTCATTAAACAACTTTGTGTTTTTATTCTGACTTTTCTATATTTTATCACCTATTTTTTTGTTTGTCGATTCTCATATACATTCTCGCTCCTTAAAAAATCAATGCTTTTCACCCTCCACTGATTGTTAGATGAAAGGCTAAAGATTGGGATGAATTACCTCCTTTCTAGATGTATATAGCACCACTTTGAAGTAAAAGTTTTTATAGCCTCTTACATCTCGGATTTTTCAGTAAACCTTTTTAATAGTTCCACAATTTGCGATTATAGTAGATTACTTATATAATCAAACTTAATCATTTCCATTTATTAACTATACTTTTCCGTTTGTAGAAGAATAGCATTTACTGAAGCATTTTTTAGTGACACAATTATTTTGCTTCTTAACTATGTGAATAAGCTTTCTTTATTAAAAAATCTATTTACTTGCTACTAGTGCAGTAAAGAGCCGAAACTATATTTTATTAGATAAACTTGGCTTTCGCCAATTCTTATGGTGAAATCCGTATTGAAAACTATGTATAGGAGATGGTCTGATGAACAAACCATTACGTAAAGTTGCTATTTTAGGAACTGGCTTTGTCGGTTCAAGTACGGCATATGCCCTTATAAACCAAGGGATTTGCGACGAATTGCTATTGATCGATATGAAACAAGAAAAAGCAGTTGGTGAATCACTAGACCTCATTCATTGTATGGATTTTCTTCCTTCACGGACGAAAGTTTATACAGGTTCTATTCAAGATACAGCTGATGTGGACATTATTATTGTTAGTGCTGGCCCTCCACCAAATGAGAATCAAACTCGACTCGATACATTGGAAACCGGAACGCAAATAATGAATGATACCATTCCCGGAATAATGAAAACTGGGTTTAATGGCATTTTTTTAATTGCTACAAACCCTGTGGATATTATTACATATCACATCTGGCAATTATCTGGCCTACCACGTCATCAAGTGATTGGAACAGGTACATCGATCGACTCTTCCCGCCTCAAATCATATCTAGCACAGTTACTTGATATTGATGTTCGGAGTATACAAGCTTATACAATGGGCGAGCATGGTGATTCCCAATTTGCTGTTTGGTCACATTGCACAATTGGTGGTAAACCATTATTAGAAATATTGCATGAAAAGCCACATCTAGCTACCAAACTTGATTTAGATGATACAGTAGAAAAAGTGAAACGCGTTGGTTTTGAAATCTTAAAACGAAAAGGGACAACATATTATGGAATAGGCAATGCGTTAGCGTACTTTGCAACCCAAATATTAAATGATAGCCAACAAATTTTACCCGCTTCTTGCATATTAGACGGTGAATACGAAGAAACAAACATCGCTACTGGCGTGCCTGGAAAAATTAGCCGAAATGGTATCCAAGACATTGTTGAGCTAAACTTATCAGAACAAGAAAAGCAATTATTTAGGCGCTCTAACACCGTTTTAAGAGATTATATGCGAAGAATAGGTTATTAATTACCTACAACAGTTGACAAATCAAGACTAGGAAGTGGCAATACAGCATCTTGTTTCATAACAAAAGATGCTGTATTTAGAAATTATGTTTCATGTAAATCCAAAATGGGAAAGCTTGTGCTATAATGAACGCAATAAACCATTAACGACAAAAGGTGTGTTCCCATTGAATGAAGAAAAGTATGCAATTATTGATATTGGTTCGAATACCATTCGTCTCGTAATCTATCTTAAAGAAAAGAGCGGCCGCTTTCAGGAAATTGAAAATGTAAAGGCAGTCGCTAGACTTAAAAATTACTTAGAAGAAAATCATTATCTTAACCAAGAAGGAATGGGAATACTAGCTAACATTGTACGTAGCTTTAAAGAAGTAACGGATACATATGAATTAAATGGAATAATATGCGTCGCTACAGCAACAATTAGGCAAGCTGAAAATAAAGCAGAAATCATACAAAAAATTGCACAAGAAAGCGGTTACGATACAAGAATTCTCTCAGAAGAAGAAGAAGCTTATTACGGATATTTAGCCGTTGTCAATTCAACGACCGTTTCTGAAGGTATAACCATAGATATTGGTGGCGGGAGTACAGAACTTACTTATTTTAAAGATAGACAATTAGTTTACTTTAAAAGTATGCCTTTTGGTGCTTTGACTCTGAAGCAAATGTTTGTAGAACACGACGTACCAACAGAAAGAGAAATGGAACAGATTAAAACCTATCTACAACAGCAATTCACTTCCATTCCATGGTTATACAATAAGCAGGTCCATTTAATCGGTATTGGCGGTAGTGCCCGGAATATGATTCAAATTGACCAAGCATTAAAAAAATATCCATTAGCTGGCGTACATCAGTATCGGATTCAAGAAAATAACATGGGCTATGTTAAAAATCACCTACGTAAGTTCCCTTTCAAAGAATTACAAAAAGTAGAAGGGTTAAGTAAAGACAGAGCAGACATTATTTTGCCTGCCATTGAAGTATTCCATACTTTATACGAGCATACAGGGGCTACAAGTTTCATGCTAAGTAGAAAAGGGTTACGTGATGGAATATTTTATGAGCAAATTATGCATGATTTCGGTATCACCAAATTTCCAAATGTACGTGAAGAGAGTTTTAATGAATTAATTGTTGATTTTAATATAAATTATAAGCAAGTTCACCAAGTTATTACCATTGCAACAAAAATTTTTGACGCCTTACGCAATAGTGGGCTTGGTTATGTAGGAAAAATCGATTATGAATTATTAAAGCGTGGTGCCTATGTATTCAACCTTGGCAAGTACATTGATTCAGAGTCTTCTTCCCAGCACACCTTTTATCTTCTAGCGAATCGAACCATAGATGGACTTATGCATACAGAACGATTAAAGATTGCACTTGTCGCTTCTTTTAAAAGTAAGCATAAATTCAAACAATATTTGAAACCGTTTAAAGAATGGTTTGTAAAGGAAGAAAAGAAAAAATTGCAGACCATAGGTGCTCTACTAAAACTGGCGTACTGCTTTGACTCGACGAAGAGAAATATTGTAAAAGACATGGATATGCTTGTTGATGAAGAAGTGATTACTATTCATGTTTACTGTGACAGAGATTGGATGCCAGAAGCCTATCAAGTTGAAAAGCAAAAAAAACACTTAGAAAAAGCACTTCACAGAAACATTAACGTTTGCTTTTGCTATCAGCAATAATAAATGAATTGGAAGACAGGTATCGTTTACAAGTTAAAACAATCGTGGGAGAAATACTCCCACGATTGTTTTAATTACACTTTAGAAAAACTCGGCTTGTCGCCAAGTCTTTATGACGATAGAACGCATCATTATACTTAATCTATACCCTAATAACTATGCTTACCCTATAATACAACAAAAAACTTCACCCACATTCATACAGATATTAACATCTGTTGCTCCAAAAACAACGTCTATTATTTGAAACTTTTCCAATATCGTACGTCGCAAAACGAAAATCTTTAAAGAAACTTGAATATAAATTTACAAGTCCTTAATACTTATAATGTAGCATGGAAAATGAAGAAATCGTATAGGGGTAAGGAGAGATTGCAATTGAGCGAAAACAGAAAACGCCTAGGAGATCCTAAATATTATAACAACCGCGAACTTAGTTGGCTAGCATTTAATGAGCGTGTGTTACAAGAAGCGTTGGATCAGCGAAACCCCTTGCTAGAACGATGTAAATTTTTAGCTATATTCAGTTCCAATTTAGATGAGTTTTTTATGGTTCGTGTTGCAGGACTAAAAGATCAAGTAGAAGCTGGATTTAACAAACCTGAAAATAAAGCAGGCTTAACACCAAAAGAACAGCTGGCAGCTATTTCCAAGAAAAACCACCAGCTAGTTGACATGCAATCCTCTACTTTCAAGCATGTGCTATTGCCAATGTTAGCGGATGAAAACATTACATTCCTAACCATGGATGACCTCGATCAACAAATGAAGTTAAACATGGAACGATACTTTGATGATCAAGTCTTCCCTGTGTTAACCCCTATGGCAGTGGATGCCTATCGCCCATTCCCTATGTTGGCAAATAAAAGCATTAATCTTGCCGTATTATTAGAAGATGAACGTGCTAAAAATGATATTGTGGAACTTGAAGAAGTTGTTAAAACTGCTATTGTTCAAGTGCCTTCCGTATTAAAACGTTTTATTAAGGTAGATATTCCAGATTCTAACATCACCTATTTTATTATGCTTGAAGACATTATTAGCCATTTCATTTACAAATTATTTGCCGGTTATAAAGTTATCTCTGTAACAGAATTTCGAATTACCCGGAACGCTGATATGACAATTCATGAAGAAGGAGCTCGAGATTTATTAAAAGAAATTGAAAAAGAATTGAAAAAGCGAAAATGGGGAGCCGCTGTTCGACTAGAAGTGAAACGAAAACAATATGACCCTAACATGTTAAATTTTCTGTTGTCCGTATTGGAGATTCATTATAAAGATGTGTACGAAATGGATGGTCCCATCGATTTGACCTTTTTATTCAGTTTTCACAAGTCCCTTGAACCTACGCATGAGCATTTAGTGTATGAAACATTAATCCCCCAACCACCGCAGGATATGGGAGATTCTGAAGATTTGTATGAGCTAGCAAAAGAACGGGATTTATTTTTTCACCATCCTTATGAATCCTTCGAACCAATCGTTGATTTTGTATCCGATGCAGCTGATGACCCTGACGTATTAGCAATTAAACAAACATTGTATAGAGTAAGCGGAGATTCACCTGTTATAGAGGGTTTAAAAAGAGCTGCAGAACAAGGAAAGCAAGTAACCGTGCTCGTTGAATTAAAAGCGCGCTTTGATGAAGAAAATAATGTCCAGTGGGCAAAGGAATTGGAAAAAGCCGGATGTCATGTTATTTACGGTATGACTTATTTAAAAACACATAGTAAAATTACACTCGTGGTGAGAAGAAGAAATAATCAAATTGAACAATTTGTTCATTTGGGCACAGGAAATTATAATGATCAAACCGCTAAAATTTATACAGATATGGGGATTATTACGTCCAAGCGCGAATTTGGTATTGATGCAACTAACTTCTTCAATTACTTAAGTGGCTATGCAGAAAAACCATTGTTTCATCAATTATCCATGGCCCCATTTGATATGAAAACAGATTTTTTGTCCGATATAGATATAGAAATGGAGAACCATAAGAAATACGGGGATGGATATATTATTTTTAAAATGAATTCTTTAACGGATAAAGATTTGATTATGAAAATGTATGAAGCTTCCTGTGCTGGAGTTAACATTGATCTAATCGTTCGTGGTATTTGTTGCTTACGCCCACAAATACCAGGTGTCAGCGAAAATATACGCGTCATTAGTATTGTAGGTCGTTTCCTGGAACATACTCGCATATATTATTTTCGTCATCATCAAAATAGCAAAATGTATCTTTCTTCTGCCGATTTGATGACGAGAAATATGGAGAAACGTGTGGAGCTACTTTTTCCAATTATTGATGGCAACATAAAACAAAGATTATACGAAATATTGCAAATTATAAGTAATGACAATGTAAAAGCTCGCATGCAAGATCAAAATGGCATATATCATTATGTAGAAAAGGCAGACGAAGCCCCGAAAATAGATAGTCAAATGGAGCTATTCAAAAGAGCTTACATGGTTAAAGAAGACGAGGAATAACGAGCAATTCAATCAGAGGGAATACATATTCTATCCCCTCTGATTGCTATTTATGTCTAAGTGGTAGTGTTTTATATTTGTTTACGTTGCTTGTCGCGGTCATTCCGCTAAATTTTTTTAAAATACAATACGTGACGGAGCAATTAATTTACTAACATTTTAAGAGAAATACAAATCTGTTAGTCTTGCAATATCCACTGCTTTTGAAACATCAATAAAATATTTCATTTGCCATTTTTGAGATTTTTCCGCAGAGCTATTTAGCTCCTGCTCCCAAGAAGGATAAACTCGCATTGCCATTTTTCCTTTGGACGTTTCACTACGCAACACGCCTTTTTGAAGTAATACTAATTTCGGAAAAATGAATTGACCCTTCCGTTCATTATCTATTACCGAAATAACGATCTTGTTAGGACTTTCATCATAAGAATAAGCTTGATTGTGATTATTTATATCTTTTTCCCAAAACGCTACAAAATACCCCTTTTTCTTTGGGGTTAATTTAGCCAAACGACTCCGATATGTATGTTCAAACACACTAAAACTACACCCTTTATATTCAGAATTCTGTTTTTCCTCCGTTATGGATGTAATTTCATGCTCTCCCATACACGACAGTAAGGTGTTAGTTAATTTTATTGATTTCTCCATCACTTACCTCCATGATTTCATATTTGAAAATCTCTTTCCCGATGTTTGTTTAACCTAATCATGCCATTTAGTTAAAACTTACAAAGTGATAAGATCAAGGCAGATTAATATTTAATTCTATGGAAAAAAGATAAACTATAGCATACAAAAAACGCTCGATACCTTCGTACCAAGCGTTCTGAGGTATGATTCCGATTGGGCTCGAACCAACGACCTCCACCCTGTCAAGGTGGCGCTCTCCCAGCTGAGCTACGGAATCATAGAATCAATACGGTATAAACGTTGTTATAACGAACTTCCTTAGCGGTAAGTCATTCGGTATGTCACACGATCATATCTCGTATTATATCAGTAGTTCCGCAACCTTGCAAGAGTTTTCGACATAAAAAAACGGACAGCCCGGAAATTACTCCGAAAACTCATCGCGCATGAAGAATGAGTCTGCAACGATTTCATAATCTTGGTCGAGGAAATTATCGTAGTTTATTTTTTCAAACGTTTTGCGCTTTAAAATAACTTTAGTGATAACGTCGTCCGAAGTGTTGCCGTACTTGTCTATCGTCCCTAACTGCCAAAATAAACCGACCTCTGCGACTCTATCGTCTTTAAAAAGACTTTGAAATACGTCAGACGACTTCATTAAAATACCTCTACCGATCATTTTTAACGTGAAATTATCGTCCGCGTTTAAATATAAGTTGACGACTCTGTCTTTGTCGTTATTCTCAGTATACACGTAATCAATTAAACTAACTTTGTCTATACGCTTTTTATCTGTATTTGATTCTTCACCTATCTCGTCATTTACTGTCTTGATAACCCACTTCTCTAAATCGTCTGTAGAAGGTTTTTTCTTAGTTTCTTCTGTTTTACTATCTTTTTGGGGTATATCTTTTTCCTTTAATTCCTTTTCTCCCTTTTTAGTATCCGTGTTTTTCTCTACTTCTTTTCCTTCATTTTTGCTGGTTTCTCCCTCGACATTTTCCTTTTCCTCGGACATTATGTCGTCCATATCCACCGCACCAGTAGCTAGACCGACAGACGTTACTAATATAGATAGCACAACAATAATTACGGAAGGTACTACAGTAACACCGACAAAAACTACTCCTATCTTTTTTATACTTGTCAGATTTTTAAACCACTCTCTTATTTTCTTCATTCAACATCCCCCTATTTGCCACCATTTGCTTAATTTATAAGTATTTTCGCATAATAACCTATTTTTGGCAAAAAAAAAAAGAGGACGCCCCCCTCATTATAGGAACGCCCTCACATACTTACTTTTACATAAAACTTCCCCTAAAACTCCGCGCCCATCTACGTTATTTACGATAAAATACGTACCCTTCGCGGAATCCGTAAAGGACTCCGCAAGGTTGACGCCATTAAACGTCATGTTTTCTGGACTTTTGATCAATATACCGCCTCCTTTCTTACTACAAGGAAACCCTGCCTATTCTTTCTTTACGAGACTTAAATTCCGATGCGTAAGGCTCTACTAATTCACCGACTGTATGTCCGTCTAATTTGACGATCATCTGCTTCTGCCTGCGGAGTTCGTCCCGTATCTCCGCCAATAGTGCGTTTTGCTCGCCGTCTCTCTCAAACGTACCAGACGCCTGCATTTCCGCCTGTAAGCGTGACGTAGCTTGGCGTGAGTAGTTGCGTAGGTTTGACGTGTCAAAGCCGGCTAGTTTTGGCTGGGCTGGCGTTGCTGCTTCGGATAATCTTGACGCCATTTTTTGGATATTCGCTATTTCTGCGTCCATTCCGACGATTAAACCTTTGCCGATCATTTTTCCGACTTCGTCGCGCATGACGCGGGATGGGGAAGCTACTTTGAAAAACTTTTTGAAAGTCCTTTTAACGCTTTCACCTATCGACTCGACTGTATCTGTTACTTGTTTTTTCATACTTGTGAACCCTTTTATTAATCCTTTAAGTATGTCTTTACCTATTTCCATTAAATCAATATTTTTGAAGAAATCCTCAATATTGTGCCAAATATCTTCCCCAATACCTTTTATCGCTTCCCAAGCACCTTCCCAATCTCCTTTCATTATTGACATTCCGGCGTCAATAAGACCTACTACAATATCAATCGCAGAACCTACTACCGTCTCTATAACTCCCCATGCTACCTTAACAACACCTGATATTACAGGCCAAACCGTTTCAAACAACCCTTTAATAAATGACATGCCCACGGACACTACGCCCTTCACGATTTCAAACGATGTGGAAATACCAGCCGCAATCGCCTCGCCATGTTTATCCCATAAACCTTGAAACTTAGCTAGTTGTTCGCCCGCAAACGAAACCACCTCGTTAACTATCGTCGTAATGATTTCCCGCACAAACTCAAACGCAATTTGTACGCCTGTCTTAATCGCCTCCCATGTCGAATTGACTAAATTCTTAAACCAGTCGAACTCATTATAAGCCCACACTACAATTCCGATTATGGCGGTTACTGCTGCTATCACTCCGCCTACTATCGCTATTATCTTCGCTAGTGCTACTGACGTAAGACCAACGGCAGTAGCTACAGCCGTAAACCCGATCATCATTTGACCGACTACAGCGATTACTATTCCAATTCCCGCGGCAAGTGCAGCGAGAACAGTTCCGATGATAACGCCAAACGAAATAAACATTTGAAACGTCTGATTTGTGTTTGCAAACCATTCGGCTAATCGCCCCATTGCGTCAATTACCGGAGTTATACCCTCAATCATAAGAGATAGTGCTTCCATTAACGGCGTTCCGATTAAAATAGCAATATCTTGTATCTTGTTCCACAAAACCTCAGCTTTTGAGGCAAATGTTTCGTATCTCTTAGCCGCTTCTTCTGTTAACGCACTGTTTTCCTGCCAAGCTGATGTTCCCGTTTTTAATGCGTCACTAAAGACGTTAGTAGCCTCTGACGCCCTTAATAGCGAGTCTCTAACGATAATTTCGTTTAGACCGAGGTCTTTTAACATGCCGACTGTGTTACCGCCTTCTTGGTTCATTGAGTCTAATCCCTTTAAAAACGATAATACTGCCCCCGCTGCGTCCTTTTCGAATGATTTTGTAAATTCGTCTGTAGACATTCCCGCAACTTTAGCGAAGTTTTCTAATGACTCGCCGCCTTCCATAGTCGCCGTTTTCATGTTTAGGAAAACTCGAGAAAATGCGCTACCTCCGGCTTCTGCCGTAAGTCCCAAACTCGATAGAGACGCGGCAAACGAAAGTACCTCCGACTCTGATAATCCGATTTGCTTACCTGCTCCAGCTAATCGCATACCCATAGCGGTAACCTCGCTTTCAGTTACGGCAAAATTATTACCGAGGTCCACAATAACCGAACCTAAACGGTCAGCATCGCTTAATGACGTTCCCATAATGTTCGAAAACCTAGCGATTGAAGTCGCCGCTTCTTCTGCAGATAAGTTCGTCGTATTTCCTAAATCTACCATTGTTCGCGTAAAGTCGAGCAAGTCTTTCTTGCTTACACCTAGTTGTCCCGATACCTCCGCTACTTTTGCGATTTCTTCTGTACTTGCTGGAAGTTCTTTCGCCATGTCACGAATTCCTTTGGCTAACTTCGCAAAGTCTTGTTCCGAACCTGATAGCACCTTCTCAACTCCGGCGAACGCCGACTCAAAGTCACTTGCCGCCTTTACTGTCGCACCGATTGCCACCACTCCGCCTGTTGCAATTGCTCCAAACGCTGTAGCTGCCGTTGTGCCTATCGTACTCATCCTATCGCCGAACGAACTCATATCTCGAGCGGCTCGGTTTAGCCCGGAAGTAAAGTCCGATATATCTGCTCCTATTTTTACCAGTACATCTCCGACCATTAGCTATCAACGCGCCTTGCGTACTCATTGGCGAGGTCCTGCGACTTTTGTAAATGTGTATCATGTTTTTTGCGGTCACCCTTAGCGCCCGCTTGTAGGGCTTTCCGTAGTTCCTGCATTGCTTCACGTAACATTGAGAAGTGCTGTCGATCCTCTGCGCTTAGTTTTAAGTTTTTAAGCTTTAACTCAGCTTGCACAACTAAAAAAGCCGCTCTCTCATATGTGAGGCGACTTGGCTTAGTAGTTATCATATGTTCAACCTTATTATTGCAACTAACCACTATATCTTGTATGTCTTTTTTGTTGTTCAAATTGACCCCTCCCCCAATCGCTTATAAAAAGCTGTAAATAAAGTTTAATCCAATTGCCATTAATCCTACTGCTGCTAACAACATGCCTACTAAAATGACGGTTGCAAATGTGTAGCTAAATACCTTAGCAAACTTATTTTTCAACTTTTACCACCTCCTTAAATAAAAAAGAGAGGCATCAGCCCCTCCGTTAGTTAATTTCTCTTTCCGGTCGCACACTCCCGCGCGTAATTATACCGCGTTTATATGCTCTGCTAACCTCTACATCAACCACTCCATAAAAATTATCACCATCCGACGGGAACCTAAAGGGGTATAAAATCGGCACGCTTGGTCGTTGCACGTTTGTATTTTCCTGCCTCACTGCCTGCACCGTATCAAAAAATATCCCTCCCTCTACGTCTAGTTCAAATTGTCGATAACCAACAAGCGCCTTTAAATACTCGTACTTAGCGTCCTCAATTCGCTTTTTAACGGTGTCAAAGTGCTGTGCTATCGCGTCTTGCGCTTCTTGTTTTGCGAGGTGAACCGCTTGCCTTGCCGTTGCATTGGCGTCAGATGAACCCGATCTAAACGCCCTATCTTTACGACCCTGTGCGCCTTGTAAATCGAGTTGTAGATCGGCAATTTTACGACGCAACTGCCGTTCCTTTTCTTCGTTTGCTTCGCTTGGATCAGCAAGGGTATCGTCCATTGCGCGCTCTAATTGCTGATGGGCTTGCGATAACTCCGCTTGCACTTTTTCCGCCTGTTCTTGCGCTTGCTTGCGGCGTTCTTCGATTTTCCGCTGTTGGTGATGGTACTTTGCGATTAAGTCCTTTAGTTCCTGCGATTTTTCAACTTTTACAGTTCTTACGTCTTTACTCATACGTTAAATCCTCTCCCTTTAGTTTTTTAATTAAGCGTTGGAACCTGTATAATGCGCTTTTGTGTCGTTCCAATTCCTGCATTCCATTATCGATAACAGCTACGGCTTGGTGTTCTTCCCCGTTTGAGCCTTCAAATTTGTAATCGATAAATCTCTGCAAGAGCCAATTTGTGGAATCACGTAAATATGTATGCTCCGTTTCTTCAATGCCTACGAGTTGATATAAAAACTCGGTCATATTTTTAACAAAAATGAAATTAGCTTTATGTATATCGGTTTGCTTGGCAGTATGTCGGATAATTGCTTGAAACGCTTTAAAGTCGTTCTCGCTGTCGTTACGTTTAATTTTTTTGTCAATAACATGCTCGGTGTAACTCCCCGTGCGGGCGTTTTGGATTAAATAAGCATATATCGACCTCTTACCGTCGCTTGCTTTGTGGATAAAAACATTATACAGCACTAATTGACCTCCTTCGCTTTGTCTTGCAACTCCGCCAGCAATTTATTAGCCCAGTTCTTCTTGCCATTCATCTTTTTTCTGCCGTTCAGGTCTTTGTAACTCCGTAGCCTGCCATTCGATTTCTTCCTCGAACAAATCGTACTTCCGTCTAACGCGTCGGCGCTCATGCGTATACACCGCAATGTCCGGTCTAGGCACGCCGAATCGCCGTAAACTATCCACGGTCTGGAATATATTGTCGTAAATGCCTTGCGCTAGCAGCTTATTTCCGCAAGTAATCTCGTACTTGTTTTCGTCCAGCACCGTTAAAACTACGTCGTTATCAATTAATGGCGTGCTGTTCCCGTTTTTATCCGTTTTGATTAACGACTCAAACGGCGGGTAGTTTTTTACATACGTATGTTGCTTGGATATGCAGTACATTCGCTTACCCCCTCCGACTTAATATGGCTTTACCTTACATTCAAACATTCGTTCTGCTGGGCGTCGTTGCTCGCTTGGTATCTTAAAATGGACGCCGATTAATCTGCCGTTTTTGAAGTAGTCGGCAGTGATACGCCAGTCATGCTTGTATCGCTTAATCCTCCGTATCAAATCACGATCTTCCGTATACCCCGCAAGCCAGCCCGGTTCCTGTCGCCATAACTCATTACTGCTGTTACTCACTCGCCTCGCCTGCTTCTAATGCTTGAATACGTGTGTTAATCGTCAATAACTCCGCTGCTTGCCGTCCGCTACCTGCTCCGCCTTTGTATTCGGCTTTTTTGTCGTCGTAAAGTTGCTGTAATTGAGCGACGGACATGCCTTCGTAGGGATCGGCGGGCTTGGTTGCTTCGTGGTCTCCGTTTCTAATTTCGGTTGCTAACCGGATTACATCTCGTTTAGCTTCGTGATATTCGCTATCCGTTACCTTGCGATAAGGGCGAAAAGTACTGTCGTAGTGCATTACCTTTTCCTTTGCGTCTAATAGGTTACGTTCTAGTTCTTTCCGTTTTTCTGTCCAATTGTTTTCGTTTGTCATTGTAAAAATCCTCTCTTTTGTAAAATTGAATATAAAAAACGCCGTTACCACCTGCTTACTAAGTAACTAGCGTTTATTATCTAAATAATATTTTTATCGCATCCAAATGCTTGCCATTCCCTGCATAAATTACCGCTGGATTAACAACTACTTTCTTTTTCCGGGAGTCTCTTTCAACCGAGAAAAAACCGAATACAGATACATTGTCTAGTTTTATCTCACGCAACGCTCGGATTAATTTTCTGTGGTCTGCATACCCTAGTTTTTGTGCTAATTCTGCTAATGTCATAGGTATAATTTTTTCTTGCTGTACCTCGTCTGGATTATGGCAAATGATGTTATAGTTAAAATTCACATACGGTAAAATTTCATAGACTACACTTAGTTTTTTAATACTTCGACCATTGAACATGTTATACAAGTCCCGGATTGTTTTTCGAAATATTCGCGTGTACTGTAAATTTTTAGTTTGTTCCGGTGCGTTACTAAGATCACCTCGGTAAAACAATGAAGGATCGACCATTAAACCTGTTTCAGATTCCGTCAATATTCCATTTTTTATTAACGTCTTATAAAAAGTTGCATAAGCATTGCGGCTCATTCCTAACAACTCCCCTAGTTTTTTCTTATTTATCGGTCTGCCGTTATCGTATACAAGGTGATTAGTTTGCCAGCTTACGTATGTACCAATAAACATTAACCTAGCTAAGTCTGACTTACTTAAAAACGGAAATCTATCATTCATTGATCTATATGCTTCAAAAAACGCAAACACAAATCCACCGTGTGCTGTTTGATGTTCGGCTAAGTGGTCAACCGTCTGCTTGCCTTTAATTACTTCGCCGTTAATTTTAGGCTCGACATGTAATTTATCGGTAATTATTTCGCCAGTTTCTGAATCAATTGCAACTCCGTCTTGCATGATAAAATCTTGCGTCATTTTTACGATTTGTTTCCTCGTATTAGGATGTAAGTCCTTATACGCCTGCTGTTCAGCTTTAAAATCGCGATAATTATTAGTTGTCATTCGCCATTATCCTTTCTGTGTCCATTTGTATGCAAAAATATGTAAATTCGGGGCAAGTGAGATCAAACTTACGTAGAATCTTTGCCTTAGTTGCGTCGGTAACGTAAGTAAATCCGGCCTCAATCTTGGCAACGGTAGATGGGGCAACTCCGATTAATTCCGCAAATTCTCGTTGGGTTAAGCCGGAGTACATACGCAATAACTTTAATTGTCTGTTAGTCATCTATAAAACCTCCTTTAAATTTAGTATCTTTTTTTAATTTGTTGTAAAAAACTTCTCAAAATATAAAAAATATAGGAAAGTAATAGGCAACCTCCAAACCTAAAACCTTCCTTTTATCTACCCTTTCGGCATTTATATAGACAACTAAAAGCTAAAAATGGCGTAAAAATAAACTAAATCCTCTACCACCCTATAGACCAAGTAAACGGCAAAAATGGCGTAAAAAATTACACCTATTAAAGTGACTAAATTGTTAAAAGTGACCATTTACTAATAATTAAATCCTCTAACACCCTCTAAGCCAACTAAACGGAAAAAGTATCTAATAAAACTAAAATTGTCACAAAAACTTTACATTCCAGTAATTTGTTTTTATTACATTAAAAAATAGGTACCATTTTGTGTGCATTATCGAAAAAATAGGTACCATTTTGTGTGCAAATTAAAATCCTGATCACCTTCAAAAAACACCCCTATATCAATGTTTTTCTCTGTTTTACTTCGATTTTCGTATTTGCTTACTCATCTTCTATATCAGTCCCACTTACGTTAAAAGATACTCCGAAAAATACATAGTACATATACCGCCGAAAAAGGTTGGCAACAACATGCGTTTTATATGTCCGCCATGTATTTGCGTCATGTATATACGTTATCTAAAAACCTACGTCTTGTAAGAAAATCACTTACAAGCCGGGCTATATATTATTTAATCTGTTTCCGAAAATAAGTAACTCCGATAAAGTAATATAAGTACTGGACGATACAAGGCTTTTGCAAAAAAGACTTGGGGGCAAATGAAACGTAGTGGAAATGCCCCATAACTACACGTAATTTCCGATATCATTGCTTACGCACTCGCCCGACCGGACTCAACCTTTTCTGCGTTTATTAAGACAACTAAACGGTAAAAAGTAACTAATAAAATTAAAATTGTCACAAAAACTTTACAAACGAGTGCGTAAGCCCCTCACTATTACTTATTGCCGCATTAATCTCCAAAAGTGATACAATTATTTTAGACTTACGCAACCAACACGCCCGCACTTAATATCCTATCGACTTGTTCTTGCGTAACTTCCTGCGCCATTAGCTTAAAGTCGGTCGATTTCCCCGGGAAAAACTCCGTAAACTGCTGCGGTGACATATTAATCCATCCGACTTGTTCTGCGCCCTCCCCCTCGAATAAATACACGTTGAACCAGCCTACCACCGTCTTTTTAACCACTACTTGCGCCGTTTCTTTTTTCATTTTTAATTCTCCCCTTCCGAATTTTTTGAGTGACTTAACGCTTTGTAAAAACGTTCTTCTGCTTCAGTCCAACCGTGCCGAAATAAATCCCATAATGGCATTAACTGTAAAGAGGCATCCTTTACTTTCTGCCGTTGCTCTAGTAACTCCTGCATTTCCTCGGCTGTCCGGCGAATGTCCCCACGTTTTCCTAGTCCGTTTAGCCTGCGATCAATCAAGCTGTTTTGCTTGCGATAGTAATCAAAATCTTCGTTTATTTTCTCGCGTAATTTGTTTAACTGATTGTAATAATTTAGCATGTGTATCCGCCCCCTAAACGTTTAGCGTATTCCTTTAAACAATCGAGTGAACAGACGATATACCCTTGCGACTCAACTTCGCTAATTTCGTGCCAAGCCTTATTAACGTCTGGTATTTCTGCGTTGCAATAAGAACAATGAACAGTCGGCGATGTGCTAACGGGGTTGCTTACGTCATGCAACAACCGACTTGCTTCCGACGCTAACTCCTTTTCGGTGGATTGAGTCATCAGCTTTTTTAATGCGAGTTGTAGAATGGCTACTTCGTTATAGTCCGCCGTAATTGTTACTGTACCTTTGTTGCTGTTGTTTATAGTTTTCATATTTGAATCGCCCTTTCTTGATTACGATATATTCGGTTTATCCGAATCGATAACTCAATTATAAATTCGGTTTAACCGAATGTCAACATAAATTTTACGGTTTAACCGAATTAATATATAATTTCATTAAAGAACATAATAAGGAGAGTATTATAAATGAGAGTGAAATTACATATTCAGGAAATATTGAAAAGAGAAGGTGTAACTCAACTGGAACTTGCTAAAAGGTTAGAACTCAGTCCGTCGACTGTTAATGACATGTGCAAGAAGGACATAAAAAGAGTTAATACTGAAACTATTGCTAAAATTGCAGAAATGTTTGATATAGAGGATATAAACGAAATAATGTCGTTGGAAAAAGCGGAAAACGAGTAGCAGATTTTCGTTAAAATAAGCGCATTTAAGGCGTTTTGTTTGTCGTGGGTATTAATACATTCGAATGAAAAAGAAACGTCTGTGCGCCTTTTATTTCGTTAAAAAGCTGTCAGTTACACACGTTTTTGTACGTTGGTATACTTTAATCGGTTGTAAGCGCCAAATTGGAGGTGATTACGAAGCTAGTCCTCCTATTTTGGGAGAACGATGACGCTCAAAAAGTTGGGTACGTACACAAATACGACGACGTCGTCGCTTTTGACTAGCGGTAAAATATTTGAAATGTTGTCGCTACCTAAGGAGATAGATCGGCAAGTGGTTGGAAAGCATAGATATGACCAGAGATTATGCAGGAAGGTTTATTCGTATATACGAGGAATTAGGTAACTCAAATTACGTCTCGGGACGCAATTTAGGAATAAAAGCTTTGTATGAGATAGCTCAAATTCCTGTAAAAGAACGAGAAAAAGAACATACTCTTTCAAGTGGGGATGCTAAAACGGTTGATGAAATGACGGTAAGTTCCCGACGTCGGAAAGACGTCTTTCCGACATATTGGAATAAACGCACTCTATCTTATCACAACCCTACCGGAAATGATTCGGGTCGAATCAAACCACACACACGCAAGCAAATAGCTTACCCATGTGGGTACGTTCCCACGCTCGCATCACTTACTGAATGGATTTATTTGCGTTGCTCCTATCCACAATCAGCGGCGTTCCTAAATGGTGCAACGTTGCCCTTTTCGACGCCTCATTAAAGGCGGAGTTGCGGACAACCATTTCTCGTCGGCTGGCGTGGAATCTGCGGATGGTTTTGCGATTTCGTACGTTAATGAGACGGGTAGGTCTTCGATTAGCGCCTGCTCCGGTTCTTGACAATTTGTCAATAACTCGAATCGTTGGATCAACCGGCTAACCTGTTTTGGAGTGAATCCGATTGACTGGTACCACGACATAAATACACCGTCAGTACTTCCCTGTCTCCGCAATCTCCGTGAGACGGGCTGGTATTCCGAATTTCGGATTAGCAAGTCCCCACCTCCTTATTTTGCGACGTCGCAAATTTACCGTCCTAAATGTCCTAACGTTAGGACATATGCCCACGCATAAGGTGTGTCGAATGACCGATCGCGGAGCTCAGGCGATTCTTTTTGTACTTCGATATATTCCGTCCGCACTTCGGGCTTCTTGTTTGCGTATTCCTCGAGTCGTTCCCGTTCCTTGCGTTCGAGTTCGGCTCGTTCCTCCGCTTTCTTTAAGTCCGCCTTGAGTTGTCGTAACTCGCGCACCGTCATTTCGGCGGGGGTTTTCTGTTCGCCTTTTGACGTGGTGTGTTCGGATTCTCGTTGTTCGGGTGGGAGCGTGGCTATTTCGTATAGCCGCGATACACCGATTTGACACGACGTCGTGTCATTTGTCCCTAATTCCTCGAAAACTACTATGAACCTATCTGCTTGCTGTCTAGTAATACCTATCTCGTTTTTACACCATTTCGACCATTCCCCGTGTGCCAAGTCGTTTTCTTTTACGTGTTTCAACCGCCTACCAATCTCGAAAATTGCTTCGCCTGCCACCTGTTTATAGGCGTTTATTTCAGCAGTTATTATATTGATGTCGGATGAAAGTTCTTTCTATAGAAATATTATCCATAAAATGATAACATTGTCTTAGTAAATTCAGATTAATAAGGGGAGTTAATTATGTCAGAAAAAGTGAAGAAACCGATATTTAAAAGATGGTGGTTTTGGGTATTAGCGGTAATAATAATTCTAGGGGGAATAGGATCTTTGGTTGAAGAAACACCAGAGAAAGCGGACGACGACCAAGAAGTTAATGCAGAAAAAGACACAAAGGAAGAACCAAAAGCAGAGAAGAAAGAAAAAGAAAAACCTAAAAAAGAAGAAAATCCGAAAACTAAAGCTATAGAAGCAGGCACATATAAAGTAGGCAGCGACATCGACCCGGGCGAATACTTAGTGTTTGCCGACAGCATGGGATACATAGAAAATGCAAAGGACAGTAAAGGTCAAGTAGAAAGCATCATATTTAACGCTAATTTAACTAGCGGATCACACCATTATGTCACTTTAAACGACGGAAACTATTTTAAAATGCAAGGCGCTGAAATGTACCCGGTAGATAAAGCACCTAATGTTAAACCGGATGACGGAGTTTACAAAGACGGTATGTACAAGGTGGGAAAAGACATCGACCCCGGCGAATATAAAGTCACGCTAGAAAGTGGTATGGGATATTATGAGGTAGCTAAAAATAGTGCAGGCGGAGTAAACAACATCATTACTAATGAAAACGTACAGGCTGATACTTATATTACAATAGAAGATGGACAATATATAAAATTGCAAGGCGTTACATTAACCAAATAAAGTATAGCCCTGTCCTTAGTCGGATGGGGTTTTATTATGTCTCGTCGTCAACTTCCGGCTCCTCGTCTTTCTTCATCTGCGTGTAGTTTCCGTCAAAGACTAATTCGAACAAGTCCGGTCGGCTTTTAATAAGCCATTGACGATTTACCTATTCCGGCTTTCTTTGCGAGTTCTACGTGTACTTGCGATTGTTCTCGTTTTTCCAAATCTGGCAAAACGGTATTTTGTTTTAACGTAGAGTTTCTTTTATTCTCCGACTTCCTCCGTTCTTCCTCATAGAACAGCCGAATTACTATTGCCGCTTTTTGTCACGTTTCAGGGATGTACAAAATCGGTCACAAGTACTTATTTATATCTGTATGTAGGTATAAAAGAGAGCAGTTTAAGGTGAGCGCGCGAAAATGAACGTTTGTGATACATCGCCACGACTTCCCGACCATTCCCAAAGTTTAAAATTTTGTAAGAAAATTGCGCAGGTCAGGCAAAGCGAAACTAAAACGACCACCCCCCGGGGTTATCTCGTCCAGCCCGTTTCCCTCGAATAAATCCGGCATGTATTTTCGATTTGTTTTTTGGCTGTTCTGTCTCGTCCTCACTCCGCTTGCTTCCGTCGGCTTGCTTCCGCCTGTTTACGTCGTGGTTTCCTCGTCCTCACTCCGCTCGCATTACGTGGTCGCCGTTGTGCGTTCCGTCTCGCCCTGCTCGTCCTGTCATTACTGAATGTAATCTTATACATATTTCCTTACATACGATTCATTGTATCATAAAGGTTATGTGCTTGACTATCGATTGAATGTACGGTATTATGTTTATATACAATACAACAATACATACGATTCACTATAAAACGATAGAAGGACGGAGATAAAATGACGAACACAATAGATGTACAACCGTTGAGAACGACGGAGGAAATAGCGGAGTTCCGCGAAGCTTTAAAGATAGCCGGAAAAGGCGTCGGACAAATGGATCAATCCCTACGTAATCTAACTTTGTTTAATATCGGAATTAATACCGGATTGAGAATTAGCGATATAGTAACGTTAAAAATAGCCGATGTAAAAGGACGAACAAACTTTACTATTCGAGAAGGTAAAACGCAGAAAAAGCGGACTGTTCACTTAAACGCAATCATGGCGGACATAGCCGAATATGTAGCCGACAAGCCTGCCGAATCTTGGCTGTTCCCTAGCCGCAAAGGAAACGGTCATATAACGACTACACAGGCTTATCGGATACTTAACAAGGCGGCAGACTTGATCGGAAGGAACGATATAGGAACGCATACACTCCGCAAAACATTCGGTTATCATTACTACCAGCGGACTAAAGATGTTGCTACCTTAATGGAGATTTTTAACCACGCAGACCAAGCGACAACTAAACGATACATCGGGATACGCGAGCAGGAGATCGCCAACTCACTTCGGGATTTCCGGTTGTAAAACAAATTAGCGACAAATTGACGGCTCCCGAAAATTTCGGAAGGTCGTCCGTCGTGAACGCTTTGCCCGACAATTCGGCGGAATTAACTATATATGTACACGAAAACGTAAATTAAACCACATATAGTATCGCGGTAACTGTAAACGCATTGCAACGTTAGGTTGACGAAAACCCCGCAGTTACTCCGAGTTTCTTCTTATGTCTGCTCTTAGTACCTAGTACTAAGAGCGAATGTCTCGTTTACAGCCCTTTCATCTTTTATGTTTTATGCCTACGTCCACAAACGATACATTTTCCGTTGAAATAGCTGTATCTGTGTTTGCGGAACAACCGGCAGCCTATCCAGTATTTTAGTCGCATTTATACGCACCCCTCTCCTAAAAATAAACGCCTGCTTAACTTGCGCACACTGGCGTACATATACCCGCTTAAGTTACGTATTTGCCCACGTTTATACCTTTGTATGCAATCTAAGATACACGCTTGAAACGCCTCTGTATGAGCTTCTAAGCGTACTTTAGATGACTTAGCACGAAACACTATACCGACGTATTTACGTAACTCCTTGCCGAAAAAGAACGGCTTTAACACAGCGTATAAAGGCGCAGGTATGTTCGTTGACTCTGCCGACGGTTCTAACACGTAATTATATTCGCTTATAAAATTGTCGGTTTGCTTTTCGACAATCGGCTCGCTTTCCGCTGCTGGACGTGCTTTCTTCGGCTCTTTGCCATGCGACATTTTCGACTCGCCAACATACGGCAAAATACGATAAATGTTAGCACCTTTTCCGCCTCTAATTGCTCTAGTTGTGCTTAACTTTTCGATGACTCCTAACGAAACCAACGCCTTGACTGCTCGCTCTACTGTACGACGAGACTTGTTAACCCCGTCTGCGATCGTTTGCGTTTTTAAGTGGCTTGCTCCGGGGTACTTAACGGAATATTGCGATATAAATTGTAATACGTTGCGCTGGGTGTCGTTCATGTCGTATTTTCTGCGATTAGTATGCTGTTTAACGTGGTGGTTTAATTCGTTAATGTCGGTAAATACTTGATATTTCGATAAGTAATGCATTGCGATTCCTCCTCGTAAAGAGGCGCTTGACAATTACCGTTTTTTGCGATACACTAACGATAGGTGAGGTGCGTAGTGTATCGGGTTCTGCCCGGTGTGGTGCGCGCTCTTTTTTTTGTTTTATATCTTTGTTTTCCTCGGACGGTTCCTTTTATCAGCAATTTTATTTATCGGCGAGTGCAACGTATGCTGTCCCTCAACCGCTTTGTTTGATAAGTGAGTGTATCGCAAAACCATCCGCAAGTCGGAGTGACCGAGTAGCATTTGCAGATGCCTTATTGAACCTCCATCTTCTAAAAAAGCAGTAGCTGCGGAGTGTCTCAACAAATGAGGGTGTACCTTCTTTTTAATTTTCGCTTTATCTCCATACTCGTAAAGTCTCTTTCTAAATAAATCCCTATCTATTGGCTCTCCATAGTTAGTTAAAAACACGTATTCTGTATCAAAATCCTCATTTGCTAGAACCAATCGCTTAACAAGTTTCGTCGTAGCCGGTCTTAGTGGCAAAGTACGTGGTTTTCTGTTTTTAGCAACTCCCGCTCTTATAGTTACGGTGTTATGGTCAAAGTCAAAATCGTTACTCTTTAATTGCGTTAACTCGCCAATTCGAGCCATAGAATCAATTGAAAGATATAAAAGTGAAACATCACGCATTCCTGCGTAACTTGTTTTATCCGGTGCTTGTAGCAACCCCCTCATTTCGTCAATTGACAATACTTCGATATTATCTACTGGGTCGGGAATGTTCTTTATACCCGCCATTGGATTATTTGATGTTATTTCTTCCTCGTACAGACACCTAAACATCACCCTAAGCGTTTTTAATCTAGTATTGATAGTTCCTGATGCTAGCCCTTTTTTACGTTGCTTTTTACTTTTATAGTGGTGTCCGTCAAAAGTAATAATCTCTTTTTGCATATACGTGATATAGTCCCGAAATAACGTTCGATTTAACTCACTAAAAGATTTAGGCATCTCTCGCAATTCAAGGAATCTCTCAAAATATGCGTAATTATCTTCGTATTGTTTTATAGTTGATTCTGCCTTACCCTCGGCAATTTTAATTGATAGGAATGTTCGAAATAATATAGGTAAATCCTCTTTAATTTTGCCCACAAAAAAAAGCACACCTCCCTGTTTGGAATGGCGTGCAACGTACCGAATTAGTTCCTTTACCTTACGTCTAAGTCACCGCTATGTCATCGTTATATCAACGCACAAAAAAGCGCCAAAACATTGATTTAACAACGTTTCAGCGCGTATGTAATCCGTTTAATTTCCGTCAGCCTCTGTCAAGGTGGCGCTCTCCCAGCTGAGCTACGGAATCATAGAATCAATTAAAAGCGACAATTATTATTATACATAAGAACGTGTGATATTGCAAGTATTCGTAGGAAATCGTAATCGATATAATACTTGTCAATTTCTCCATATTTCTTTGGTCATGACAATATACACAGTTTCTGTATCACCATTTCTATGAACGAATATCGCTACGTAGTTAAAACCAACATTTTTATACATATCACACCATAGTATCTTCTTTTAGATTAAGTTTTGCATCAATTAAACAACAAGCAATGGGATCTGATCTTCAACCAAGTCCAATAATCTGTATAACACACTCCTTAGTCTCAACTATCTTTATGATTTAACCACTTATGATCAGGTGCATGAACTAGATGAAAAGCATATTCCCTTCCCTTTTTATATGGAGCACTTGTTTACTAATCTCCTTACAGAGACTAACAAATGTTACCAACTCTCTCATTATTGTTCATGTCACCAACTCTTAACGAACCACATTTGTACTAATACTTAATTTGTGCAAAAAATTCTTAAGTACTTTTCAGGCTCATTTCCTCACATACTATTGGAAGTGAGGATGCAATCCTGCTACAATAAAGAACAGAAAAAACAGAAGGGATCTGGACAACATTAAAGATAAATGGCTGGCAAAACTTTCATTGAAGAAAATGACTACCTTGCTCGTTTTAATCTCTGTCATAGCCTCGCTTATTGCTTCTGCCATTCTTTTAGATGACTATGTATTGGAGAGAGAACATCGAGCAGTGCAAAATAAAATTAAAAATGTTGCTAGAATGGTCGCTAAAGATACGCGTGTGATAGACAAAGTGGAAGGTTCTCCGTCAGACGCTGCTATTCAAAACTATGCAAATGAAGTGATGAATGCAACTGGCGTCAGCTTTGTTGTTGTTTTAGATAATGACCTTACTCGAAAGTCACATCCAGATGAAAGTGTAATTGGTGGCACATTTTCTAATATTGACGATGCAAGTAGATCATTGAATGGTACAGAGCATTATTCTAGGCATGTAGGAATCCTTGGAGAAGGAACACGCTTTTTTACACCGATTTGGAATGACGAAGGGGAACAGATTGGAATTGTTTGCGTAGGGTATGTGCAACAAACTATTAATGATGAATTATGGAATGCGCGGAAAAATTTATATGTCGGCCTCGGTGTTGGTCTATTAGTAGGTATCATAGGTGCGCTTTACTTAGCAAGATATTTGAAAAAAGTGCTATTAGGACTTGAACCTAAACAAATTGTTGCTCATATGAAAGAGAAAGAAATTATTATTGACTCTGTTAGTGAAGCAATTATTGCTGTTTCTCCTAAGCGGAAGGTATTATTACAAAATGTTAATTTTAATAAGCTACTCAATAAAACAGAAGTTGCAACAAAAGCAAATTCCAATGGATACCTTAATGATACGCTTTTTTCCTTAATATTTGACGATGTATTTAAAACAGAGAAACCGATCGCTAACCGAGTAACAGTCATTAACCATTTTGAATTTATCGTCAATGTGCAACTGATCTATATTGATAAGAACATCTATGGAGCGGTGGCGACTTTATATGATCAATCTGAGCTACAGCATCTAATTCGAGAGTTAAGCGGGACGGAACAATACATTGATTCTTTACGTGCGCAAAACCATAAGTTTATGAATCAACTCCACACTATTTTAGGTTTAATTGAACTAGAAAAGTATGAAGATGTGCACCATTTTGTTCGTGTCCTTAATCATAATTATCATCGTGAAATGGGCTTTGTGACGGATAAAATTAAAAGCTCAGCAATAGCAGGTTTTTTACTTGGGAAAACAAGTGAGCTCGACGAACAAGGTGTTACATTAATCATTGATGAAGACTCCTATTTTCCAGCGATAAAAATCGGCGATATGCTTCATGACTTACTACTCTCTATGGGTATTCTTATTGACAATGCAAAAGAAGCTGTCATAAATAGCTCTAAAAAGCAAGTAATCCTTTTTCTGAAATATGATGAGGCTGAAGAAGTAATCATGTTTGAAGTACAAGACACAGGACCGGGTATTGAAAAACATGTATTACCTAAAATATTCGAACGCGGTTATTCTACAAAAGGAGAGAACAGAGGCTATGGATTGGACGCCATTCAATCCATTGTAAAGCAGTATCATGGACTTGTCGATGTCCAAGCAAAAACTGGACGAGGAAGTACTTTTCGTATCGAATTTCCGTTCAAATGGAGGAACAAAAATGATGAAAGTAATGATCGTTGAAGACGATCCAATGGTAGCTACCATTAACCAACAATATATCGAACGATCAGAAGGATTTCATACCATTGCCGCAGTAGGAACAATTACGGAAGTTTGGGAAGCCTTAACAATGGACATACCCAATTTAATCTTGCTTGATGTTTATTTACCCGGCCAAACAGGCTTAGAATTTTTGCAAGAATTAAGACAAAAACAGTATTCGATCCCCGTCATCATGATTACAGCTGCGGATGATATTGGAACAATTAAAACGTCCTTAGAGTACGGAGTCATTGACTTTCTAATTAAACCTTTTACCTACCAACGATTTAAAGTAGCCATCGATAACTTTATGCAATATCATAAATTGACAACGAGCATGGAAAAAACGGATCAAGAAACGTTAGATCAACTGCTTATTAAAGAAAAAACACCAATATCATCCAGAAATAATAATGTCTTAACACCTCTCCCTAAAGGTTTATCCAAACTAACCTTAAAAAAGGTGCTTCAAGCTATTGAAAAACAGACTCATGCCTTCTCTACCGAGGATATTGCTTCAAGTATAGACTTATCACGAATTTCTACAAGAAAATACTTGCAGCATTTAAATGACATTGGTTTTTTAGAATCAGAATTAAAATATTTATCCGTTGGTCGTCCTATTATGATTTACCATGTCGTGCCAAACAAAGAGCATTTAATTGTAGATTATAAGTGAATTTACCCTTTAGATAAAAGAAAGTCTGTTGCAAAACCCACCATTTTTCTTGCTTTCAAACATGATAGGTAATCACTCACCTGCAAAAAATAACTCGACTCAAGATGCCCTTGTATCTTACTGTAAAAAAGAGGAAGCATCTTCAAAGATGCTTCCTCTTTTTTTACTATAGAAAAGTATATAGACTTTTAGGGGGAATCATACGTTTTTTTACCAATCTATGATACAGCTTGACTTTTTTCAGGAAGTTCTACGACATTTGTCGTGCTCCCTTTTGTAATCGTATCATGTAAGTTTTCAAAGCTTGTCTCAATCATATTCGTTAGAGCTTCGTCTGTATTTGAACCGATGTGCGGTGTAATCAGCACACGTGGATATAAATCAACGAGTGCTTGTACAGTTGAATCTAGCTTTTTACCATCATTAAACTGTTTGAAGAAGATCTCCTTTTCATTCGCAAAGACATCCGTGGCAAAACCAGCTAATTTATGTGTACGAAGCGCTTTAAGGATCGCCTCATTATCTTGAAGTTCCCCTCTAGCAGTATTAATAAAAATGGCTCCATCCTTCATTTTGGCAATAAATTCATCGTTGACCATTTTATCATTTTTTCCTGGGAAATAAGGAACATGTAAGCTCACAATATCACTTTCTTTTAATAGATCATCTAATTCCATAAAAGTAACTGTTTGCTTTGCTTCTTCACTTTGGTAAACATCATAACCGAGCACTTCTGCACCAAGTCCCTTAAAAAGCTTTGCTTCTGTTAAACCAATTTTCCCTGTCCCGATAATCCCTACCTTACAGTTACGAATTTCTTTACTAAACATAACGGAATCAACAGTAAAATCTTTGTTCGCCGTTTTAACGGTTGTGTAAGCAGTATGACGTAATAACGACATAGCAAGCGTTAAAGCTAACTCAGCAATAGCATTTGGTGAATAAGATGGTACACGCGCTACATACATGTCGTAATCTGCTGCTGCTTGTAAATCAATATGATTATAGCCTACGGTTCTAGTAAATACATATTTAACCCCAAAGCTACACATTTTTCCAATATTTATTCTATCGGCAACACAATTCCCTCGTAGTAACACAGCATCCATTCCTTTTGCTGTATCTATATTATCATGTGTTAATAAATCCTCCACTAAAGTTAAGTCAAAACCGTATTTATTTAATTTGTTAAAAAATGGCTCTTCATTCTCTCTTACGCCGTAACAGACTACTTTAATCGTCATTCTTACCCTCTCCTTTATTGAATATTATTAATCATCAGATATCAAATCTTGCATTTCATTTGTACGGGCTCTCAAATCCTATTTTTTTAAAATAAATTTGTTGAAGTAATCATATTAATGACAATAATCCAGATCGGAATCATGACAACTGCACTAATCGTTGATAATAAAGAAGCATTCGAAGCAAGTAACGCATCCTTATCAAAGCTAATTGCATATGCAGCTGCTACTGTTGCGGTAGGGGCCGCCATCATAATAACGATGGTTCCTACAGATACTGCACTCATCGTCAATATGCCCGTTAATGAAAGAATCGCCAAAATAACAATGTTAATAATTGGAACCAGCACAACTTTGTTCGCACTGTATATTAAGGATGTCCGATCAGAAATAGCTGTTTTAAAATCAACAGATCCTAATGTTGCGCCAATTGCTAACCATGCTAAAGGTGAAGCTAAGCTTGCTAAATATGTCATTGGCTTAAATAACCATGGAGCAGTTTGGTCAATTCTTAAAAATGCTACTGTTGAAGCAGTACCATCTGCTGCTACAACACTCATTTGTGGTAAGGAATCTTGAAATATCCAGATAAACAATCCTACAAAGGTAGCAATAACTATTGGATTTAGAAACATTTCTTTAATATTTTTTGCTTCCATTTTCAATCCACTCATTTTAATATAGCCGTAAGAATAAAGGAAGATCCGATAGCCAATATTAAAGATGGAAGCGTATAGAACACCTTCAGCACCATAGATTGCTCCAACAATTGGAATACCAAAGAACGTAGTGGAACCAAAAATAGTTAGTACACGTAATGTATCTTCTTTATCCCCTTTAAACTTCGCATACATTGGTTTTGAGACAATAATTAAAATAATATAAATAGCAATTCCCCAAATTAAAATACCCATTCCCTCAGCTAACGATTGTTGGTCAATGTCTTTCATAAAAGCTTTTAGTGCTAAAGCTGGTAACGCTACAGACAATACCACTCTGGATAACATTTTTCCTACTTGATCACTAAAGATATTTTTCTTTCGACAATAATACCCTAATAAAATAATGAACATCGTTGACGTAATCGCACTGATAATATTCATATCTGTAAATGTGGTTTTAAAAATTTCTAGTATTTCCATCGTCTTTTCCTCCAAAATGATATTGTGAATATTTTCACATATTGATTTATAGATAATCTAGCGCGCTATCTCTTACATGCTTATAATAGTACAGTCGCTTCGCTTTTAAAATATAATCTAACTAAACTAACTTTTGTAATTAAAATAAGTGAAATATTGAGCATATGGATTTTCCACCAACAGGAGGGTAAATTATAATAATAGATAGAAGTTTTTCCATAATAAATACAGCGGGGATATAACAAACGGTTATCCTCTCCCCACTATTGAAAATGTAACTTAGCTATTTTTCGTTAGAGAAACGGCATTCGAAGTTCTTCCATTTGTTAGTACATCGTAAAAATTTTGGTAGCTAGTTTCAATCATATTTTTAAGTGCCTCATCTGTATTGGAACCGATATGAGGAGTAATTAACACTCTTGGATACAGTTCAATCAAACCCTTGACTGTTGGATCAAGTTCATCGTTGTTAGTAAACTTTTGGAAAAAGATCTCTTTTTCATTAGCGAATACATCCGTAGCAAATCCTTCCATTTTTTTCGTTAGCAAAGCTTCAAGTATTGCTTCATTATCTTGCAGTTCACCACGAGCAGTATTAATTAAAATAGCCCCATCTTTCATCTTAGAAATAAATGATTTATTAATCATCTTTTCGTTTTCACCTGGTAAGTATGGAACATGAATGCTAACAATGTCGCTTTCTTTTAACAGTTCGTCCAATTCCTTAAAAGTAACCACTCGTTTAGCTGCTTCACTTTGGTAAATATCATAGCCTAACACTGTTGCACCTAAACCTTTGAACAATTTTGCTTCCGTAAGTCCAATTTTTCCTGTACCTATAATCCCTACTTTACAATTTCTCACTTCTTTACTAAACATGACTGGGTCAACGGTAAAATCTTTATTAGCTGTTTTTGCTGTCGTATAAGCTGTATGCCTTAACAAAGACATTGCCAAAGTTAAGGCTAATTCTGCAATTGCATTCGGAGAATAAGAAGGAACTCTTGCTACATATATGTTATAATCTTTAGCGGCCTCTAAATCAATATGATTGTAGCCTACTGTGCGAGTGAAAACATACTTCACACCGTACTCCTGCAATTTCTTCAAGTTTTTTCTATCAGCCGTACAGTTAGCCCTTAATAAGACACCATCTGCGCCCTCTGCTGTTTCTATGTTTTCATGGGTTAACAAAGGTTTTATTAGCTTTAATTGAAATTGATATAGATTAAGTTTATGGAAGAAGGCAGTTTCATTTTCACGAACTCCATAACATACTATTTTAAAATTCATGATTTCATTCTCCTTTTATGCTTCATTATCCAAATATAGGTAATCCAGCTATTATATTAATTACAATAATCCATACTGGAATAAATATAACTGCTGTAATGGTTGATAGTAGCGATGCGTTTGAAGCTAACAAAGCATCTCGATCGAAGCTGATTGCATACGCTGCTGCCACTGTAGCTGTTGGGGTTGCCATCATAATCACTATTGTTCCTAAAGAAACATCACTTACAACAAGAACATTTGTTACTGCAAGCAAAGAAAGGAAAGCAATATTTAAAAGAGGAACAATAATTACTTTATTAAAGCTATAGAACAAGGATGTGCGATCGGTTAAAGCTGTTCTAAACTTAATCGCCCCTAAAGTAGCCCCAATTGCTAACCATGCAAGTGGTGAAGCTAATCGAGCAAGATATTCCATCGGCTGAAATAACCAAGGTGCTGTTTGGTCAATGCGTAAAAATGCCACGTCTGCTTTTGTTCCATCTTCTGCCACGACACTAACTTGGGGCAAATACCCTTGAAATATCCAGATAAATAATCCTAAAAAAGTGGCAATAATGATAGGATTAAGGAACATCTCTTTTACATTCCCTACTTCCATTTTCAATCCACTCATTTTGATATATCCATAGGAGTATAGAAAAATACGGTACCCAATATTGAAAATAGAAGCATATAAAATTCCTTCTGCTCCATAAATTGCGCCAACAATCGGTATTCCAAAAAACGTAGTAGATCCAAATATAGTTAATACACGTAATGTGTCCTGACGATCCCCTTTATATTTTAAGTACATTGGTTTGGATATCAGGATCAATATAATATAGATAGCTATTCCCCAGATAAGCACCTCTATTCCTTCTGCTAATGATTCAGCATCAATATCTTTCATAAATGCTTTAAATGCTAACGCTGGTAATGCAACAATAAGAACTACTTTTGATAGTACCTTTCCTACTTGATCGTTAAATATTTCTCTTTTACGTAGAAAAAATCCCAACAATATAATGAACAACGTAGAAGAAATGGCACTAACAATTTTCATATCCGTAAATGTCTGTTGAATCTCTTGAAGTATCGTCATGATTTCCCTCCAAAGTTTTTAAATATCCTTAATATTTTTTAAGAAAGCTTGAATTGACTCAAACAAATTTTCCCCTATAGTCTGCTTTTTATACAAAGCGCATCTATAAGGAATAAGTTATTTTTATTAATAAAATGGAAGCTTAAAACCTTCTCTATCTTTTACTTGAAGTGGTCTGCCGGGATTTGTATATCGTTTGTGAATTATTTATCATTAATCTCTTTGTGGTTAGGATATTGGATAAATCCATAAAATCCATTTATAATAGATAGAAATTGTGTAGCATCATGGGGAGGAGTCATCCTTGAAGACTGTTTTATCATTTTTGAAACCATATAAGCTACCGGCGGCCGTTGCATTTGCACTTATGCTTGTTGAACTGGCTGTGGAGCTTGCGCTTCCCTTTTTATTAGGGAAAATGATTAACGAAGGAGTGGTGAATCAAGATTTATCAACCATCTTGAAATGGGGAAGCATTATGATTACGCTTGCTTTCATCGCATTCATAGCTGGTCTGATTAACTCATTTTACGCTTCACATGTAAGCTGGGGATTTGCTTACGATCTACGTGAAGAGCTATTTGCTAAAATACAAGCCTTTTCATTTTCACATTTGAATCAATATCCAACATCCGCTTTAATGACTCGATTCTCCAATGATATTCGACAAATGCAAAATACCATCTATATGATCCTTCGAATTATGTCAAAAGCACCACTAATCGTTATTGGTGGTGTTGTAATGGCCTTTATCGTAAACGCTAAGCTTGCTATTATTTTTCTCATTACCGTTCCACTATTAGTTGGTTTTGTTCTTTGGGTGCTTAAAATTGCTAGCAAGTTATTTCAAAACGTACAAAAAAGCGTCGATACATTAAATCAGGTGATGCAAGAAAATTTGATTGGTATGCGCTTAATCAAAGCTTTTTCTCGTAGAAAACACGAAGAAGCACGATTTAAAAAAGCCAACCAATCGTTAGCCGAGAGAACGAGGGCGACCTTTCGTTTCGTTGAAGCTTCGATGCCCGTTTTGTTATTTGTTATGAATATGAGCCTATTATTTATTATTTGGTTAGGCAATGCACAAGTAGTAGCCGGGACAACGAATGTTGGCGATGTTGTTGCAATGATTAATTATGCATTAAGGGTTTCCATGTCTATTTCTATGTTTACGTTTATTATTATGGCGTTTTCACGAATGCAAGCTTCTACCAAACGTGTGAACGACATTTTGCATATCCATACAGAGGAAGCGCAAAAAGTAGAATGGAATGACACTACCGCCAATCATGTTCAACGTGGGGCAATATCTTTCCAACACGTATATTTTTCCTATCCTACTCATAAAGAATCGGTCTTGCACGATATCACCTTTAACGTGAATAGTGGCGAAAGAATTGCTGTAATGGGCGCTACTGGTGCAGGGAAGACATCTTTATTTCAATTAATCCCTCGACTGTATAAGGCTAATCATGGGATCATTACTATTGATGATCAAGACGTTACGTCGTATCCTTTGAACCAGCTTCGCGATAGTATAGGCTACGTACCTCAATCTCCTTTGCTATTTACTGGTATGATAAAGGAAAATATCGCTTGGGGAAAAGCTAGGGCTACCATGGGAGAAATTATACAAGCAGCAAAAGATGCACAAATTCATGAAACAATTATGCAGTTAAATGAGCGTTATGAAACTAAAGTCGGGCAAAAAGGAGTTAATCTTTCCGGAGGACAAAAACAACGAATTTCTATCGCCAGAGCACTTATTCGAAAACCAAAAATCCTAATGTTGGATGATAGTACAAGCGCACTGGATTTAGCTACAGAATCTCGATTGTTAGAAGCTATTGAAACCTATCATTGCACTACATTAATTATTACACAGAAGATAAGTACAGCAATGCGTGCCGACCGTATTCTTCTTTTGGATAGAGGAGAAATACTAGCACTTGGCACACATCAATCCCTTCTTAAATCTTCTAAGCTATATCAGCGTATTGTAGAATCTCAATTTGGAAAGGAAGTTTCCCATGCTAAGTAAACAATTGAAACAGCCTTTTCAATATAAAAAAATACCCATATCATCAAATTCAAGCCATAATCAAAAACGTGCTCAAGATACGAAAGGAACCATCAAGCGTATTTGGACTTATTTAGCTAATGAAAAGGGAAAGTTAACACTCGTCATTTTAATGGTTGTCGCTAGTTCTGCACTCGGTCTTTTAGGACCGTTTATGATTGGTATGGCAATTGATGATTTCATTGTTACTAAAGAAACAACCGGATTAGTTACGTTATTGATTTGGCTTGTAGTCATCTATCTCTTTCATGCTTTAGCCATTTTCCTGCAAAATTTTTGGATGATTGGCATTGCCCAAAACACCGTTTTCGCGCTAAGAAAACACTTGTTTTATCAATTTCATCGGTTGCCAATTGCTTATTTTGATAAGCGACAACACGGGGAATTAATGAGTCGGATTACAAACGATATTGACAATGTGAATAACACGTTGAATCAATCCGTTATCCAAATATTTTCGAGCGTTCTAACTCTAACAGGAACGATAGGTGTTATGCTCTATCTTAGCCCGATACTAACAGCTATTACTATGGTAATAGTACCAATTATGTTTCTTGCCATTCGCTGGATAACAAAGCGAACAGGCCCTTTATATAAATTACAGCAGAAAAATTTAGGCGAAGTGAATGGCTATGTTGAAGAAATTTTATCTGGTCAGCATATTGTCAAAGCTTTTTCTCAAGAAAAGCGTGTTATAAAAGAATTTGAAACACGTAATAAGCAATTAAATCATGCAGGGTTTTGGGCTCTGACCATTTCTGGGTTTATCCCCAAAGTAATGAACATGCTCAATTTTTTAAGCTTTGGACTCATCGCATTAGCAGGAGGTATTTTAGCTATAAATAATGTTGTAACAGTAGGAGTTATTGTAATATTCACAGAATATGCTAGACAATTTACACGACCGTTAAATGAATTGTCCAATCAATTTAATATATTATTATCTGCTGTAGCAGGTGCCGAACGTGTATTTCGTGTATTGGATAAAGAACAGGAAGAAGCAGATGAAAAGACGGCTCAAAAGCTTACCACTACAAATGGACATTTCGTTTTTAATAAAGTTTCTTTTGGATATGAAAATAGCTATATTTTAAAGAATATTAGCTTTGAAGCAAAACCAGGTGAAACAATTGCTTTTGTCGGGCATACAGGTGCAGGAAAAACAACCATAATTAATTTAATCTCTAGATTTTATAATTACGATGCAGGGGAAATATATTTGGATGGTATACCATTAAAAACCATTCAACGTTCGAGTTTAAGACAGCATATGGCATTTGTTTTACAAGATGCCTTTTTATTCAGAGCAACTATTCGTGAAAACATTAGATATGGACGTCTAGATGCGACGGATGATGAAGTCATTCAAGCTGCAAAAGATGCTAATGCGCATGCATTTATTCAACTCCTACCGAATGCATATGACACAATGCTTGACCAAGAAGGAAGCGGCATTAGTCAAGGACAAAAGCAATTACTGACGATTGCACGCGCACTATTAGCGAAACCGAAAATCTTGATTCTTGATGAGGCGACAAGTAATATTGACACTATAACAGAGCTTAAGATCCAAGATGCTTTAAAACGGTTAATGAATGGGAGAACGAGTTTCGTCATTGCTCATCGACTGAACACAATTAAAGAAGCCGATAAGATTATTATGCTAGAAAATGGGGAAATCAAAGAACAAGGTAGCCATGAGGAGCTGTTTGCCATGCAAGGACAGTATTATCATTTAAATAAAGGGCAGGTAAGGGAAGAGCTTTAATTCATACCCATGCCTTTTATCCCTACAAACTTTACACATGTGAAATCAGGACCTTGCATTTGTCAGGTTTTTTAAATCCAATGTGAAAGTATAAGGCACATTTATATTCGAGTAAAAGGAGTGAAAAACTTGGGAAGAAAAGGTTCTATGATTGAGAAACAAATCAATAGCAAGTACTTACAAGAAAATATGACATTAACAATTTATCAACCGGAAGATTTCTCTCCATTATACAAATATCAACTTTGCATTATGCAAGATGGCAATGATTATTATCAGCTTGGAAGAGTAGCTACTTTAAGTGATAAGCTACATGATAATCAAGAAATTACCAATACGATATTTGTTGGCATTCAATACAAAGATAAGTTTGACCGCCGTGAAAAGTATCATCCGGACGGTAAACAAAATGAAGCCTATATAAAATTTCTAGGACATGAGGTTGTACCTTTTTTAGATCATTTATTTCCTACTTATTACATGGGGCAATCTAGAGCCTTATTAGGCGACTCTTTAGCAGGAACGCTTGCCCTTATGACTGCCATTCGTTATCCAAATACGTTTGGAAAAGTCATCATGCAATCTCCTTTTGTAAACGAAACCGTTTTAAATGCAGTAAAAACAGCCAAAAACTTGGATCGGGTTGCCATTTACCATACAATCGGAAAAGCTGAAACAGATGTACAGATGACCAATGGCGAAAGGATGGACTTCCTAACACCTAATCGAAAGCTTCATGACATTTTACAAAGTACCGCCTCCAGTTATGATTATTACGAATTAGAGGCTGGAGAACATACATGGAAGTATTGGCAACAGGATATGAAGCGCACCCTTACTTCCATGTTTCCATAATATTTTTCAGATAGTACAAAATACTCTCTTATTTAATTAGTATATTTGATATAATAAAGGTTAAGGTAAAATCATTGCACAGGGTTGAATGAATTAGGCATAAATCATTGATTCTACTAGGAGGTTTTATGAGATGAAATATGGTATTGTTATTTTTCCAACAAAGGAAATTCAAGATGAAGCAAACTCTTATCGAAAAAGGTATGATCCACACTACGCTTTAATTCCTCCGCACATTACGTTGAAGGAATCTTTTGAAGCAGATGATCAACTGATTAATGAATTAATTATTGAATTAAAACATATTGCTAATGAAATAGATCCTTTTACCATTTATATGAACAAAGTTAGTACTTTCGCTCCGATAACGAACACCATCTATTTTAAAGTCGAACCAAGGCAAGAGCTCGTTGACTTATACGAGAGAATGCATGCAGGTAAATTTCCTGATAATCACGAGTATGCTTTTGTACCACATATAACGATTGCTCAAAAGCTTCCAGATGATGAATACTCCGATGTATATAGCAGTTTAAGCATGAAGAAAACCCAACTAGAAGACCAAATTGATCGTTTCCAATTAATGTATCAGCTAGAAAATGGGTCTTGGACCGTTTACGAAACATTTGTGTTTGGAAAGGAGTACGTATGATTATAAAAGAAGTCACAACACATAAAGAACAGGATGACGCCTATCATATCCGTACAGTCGTCTTTATTCAGGAACAAAATGTATCACCTGAAGAAGAAATGGATAAATATGATGACGAGGCAATCCACTTCATAGCTTACGATGGCGAAATTCCTATTGCTACTAGCCGTCTCCGTTTTGTAGAGTCTTACGGGAAACTTGAAAGAATTTGTGTATTAAAAGAATATCGTGGAAAATCTATTGGAAAACAATTAATTCACCATATGGAACAGGCCATTCTTGAAAATGACTATCAAAAAGCAAAGTTAAATGGGCAAACCCATGCTGAGAAATTTTACCAGCAATTAGGGTATGAGACTGTATCTGATGAGTTTCTAGATGCTGGTATACCTCATGTTACAATGGTAAAACAGTTATCTTGAACATTCATCTAAAATTTGGCTTATTCACACAAGTTGTAGTTTTGCTATGCTGCAATCCCAAAAGTTTCCTATTTTTACATTTCCTTTTTCAACAGAAGCAGGCACTTTTATCCTGCTTCTGTTTTATTTCGGTCTAGGAAATTACAAAATTTTGCAGCTGTTGATAAACTTACTAAATTATTTAGCCACGTCCGGCTCCAGCGCCCAGCAACTAGGCGACTTCACGAATCGCCCTACGATAAGTCATCATTGATTCGTCAACACCGGCTCACCATGATCCATAAAACTTTAGTTGCTTCATCCACTCGCTACGTTGCTAACCGGGCGCTTGCGCCTTTGTTCTTACTATAGGAAAGTATAAAGTTATAAGGTTTATAGTATAAGCCATGTTTTTCTAATATTTATGTGAATGAATTCCCTCCATCAGGTAAACCTAAAACTGATTTGCTTCAAGGAGGTCATTCATTTGAATCACTATTGGCTAATGCTCATAGATACCATTTTCGGATTTTTCGCCTTGTTCTTGCTCACAAAATTATTAGGGAAAACACAAATTACTCAATTAACGCCGTTTGACTTCATATCTGCTTTAATTCTCGGAGAATTAGTAGGAAATGCTTTATTCGACAAAGAAGCAGGTGTCATTGAAATAGCCTTTGTGATTATTCTTTGGGGAAGTTTGCTATATATAACAGAGATAACTACACAAAAATTCAAACGTACGCGCAGCTTGTTAGAAGGAGCACCCGATTTTATTATTTATCGTGGCAAGTTAATTAGAGATGTAATGAAAAAAAATAATTTGGATATTAATCAATTACAAAGCCTCTTACGGGCTAAAGATGTTTTTTCAATACGAGAAGTAGAATTTGCTTTTATGGAAACAAACGGAACCGTATCTGTTATTCTAAAGCCTGCCTATCAAACACCGAATAAGCAAGAGCTTCAAGTTTCAACTGAGAAAACGTATTTAGCCACTACGCTAATCAATGATGGAGAAATTATCTATGACAATTTAAAAGAGAAAAATTTGACGGAGGAATGGTTAATGGACCAATTAGAAGAACAACAATATAAACATATAAGCGATGTTTTTTATGCCGAATATAAAAAAGGCGAAGGGTTATTTATTCTTCCTTATGTGAATAGAGAGCATAAAAAATATGATGAGAAGTAATTAGGATTACTTCTCATCATATTCAATAGTAAGTCAAAAAACTTATCATACCTCTACGCTGAACCGATCTCCTTTTTTATACATTCCACGAAACTTCGATGATACCAAAGCTTCTTGGTTTGTTAACACATACCGATCATATCCAGCTACATGGAGTCGTTCATATTGTTTGGATAATTGTTGATGCCTGCGATCAAGTACGCTTTTAAATGGTCGTTGAACTGGCATTGTATCCTGTTTCTTTACGCTTATTCTTTGGTGATATTGCTGATATTGGTATTGCTTTATTGGCAATATATATCCCATGTACCACCACTCCTTTATAGATATGGAAAGCTTTTTTTATCTTTCTACTATTATATACCCTATTTCAAAATAATCCATGCATTTTTACTCTTCTAATTTAGCTCCAATTTCTAATAAAGCATTTTCGATTTGAGCCATTTGCTTTAAAAAAGCTTCATTCCAATTACCTATCTCCATTTCCCATTGTTCCGCTTTTTTATCTGGATATTGAAGCCAATTTTCATTTTTCTGCAAATGCTTATCAATAATATCCATATTGTATAACCATTTAGGTTCAATAAAACGCATACTTTTTACCTCCGACGATGCCAATTGTATTGTTTTTTCTTCTGGCAATATTGTCGTAATAGGTGCATCTTACACTAGTAACCAAAATTATCTAATTAAGGATTTATTTAATCAAAGCCAAGAAAATGGCGATCTACGCTCATCTTCTCTATGTTCATCATCTTCTCTGTCATAAGAATCTTCTTTTTCGTGATCCTCTTTTTCATTTTCATCGAAAGGACGTCTTCTTGAAGCAAAAGGATCTCTTCTGTGCGGTGGACGGGGTGGTCGCTGAGGTTCAATAAAAACGTTATCTGCTTTAATGACGAGATCCTTCACATGAATTACTTGCTTTTTTCTTTCCGACATTTTGTTCACTCCTCTTCAATATAATCGTTATTAGTCTATGTTTCATTTTGAAAATCAGTATAGACATTCGCCCGCTTTTTAGAAAAACTTGGCTTGTCGCCAAGTCTTATGGAGAAAGCCTTTGTTTTTTATATCATAAACCAAAAATATTATACTTTTCTATAGTGATAAAAAACGATTCATTAGAAACCCACTCCTCCAAAGATTCCGTTTTGCTTTGCAGGATAAACCATTGAACATTATATAGCAATTTGTAACTATGGATTTTAATGCTGTTATCTCTCCCTTTGGCTTGTTCAATTCATTATTTGTCATTCTTAAAGTAGGAGTCTTTCAACACCTTATACCTGAGATAAACAAAGCGTTTAATTTCTCTACGCATAATTGGTGGTAATGCCCACACAATCTATACATCCGTACATATCCTAGTAAGGACAAATGAGTCAATCAAAAGTCGAAAGGAGAAATCATTCATGGGCTGTGGAAAAGATTTTGATACAGGAAATTGTGTATGCGATATTTTAAAAGAAATCGCTGATGCACAAAATGACGTTATAGAAAATTGCTGTGATTCCAGCTGTGAACAATCAATCAACGATCTTCTGGGGGAGACAGATCAAGGCAACGGACTTGATACAGTTCCAGTGATTTTGTACTGCAAAGGAACTTGTAAGCCATTTAAAGGTTTTGGAGCTCATCCAAGTAATATCGGTGATATTGTTGCAAGTTTCTATTTTAGAGTGAAGAAAGTAACCAATGATTGCTGTGCAGTAATTGAATTATTAAGAGATCCTCGTGATGATAAAGAAAATCCTGACAACCCAGTAGAACAAGACACAAAACCTTTACGTGCTACAGGCATTTGTATTACAGTAGACCTAAACTGCTTCTGCCATGTAACATGTCTTCCAGCAATTAATGCTTTAAACTAATTTCCAAATGAACACTGAGACGATAAAGGTCTCAGTGTTCAACTTACATCCATTGTATGTAATACATGGCAAGTGGGACTATGAAGTAGCCCCACCTGTATTTTTAAAACCCCAAAAGCTTAATATGCTTAATATCATCCAAACTTACTTTTGTACTGGCGGAACGATTACCGACTCGAATGTATACATCGTTCCCTTCAGCTCCAGTAATGACACCACGATATGTTCGTTGATCCGTTTTAATTTCACATTTTAGCTTTGGAGCGTAGCTAGGGGAATTAATAAAATAATCTACTTTTTCTTCGATCGACATGTCTTTAAATTTTTGCTTTTCCTCCGTTTGATTTTGCTTCAATTTTTCTTCGTGCCCATATTCTTCTTTACTATTATAATTTTTGTTAAAAGATGGATGCCTCATCCCCTTTTTTTCCTCCCCGCCATTTGTTGATGTTTCATTTTGCTCCTTTTTCGGAGTTACATACATATGCTGCATTGGGACATGCATTTGCCCTTCATTCGGTTGATGGATGAAAAGTAATGGTTTTTTTGCATACTTCTTCCCCATTCTTACTTCCCCCTTCCTTTCTCTTCATTATATGAAAATGCCCAGAAAAATGTGTTGTTCATTTTCTGCATCTGAGATAAGGTTTATGATTTAGAAATATTTGGCTATTGCAAAATTTCTGTAGAAAAAAAGCGTTGTTTTACTTATACGATAAAGCCTAAAATCTTATACTATAAACCAAAAAAGGCTTATATTTCCCTCTAGCGGAACAAAGACCCGGGTCTCCCGCTTTTAGTCGTCCTTCCTTTTAGGATGAACCGATGATGACTTATCAAAGGAGATTTCGTGAAGTCGCCTCGTGCTGGGCAATCAAGCTGGACGTGACTATTCGGTTATTCCCTTATTCACAAGCACCTCATTTTATAATTTATTAGACAGAAAAAAAGCTTGCAGAAAAACAATGAGTTTTCTCTACAAGCTGGTAATTACGTCTTATGACAAGAGTTTTTGCTTACATGATAACTCCTAAATATTATGCTATATTATTAGCCTCATAGTACAAAAAGCATTTTATGTTCTAGATTAAATACTTCATAAATAGTGTTGCCATACTAAAATAAATGAGAATAGAAATGATATCATTAATTGTTGTAATAAATGGACCTGAAGCAACAGCAGGATCAATTTTTAATCGATCCATAAAAATAGGTACTAATGCACCTGTAATTGTAGCTACAAATAAAGTTGCAGCTATGGAAATCCCTACAAGCACTCCTAAATAAATCTCATGTTTCCATACATAAATTACTAGGGTAATAAGCAGGCCACAAATAACCCCATTGATAATGCCTGTACTTGCTTCCCGTAAGACTAGTTTCATTTTCCCTTGCTTGCCATAATCTCCACTTGCCAAACCTCGAACTGCAACAGCTAATGCTTGTGTACCAGTATTACCTGCCATTCCAGCAATTAAAGGTATAAAAATAGCCAAGACTGCTACTTGATTTAATGTTTCTTCAAATCGACCAATGAGGCTTGCAGTAAACATTCCTAAAAACAATAAAATGACTAGCCAAGGTAAACGTTTTTTCACGGAAATTAATGCTGTATCATTAGGTTTATCGATATCTGATACCCCTGCAAGCTTCGAATAATCATCGCTTGCTTCTTCTTCCATAACATCCATAATGTCATCAACAGTAATAATTCCTAATAAATGATCTTGAAAATCAACAACCGGTAATGCCAAGAAATCATAGTCTCGCATCATTTGAGCAATTTCTTCTTGGTCTTTTCCAGCTGATACGGCGACGACTTTTTCCATCATGATACTTTCTATTTTTGTATCTTCTGGTGCTACAATTAAATCTCTTAAAGATAACACACCGACTAAACGCTTATCTTCATCTAATACATATAAATAATAAATTGTTTCTGCATCAGGCGCTTGCTCCTTTAATTGTTGCATCGTCTGCTTGGCAGTGTTTGTTTTATAAGTAGCGATAAATTCTGTTGTCATAATACTTCCGGCAGTTTTTTCTTCATAATGTAATAAGTGCTTTATCTCATCTGCTGCGGATGTATCCATAATTGTTAAAAAGCTAGCAATATGATCTTTATCCATTTCGTTCAAAATATCGACAGCGTTATCTGCGGACATTTCCGCTAGCACCATAGACGCAAAGCGAGGATCCATTTCACTAATTAAATCGCGAGTCTGTTCCTCTTCATCGATACTCTCCATAATATCTGCAATCTCTTCTGGAGATAAATAAGTATAGATTTGTAAACGAATTGATTTTTTCTGTTCAATGAAAAACATAGCTTGGTCATAGGAATGCATATCAAGGAATTCGTTGCGAAACCCTTCCATATTTTCTCGTTTTAATTGCTGTTGTAATTTTTTCCAATGCTGTTCATACTGCTTTTCATAATCTTTGTCATAACGATGGTTGGTTTCCATACAATCACTTCCTTCTACCCTATTCCATTACGCTTTTTAAAGCAGGTAAACCCTTTTACTTGGATGAGTGGCAAGGGTTGTCTATAATATAGAGCAACTAATACCATCCATGTTGTTTAATCACGCACATATCATATCCAAAAACAGACAACAAATCAAGGAGTGTTTCTATGAAAATAGACGTAATTGGTGATGTTCACGGTTGCTTCGAAGAATTAGAGCAATTATTTTCCAAATTAGGCTACAAAAAAGAACAAATTATTTATATTCACCCACAACAGCGTGTGCCAGTATTTGTAGGTGATATAACCGACCGGGGGCCACATTCCCTAAACGTAATTACACTTGTATACCATATGGTTATTACCCATAAAAAAGCACGATACGTTCCCGGAAACCACTGTAATAAATTATATCGTTATTTTTTAGGTAATAAAGTACAGTTACGACATGGTTTGGAAACAACCGTTGCCGAGTATAAGCGTTGCTCTAAAGAAGAGCAAGCTATTATTCGCCAGCGATTCATGACGTTATATGAGCAAGCACCATTATATTTGCAAATTCCAGAATGTAATGCAATTATTGCGCATGCAGGTATCAAAGAAAGCTACGTTGGAAGAGCCGATAAAAAAGTAACATCATTTGTTTTATATGGAGATACAACTGGTGAATTTCATGCTGATGGAAGACCAGTACGTCGTGATTGGGCGGCATATTATCAAGGAGATAAATGGATAATTTATGGCCATACACCCGTGTTGCAGCCAAGATTCTTAAATAAAACAGTCAACATTGACACTGGCTGTGTATTCGGAAATCAATTGACTGCGTTTTCTCTCCCTGAGGAAAAGATAACGGCTGTTTCTTCCAAACAGCCATTTGTCAAAGAGAAGTTTGCAACTTACGAAGCGCATTAACCATATCCAATGGCAAATTTACTGAAAAACGCAATGTTTGTTTTGTAATAGGATGCGGAAATGTTAACGCATAGCAGTGCAAAGCTTGACGCTGTATGACGCTAACATCACCTCCGTATAATGAATCGCCATAAAGCGGGTGTCCTATACTAGAAAAATGAACACGAATTTGATGCGTTCTGCCTGTTTCTAACTGAACAGTAACAAAAGAGCAGCCTGTTAAATTACGTTCTACACGATAATGGGTAACGGCTCGTTTTCCATTTTCTCGTATTTCCCGTTCAATAATGGAATCTTCTTTTCTCCCGATTGGCGCATCGATTGTACCCGAAGTCTTGCTTAAAGCCCCATCTACAATCGCTTGGTATTTTCGCTTTAATTCACCCGCTTGCTGAGATGTGGATAAAACGGAGTGGCTGTATCGATGCTTAGCAACTAGCATTAGTCCAGAAGTATCCTTATCTAGCCTTGTCACGATATGAACCGTAGAAGCACTATTTTGCTGCTCATAATGGGCTAGTAACCCATTAGCTATCGTACCTTTAGGATAATGATAAGATGGAAGAACTGCTACGCCTGCCTGTTTATCGAGTACAATAATATCTTTGTCTTCATAGATAATCGAAAGGGGGACTTCTCCTGGAACCATAAAATTCCCCTTTTTTTCTATCGGCAATTTAATTTCCACTTCGTCTCCTTCTTTTAATACATAACGAACGGATTGCTCAACATCATTTACTAAAATGAGACCGCCCTCAAATTTAATTGCTTTTAAAATTCGTCTAGATACCCCTTGAACTTGGCGAATGTAATCACGAAGAAGCATTCCTTCATGCTGTTTCTCAATAATCCATTTCATGATATTCACTTTCCTGTTATCTGTTATTTTCATCTGCAATAAATGATTCACGTACTCTTTTCCAAAAAGGAAATTGGCGAAAACGAGCAAAGCGAATACGTTCTTCAGCAACACGACATTGAATTGATTTCACATTAGCATAGTTTGTAGTAAAATGATCAATCGCTATAAGAAAACTTCGATCAACAACTGGCTTCAATAAACATGTGTGGTGCTTTGGTAAGATGAGTGGTGATCCGATGGTCCGAAAAACTCGATTATTAATTGAAGCCATCTCGGTTAATTGAATGGCATCAATAGAAGGGTGAATAATGCCACCGCCTAGTGCTTTATTATATGCCGTACTACCCGACGGTGTGGAGATACATAAACCATCACCACGAAATGTTTCAAAATGTTCACCTTTAATTTCAACATCAAACACAACAGAACCATCAGCTGTTTTAATTGTAGCTTCGTTTAAAGCTAAAAAACGATCTTCAATTCCTCCTGATTTTCCTCGAATAATCACTTCTAATAACGGATATTCAACAATTTGAAATGGCGTTTTCGCAATCTCTATGATTAGCTTCTCTACTTCATCCGGAACCCAGTCAGCATAAAACCCCAGATGACCAGTATGTATTCCAATAAACGCTGTTTCATTTAACCGCTGTAAATAAGTGTGAAAAGCTTCTAAAAATGTACCATCCCCACCAACAGATATGACTAAATCAGGCTCATTTTGATTATATTCTAATTGAAAATCCGTTAAATATTGCTTTATTGTTGACTTTATTTGTTCAGAACGCTCATCGCCTTTAGATACGATAGCAAATTTCATGATTGCCTCCTCCTTTCATTTCTCTATGTTAGAAAATTATTGTGCTAGATACGGAAGCTATGAGTTTTTATAACTCGAAAGCGTTTTGTATGAAAAAGTTATCTATAAAAGAATTTTGTTAGGTTAAAACATTTTCAGTTTAGAAGATGAAAAGATGAATGCAGTTCTACTAAGGGGTTGTTCAAAACGTTACCTTAACTAGACTATTTTCGATGAAACATCTTTTGAGCTTCTTGAACTTCATGTTTGATTTTTGACATTTCTTCGTCTAGCTTAAAAGCAGCTTCTGCAGCGTTTTGTAATCGTACTTTTATATTTGCTGGTATACTACCTCTATATTTATAGTTTAGAGAATGCTCATTTGTCGCCCAAAAGTTCATTGCTAACGTTCGAATTTGAATTTCTGCTAACAGTTTTTTCATCCCAGACACGGTTTCTACTGGGTATTCAATAATGAGGTGATAGGAGCGGTAGCCACTTTCTTTTTTCTGAGAAACGTAATCTTTTTCTTCAACGATTGTTAAATCATTTCTTGCACGGATCATTTCTACTACGGTGTATATGTCATCCACAAATTGACAAACAACTCTTACTCCAGCAATATCTTGAATTTCACTTTCTATATGCTCTAATGGGATTTTTCGGTTTTCGGCTTTTTCTATAATGCTTGGGACTGGCTTCACACGACCAGTTATAAATTCTATTGGTGAATGTTCAGACTCGTATTCAAATTGCTTACGTATTCCTTTTAATTTAACTTTTAATTCTTCTACAACTTGGGCATATGGCGCAAGTATAGATTGCCATTTCACATTAAACACCACCTGATAAGTTAAAATCAAGTTATATAGTTTACAATACGTTACGTCAAGACTCTACTATTGTACCATAAAATAGAAGACAATAATCTTTGCAAATTCATTTCAGATTAGCGATAATCAATGATAGCAGAACTTGGTTATTACAAGAGGGGGACAGGCATGACACAAGAAATAGAAATTGAATTTAAAAATTTATTAACTTCCGATGAGTATCATACATTGTTAACCGAACTTCCATTCCCTAACGAAGCTGTGACTCAAACCAATTATTATTTTGAAACAAAGGATCGCACTTTGCAAGGATTAGGAAGTGCATTACGTATCAGGCAAAAAGACAACCAATATCAACTAACGTTAAAACAACCGCATCCTAATGGTTTATTAGAGACACATGATAAGCTAACAAGGAAAGAAGCGGAAGCGTGTATGCAGGGAAAAATGGTTGCAAAAGATGAAACTGCAAAACAGTTAAATGAACTAGGTGTAGACATTGGTTCCCTCATGTGCCTTGGTAGTTTAACTACTGAACGAAGAGAATTTCAATTTCAAGATGTTCTTCTTGTTTTAGACTTCAGTAAGTATAACGGAATATCAGACTACGAACTGGAATTAGAAGCAACATCTTATGAATCAGGGCATATTTTTTTCAACCATGTATTAAATAAGTTTTCAATCCCAAAACGCCATACACCAAATAAAATTGAGCGGTTTTTTAAAAGTAACTAAATACAATCAACTTCTCTATTATTATTGTTTTTACTATTTTTAGAGCTTGGATAATCAGATTATTTGCCCAACAAGCCTTCCGTTGCTACAATATATAGAAACTGGTAAGGGGAGTACACATGAGGAACCAGACAAATTCTATCTTTGAAGCAATTGGCGGATTACCTGTTGTAGAAAAGCTTGTCGAAGCTTTCTATACAAGAGTGAGCAAGCATCCCGATTTAATTCCTATATTTCCAGAAGATTTAACAGAAACGATTCATAAACAGAAATTGTTCCTCACGCAATTTTTTGGCGGACCGCCTTTGTACGCAGAAGAAAGAGGCCATCCAATGTTACGCAGAAGACATTTACCTTTTGCAATTACACCAACACGAAAGGATGCTTGGCTTACATGTATGGCAAATGCGCTTATCGAAGCAGAAATCGAAGAACCATATCGTACAGCTATATTTGAAAAACTAACCTTAACTGCAAACCACATGATGAACACGCCAGATTAGGAGAAAGGAGAATCGGTGTGAGTTGGGAATATTCTGGAGCAGATTCCTTGTATCAAAACACATCGGAAAAATATAGCTATTTTGATTTTGTTCAGAAACCTATAGAAATCTACGTCTTTATCGACCCATTATGTCCTGAATGTTGGGCGCTTGAACCTTTTTTAAAGAAACTTTCTACAGAATATGGACGTTTTTTCACTATTCGTCCAATCATTAGTGGTTATTTAAATTTATTAAACCAAGAATCTTTTGAACGTCCACGTAACATAAAGGAATTGTGGGAAAAAACAGCAAAACGGACTGGCATGTGCTGTGATGGAGATCTATGGGAAGAGAATCCTGTCTCCAGTCCATGGATTGCTTCTTTAGCTATTAAAGCGGCAGAATTACAAGGAAAAAAAGCTGGAAAAATGTTTTTACGTAAAATTCGTGAAAATGCATTCTTATATAAACAAGATATTTCGAAAGAGTCTGCTCTTTTAACCTGTGCAGAGGAAGCTAATTTAGATGTGAATGAGTTTATATCTGATCTTTATTCCAAGTCAGCAAAAAAAGCACTTCAATCAGACGTAAAGCTAACACAAGAAATGCAAGTTGAATATATTCCAACGATTGTTTTTTTTAATCAATTTACAGAAGAACAAGGAATTAAAATTTCTGGACTTTATCCATATGATATTTATTTACGTGTTCTAAGAGAAATATTGCAAAAACAAGCAATTCCTTCTGAAAAACCGATGTTGGAAGATTTCCTTTCTTACTACAAAACCGTAAGCACCACAGAAATTGCAGTCGTTTATGACTGGTCACAGGCTAAAACAGAGCGAGAAATGAAAAAATTGCAATTAAGACAAAAGGTCAAATGTATACCAGTGAAACATGGGAATTTTTGGGTCTACCAAGAATAGTACTTTTTCCGCATTGCATGTCACACTTATTGCATGACTATTTAGCAAAAATTGGCTATCACAAAATCTTTATGACGAAAACTGTAGTTTCTCTTATACTATAAACCAAAAAAATCTTATACTTTTCTATAGTGCAAAAAAGCCTTATTATAGGGCTTTTATTTTTTTACTCTGAGAACAGTCGTCCTTCCCCCTATAGTATAAACCAAATACTTTCCCTATCATGTAAAAAATTTTATAGATAAACTTCGCTTACCACCAATCTTGCACCTAATTTTATAAATTTTTATACAAAGAAAGAAGGATATGCGGGGCAGCGCATATCCTTCTTTTCTCTTTGTAATAACAAAGGGGGATGGGAGAAAGTTTCATGATCAAACAAAGGGGTTTTGTTTGTATCTAACTTACATTCTAAATATACCAAGTAATACGCTTAGATGCAATAGTTATGTGCATTGATTCACAAAAATGTCAATAATAAAAGCGTTTTCTTAAATCGTTTCCCGTGCAAGCCCTACAAAGACAAGTGCGTTGCAAATATCTTCCTCACATTTTTTAGAAAAACTTGGCTTTTTGCGAGATCTTATGGCGAAATCCTTTGTTGTTCTTATACTATGAACCAAAAAAATCTTTATACTTTCCTATAGTGTAAAATAAAAGTTTAACAAAATAGGAATAATGCAAACAAATAGTTAATATTTTGTAGAGAGAGGTGATTATATGAAAACATTCGTTCAACCTATTCTTTTTTTAATTTTAACTGCTGTTGCTTTTATTTTAAATATTTTAGGGCTCATGCAAGTTATGCCTCTTTATATAACATTACCATTATTGTTTATTTCCATTTATCTAACCATTTATTCCTTCGTTTATAAACGAACGTATCGCGGACGAGGTATACGCTAGAATGCCCTATGTTTTAATAAACAAAAAAGCAGGATGTTTTTAGCATCTTGCTTTTTTGTTACACTATAAAAAAACATATAGTTTTTAGGCTTTATCGTATAAGCAAAATGAGGCTTTCGCCATAAGAATTGGCGACAAGCCGTGATCTTAATGAGATAAACAGATTACTTAAGCAGACCTTCTAATTGCTCCAGTTTTTCAGCAAACACATCTAATGCATCCAAAATCGTTTGTTTACTATTCATATCTACGCCAGCTTTTTGCAATACTTCAATCGGGTACTCGCTACTACCTGCTTTTAGAAAATCCGTATAACGTTCCACAGCTCCATCGCCTTCTGTTAAAATTTGCTGCGCTAAGGCCGTTGCTGCTGAATATCCTGTTGCATACTGATATACATAATAATTGTAATAGAAGTGAGGGATTCGCGCCCATTCCAGACCAATTTCTTCATCAGAAATAACATCATCACCATAATATTTTTTATTCAAATCATAATACAATTCAGTAAGCTTTTCTGCAGTTAGAGCTTCTCCTTGCTGTTGCTTTACATGGATCATATGTTCAAACTCAGCAAACATCGTTTGACGAAATACAGTTCCTCTAAATCCTTCTAGAAAATGATTTAATACGTATAGCTTTTGTTTTTCATCTGTTAGATTTTTTAATAAGTAATCATTTAACAATGCTTCATTGCATGTAGAAGCAACTTCTGCAACAAAAATAGAGTAGTTTCCATAACGATAAGGTTGGTTATTTCGCGTATAGTAGCTATGAACAGAATGCCCTAGTTCATGAGCTAAAGTAAACATATCATTTACATTATCCTGCCAATTCAGCAAAATGTAAGGATTCGTTCCATAAGCACCTGAAGAATAAGCCCCACTGCGTTTTCCTTTATTTTCTTCTACATCAATCCATCGATTATCGTACGCTTCTTTCACGATATTTAAATACCCCTCTCCTAATGGAGCAAGGCCTTCAAGCACATATTGCTGCGCTTTTTCATAGGTTATTTCCATATCAACATCACGAACAAGCGGTGTATAAATATCGTACATATGCAATTCATCTAATTCCAATACTTTTTTACGCAATTGAATATATCGATGCAGTAACGGAAGACGTTCATTAACTGCTTCAACTAAATTATCATACACTTTCTCCGGAATATGATTATTATCAAGTGCGGCTTGTCTAGCAGATTCGTAATTTCTTACTTTTGCAACAAAGTTATCTTTTTTGATATTTCCACTCAATGTCGACGCAAATGTGTTTTTAAATGCACCGTAAGTTTCATACATCGCTTGAAAAGCTGCCTTCCGTACAGAACGATCTTGTGATTCCATAAAGCGAATATATCTACCATGTGTAACATCTACTTCTTCTCCGTTTTCATCCTTAATTGATGGAAACGTTAAATCTGCATTGTTTAACATACCAAACGTCTGAGAAGCAGTTCCTAACGGCTCTGAAGCTTCAGCTAAAATGGCCTCTTCGCGCTTATTTAAAATATGCGGTCGCTGACGAGTGATTTCATCCAATGTTTTTTGATAAACTTGCAAACCTTCTTCTTCTTGCAAAAACTGCTTTAATGTAGCTTCGTTAATTTCTAAAATCTCTGGTACAATATAGCTCATTTTACTAGATGCAACCGTGATAACGTTTTCTGCTTGTGCATTTATCCGCTGATAAAATGAATTTGTCGTATCCTGATCATAACGCATATGTGCATATGTAAAGAGCTTGCCTAACCGTTCCGATAATTGATCCTGAAGCTTTAACACATCATAAAGGTTTTTCGCTGAGGAACCTAATGTGCCTTGGTAATTTTCAATTTCTGGAATAGCTTTCTGCAAATCTGTTAATTCCTGTTCCCATGCTTCATCCGTTTCAAAAATGTCCTCTAACCTCCATGTTAATTCAACAGGGAGTTCTTTTCTTTTAGGTAGTTCTTTATTAGCTTTTGCCATTTCCTTAACCTCCTCATTGTTCCTTAATAGGATACATTAAATTGTTCCCACTATAAAGATTTTCGCTTTTCAATAGCTTTTTCCTGTTCCATATTTCTTTTTCAGAACGATTATACGATTTTTTCTATAGGAAAAAAATATCTGTTATTTAGTATACATTATTTTGGAAAAAACATGCTTATTTTTTGCTGTTTCAATCTGTGGAGAAGATGTCTATCAGCAATAATTGCTTCATCTATTGTTTTAGGAAAATAAACATCCGTTTGTTTCCTAAAAGTGATTGCAGACTGTTGGCTAAACATTTGCAGTTGCTTGAGGAGTAGCATATATTCATATAATGGATTGAATGTATTACAGGTTAAAGGAAATTCACTTGTTGTATTCACCTTAGAGATTCTTTTATAAGAAGCGATGTTTATCGTCTCACCAATTTGGAGTAAAGCCAATTTTTCTAATACAAAGCGACTTTGCCACTCCCATAGCGGCCTGTTCATGAAAAGCTGGGATTGAATTGGAAGATAAATAATAGAAGGAAGGTTATGAAGATATACGTTTTTGCTGTAGAGCCATTTGTGCCATTGAAGCTGTTGAATAGAAAGTTTATGACGTTGTTTTGTACGAAAGATTAATTTTTCTTGCTCCCATAGCGTATACAATTTTTCGCTAGTAAATAATTTATGATCAAACAAATTTAAAAATGAAATTTGATTTAATTTGGAATTTATTAAGGTGGTAACAGCTAATTGTTTGGAAGTCATATATATATCGTGGGCAATAATGAATTGATTTGCTACTGGACAAAAGAAGAAAATTCGTGGTGAAAGCTGAGCGGAAAACTGGTGGATAAAAGACTGAACGAAAGTATTTATTCGTAATTTATGGGCGCTTTTTCGTTTTAACTGGTTTGCCCCTAATATCCATAATGGGTAAATGCCAACCGAACGATAACCTTCTGTTCGAGCTTTTAGAAGTTCCCTAGAAATAGTTGCACATTGATACTCGATTGCTATCCGCTTTTTTCCAATATGGAGAAGTAAATCTGGACGTTGTTTAATTTCTTTAATATACGATTCTAATTCAACTGCTAGATTCTGTTTAGTCAACCAGTTAAAAAGCAACATTTTTCCCCGTTCATGATACACACCCTCTCCCTCTTCTGCTGCGTGACAATCTGGATTAGGATAGTGCGCAAAATGAGGAATTACCTTTTTACCAGAACGTATAAAAACGGCGCCTTTGCATATAGGGCAAAAAAAAGATTGCTCGTTTTTTTTCATATTAACTATTTCTCGGTAAGTATTTGTAAATAATGTTATTTTGTTACCATACTTGTCCATAGCTTGTAGCATGAAAAACCTCCTTGTCTAGTTGGTATGTTATTGTTGCTTATTTATTTATTTGCTTGAAAATGTATAGGTGCGTTGAAAGCGTCTGTTACACATATGAAATCTTTGTCCATACGTGGAATTGAATCTCCTCCCTTGTTAGAAAAACTTGGCTTGTCGGCAAGTCTTATGGCAAAAGCCTTTGTTCTTCTTATACTTAAACTAAAAAATTTTATACTTTCCTATAGTGCAAGAAACACAGACTTATGCTTTCCCCACAAAGAGGCAGTTGAAAGAAAGACCAGTCCTTTAGGGGCGACGGGATTTTCAACTGCTTATTAATATTGGATAGCTTATTTATTGGACACTTATCCCAAGTCGATGGTTAAAAGTGATATATAAGATGTTATCATAATCACGCGTCAAGATAACATGTAACTCGTAAACAAAATAATTCTGATAGCATTGTTATAATCGAAAGCACTAATGGAATAAGTCCTCGTTTAATGAAAGAATGTACAAAAGGAAAGTGAAGGGCGGAGGATATGAATAAGTAAAACGCAGGCACCCTATACAGAGTGCCTATATGTTTGCAGGGAAATAAGCTCTAATATTCGAGAATGTGTTTTGTTCAAAAATAATTTTTCCATATTCAGACAGCACATGATTCGTAATATCTGTATCATTACCAAATTCAAAAACTTTACTAATCATGTTCTCTTGTTCTTCTTCTTCAATTTCATCTTCCAAAAATTCCATATATAAATAATAGGTATCGTTATAATGGTATAAGGTTTCTACAGTCCCTAAATTGTCATTTATAAAATAGTGACTTAACTGGATAACATCTTCAAAATCTTTGAAGCTAGCAATAATCCAAAGGTTCTCATCATTGTATTGCTCGTTATCTTCTTCATCTTCTTTGCTAAATTTGTCCTCAAGCATATTTTCGATTTTCTTGTCCACCGGAAAATCTACCGCATTTCCATCATCTGTTTGTAATTCAATATTATCACCATTTTTGGAAATATGAGCCTTCGTAACAATGATTTCAAGTCCCTTTTCCAAAGCTTGAACTTGAATCCATAATGGACCATCAACATTAAAATCTTCTTTAAAATTCACTTCATCCATCATTTGCCAAAACAGTTGTTCGCTTCGTTCTCTGTTGTACCAAATCTCCTCGCGTTCAAAACCACGATCTTCAATATCCATATATGAAATGTAAAACTTAACTGTATTCTCATTTATTCTTTCTATTTCCATTTTTTTCTCCCCCTTCTTTTTTTGGTAGGTGGAAGATACAGTCTCACCACTTGTAACTTACTTGCACAATACCCTTCTTTGTTCATTCTTAACCTTGTTTTCAGCATTAAGAATCTCGCCTTTATTTGTTCACCGAATTCTAAATAAGGTACATTCACTTAATCATATTGTATGATATGAAGAAGGGATTTGGAAACATATATGCCTATTTAATTAGTAACATATTTTAACCTATAATTAAAGATTTGTCACGCTATTTTTTTTGACGATATTAGGAAATAAAAATCGTTATCAAATACATTAGTTAAATTGAATTTTATTAGTGGGATTTTCTTCATCCCCACTAAACTGTTGTAACCCAAGACAGATTACAATGCTTGATACGGGTTTCTTACAGCCCTTCATATCCAGGTCCAACGTAAAAAACACAGCACCACTCGTCTGGTCTGTGTTTTTTATATTTGCTCAAAGTTATTATCCATATAACTCTGTGTTCTGTCATTATTATCTTGTTACTTCAAGATTAGTTAACCATTTTTTGCGCTTCACGTAATTGAAAGGTACGAACAGTTCTTGGAAGAAAACGACGGATTTCGTCTTCATTATAACCAACTTGTAGACGTTTTTCGTCTAAAATAATTGGCCTTCTTAAAAGCCCAGGGTTCTTTTGAATCAAATTAAAGAGATCCTTCATTGGTAGTTGATCAATATTTACTTCTAATTTTTGAAATACTTTTGACCGAGTTGAAATAATTTCATCCGTACCATTTTCAGTCATACGCAAGATTTCCTTTATTTCATCCAATGTTAACGGTTCAGAAAATATATTACGCTCCGTAAATGGGATATTGTGTTCTTCCAACCATGCTTTAGCTTTCCTACACGATGTACAACTTGGTGAGGTATAAAGTGTAACCATCAAAAACTTCACTCCTCATTCTAAATAGTTTATTCCTTTATAAACTTTGAATGTTTTATCAAATAAAAATAAGTTTAAATTACCTTATATGTAGATTATACTACAAATGTCAAGCGAAAGGTAGAGGATTTTTGAGAAATTATTAGATTTTGTACTTTTTTATTACTTTTATTTTACCGCTTAATTGTAAGTTACCCATAATTGTTTTTATTTAAACCTGTTATTTGATAAAATCCACTTTTTTCACTAAGAAATTAAAAATTGTTTTATAGTATATAAATGCCTCAAAATGGATTAAAAATTACAAATCACCGTTTCCACCTTTTGAAGAGGCTATTGAAATTCGAACTAGGGAAAAAGGATAACAATTGGTTAAATAATTTAAGGAAGACTGATTTAACGGTGGAAATTCATTAACCGCAGACCCTTCTTTAGTTCCTATGATAATTGGAACAACTTGTTATATACCATTAGACGATCGTTCTACATTTGTCATTAATTACGTCTAAACCACCATAGAAAAGCCTTTTTACTAAATAAGTAAAAAGGCTTTTCTAGGTGCTATTAGTCACCCACTTCAAGAATAGGACAATGTGCATTTTACAAGGCTAAACAAGAAATAACTGCACCTTTGCGGATTTTGTTTTTTATATTACCTAGATTGTAAAATTAAGCGAGACACCAAAAAAGACATGTCATGATATACTCAACGAATAACCAACCAAAGTTAAGGAGAGTGTATCTGACATGTCCTACACCCATCTTACCAAAACAGAACTGGTATTCATAGAGGAATATCATGAATTCGGCCTTTCTGGTCGAAAAATTGCCAATAAATTAAAGCGTGGCCATGAAGCTGTTTATCGTGTTATTAGACAACTGAAAGAAGGACTTACTGCGATAGACGTTTATCTACAATATCAAGCGAATAAAGCGATATGTGGTCGTAAAAAGATTCAATTAACACCTAACGAAAAAGCCTATATTCATGAAAAAGTCCGCGATGTCGCCTGATGTAATAATCGGACGAAACGAAAAGACTATCTCCTGCAGCATGCGCACGCTTTATCGAAAGTTTTCATCAGGCGAATTTAACCAAAATGATTTACCTATGCAAGGCAAACGCAAACCAAATGGTCACCAAGAAAGAAGAGGAAAACAAAAATTTCGCCGCACCATCCTTGATCGTGATCACGATCACCCAAATTACAAGAAAGAATTTGGTCATCTAGAAGGAGATACCATTGTGGGACGTCATCACAAGAGCGCTGTCATCACGCTTGTTGAGCGTTTAACAAAATGCATCATCGCAATTAAACCAGCTGGTAGACAGGCAACCAATATTGAAACATCGCTCAATCAATGGTTTGAGCGATTACCTAAACACTTATTTAAGTCCATTATCTTTGACTGCGGAAAAGAGTTTTCCAATTGGAAATCCATCAGCAATGAACAAGATGTTGATATTTATTTTGCAGATCCTGGAACGCCATCCCAAAGGGGGCTAAATGAGCATTCCAACGGTCTTCTGAGAAAGAATGGGCTACCAAAAGAAATGGACTTTAATCCTGTGTCACAAGAGTATATTTCTGAGGTTGCACTCCGACGGAATAACATACCAAGGAAATCATTGAAATACAAAACACCAATGGAGTGTTTCATAGATTATGTCGGTCAGGATTTTGATAAAAGCATGTTGTCTCGCTTAATTTGACAAATCAAATTATTAGAAAAACTTACCTATCACCATAAAGAATTGCCGATAAGTACAGGGTTTCTCCATTGACGTAATACACCCTTTATTTATCTGCTTGTAAATTGTCAAAAATGTTATTTTCTCGGTCCTCATCATATTTTAAAACCTCGTCTACATGCTGATAACTTCGACCATAGACCTCTTTATCTTTATACGTATGAATTACTTCATACATTTGTTTCATCTGCTCATATATAAAACCTTCTGATTCATTACTTGGCGACCAGTATAGTATCTCCAATTCGGTGTCTTCGTTGGTAGCAAGCGATCTCCTACTATAACCAATCGATTGCGCATGTGCAAAACCTTCTCTTCGGTAAAAATGTAATCTTTTTGCTGTATCCGTATCTTCATAATCAACTGGCTCAACCTCTAGAATTATTGGCTTATTCTTTTCTTTCAACTTCTCAAGTAATGAATGTCCTATCCCTTTACCCCTAGCTTTAGATGACACCCATAAATAATCAATAAAGATGAAAGTATCAAATTCTGCATACATCATTACGTGCAAGTCACTTTCATCTTTGTAATAGACATTACCTTTCTCATCCAAAAGCTTCTCCATATGCTCCTTCGACTTCATCTCTTCTACAGAAAAATAATTATTTAACTTTTCATACCAATTCATTGATCCACTCCCTTATTTTTTAGTACGCTTTATAAGTATAAGTATTAGGAAGATTTGCTTGCCATTAAAACAGCATAAACGGTAGTTTGCCTAATACTATAAACCTTAAAACGTTAAACTTTTCTATAGTATAACGAAAAAAAGAATATTTGTTAAATTACTAATGAACAAAGGCGCAAGCGCCCGGTTAGCAACGTAGCGAGTGGAACGAATCAACTAAAGTTTTAGGAATCACGGTGAGGAACGAACCGATGATGACTTATCGTAAGGCGATTCGTGAAGTCGCCTAGTTGCTGGGCGCTGGAGCCGGACGTGGCTAAATAACTTAGTTAGTTTATCCACAGCTGCAAAATTTTATAATTTCCTCACTAGCGTTGCATAAACTTTTTATAAAGTAGTCAAGAAAAAACAACTCGTGTCAATACTAAGAATAATAGGAATTATCAATACAAAAACGCATAAAAAAACCTTATAATAAGGGAATGGTAGTCCTGTCCAAATCCCAAATTATAAGGAGTCTTTCATGGACAATCATACCATAAAAATGGTATTCAAGGAATACATTCATCCATTAGATACAAAAGTTATTCAAAAAATGATTGATATAGAAGGGGTAGACAAGTATGTGAAAAAGCTAGATACCATTGCCTATATTCGCTTATTTATTTACGCACAACTTAAAAAATCAGAAAATCTTGCAGTAATCAGTCAGTCTGTTTCACGCAAAAAAACGGTGCAGCGATTAGTAGGTATAGACAGTATCAGTAAGTCACAACTCTCGCGTAAGAATAGACAAATCCCACATGAAATACCAGAAGCTATTCTTCGTCATCTCATTCAAAAGGTACAGTATACACTAGGACCTGTGAAAGCAGGAAAGGCATTGCTTCAGCTGCATTTGATTGATTCATCGACTATTTCCATGTGTCTTAGTGGCTATGAATGGGCTGATTTTCGAGAAACAAAAGCCGGGATTAAAATGCACACTTCAATTAGGTTGTGCAATGATACGCTCTCGCTAGATAAGATGATTCTAACGCCAGCCCGACCAGCGGATGAGACACAGCTGGATGAATTAATTGTTTATCAGTTAGATGTGCTTCATGTATTCGATCGCGGGTACTTCAACTTTGCGAAGTTCGATGCCTATTCGGAAAAAGGAATAAAATTTGCAACGCGTATCAAAGCCAATACAGTGGTACACGTCGTGGAAGAGTTACTCGTGGATCCATCTTCTCCCATCACACGCCATGCCATGGTGACAATCGGAAACATGAAACATCCATTACAATTGATAGAGACAACAGATAGTAATGGCAAGCCTATTCGGATTGTGTGTAACGACGCCAAGCGCAGTGCGCAAGAAATCAGCANATTTCCATGTGTCTTAGTGGCTATGAATGGGCTGATTTTCGAGAAACAAAAGCCGGGATTAAAATGCACACTTCAATTAGGTTGTGCAATGATACGCTCTCGCTAGATAAGATGATTCTAACGCCAGCCCGACCAGCGGATGAGACACAGCTGGATGAATTAATTGTTTATCAGTTAGATGTGCTTCATGTATTCGATCGCGGGTACTTCAACTTTGCGAAGTTCGATGCCTATTCGGAAAAAGGAATAAAATTTGCAACGCGTATCAAAGCCAATACAGTGGTACACGTCGTGGAAGAGTTACTCGTGGATCCATCTTCTCCCATCACACGCCATGCCATGGTGACAATCGGAAACATGAAACATCCATTACAATTGATAGAGACAACAGATAGTAATGGCAAGCCTATTCGGATTGTGTGTAACGACGCCAAGCGCAGTGCGCAAGAAATCAGCGATATCTACCGAAACCGCTGGAAAATAGAGTTGTTTTTCAAATGGATCAAGCAACACTTGGTCATTACAACATTATATGGTAAGAGTGAAAATGCCGTTTATAATCAAGTCTATCTTGCAATGATTACCTTTTGCCTGATCATCCTAATGAAAAATAAAATAGGTTTCAAAGGAACCTTGCTGGAAATGTTGCGTTGGATAAAGGATGGTTACGATCAATCCATGGCAACCTTTATTTTGAAAGTACGTAAAGAACCAGAGCGAGAGTCCAGTGGACGACGAAGGTGGGACAATGAGCGAATTTTTGCAGAGACCCTAGCACAATATGAGACAGGAGACGTGTTACACTTAGATGATTTAACATACGATCCATTCGTTTAAAAGTATATACTATTCAAAAAATGGATGAAGGGCTACCTCTCATACCTGTTGTCTTTTTTTCATTGTGTACAAATAACATATATCAGAAAATTCTGTTACCTATGTCTCAAATGGAAAATTAACGCTTGACTTGAAGCATTACTTTTTATGCAACGCTAGTGATAATTTCCTAGACCAGCACAAAAATATACTTATAGGATTTACAAAATTAATACATTTTATATAAAAATGGAGAAGTTTTACCGTTTCAATAAACAGCAACTTCTCCATTTTTATTATTCGTCTAATCCAATTGTGTAATCAACATTTTCTGAATACGTGTTACCAGCATTCCAAAGCAAGAACTCATTTATTTCATTTTCATACAACGCCTTAATCTGCGCCTCTACTTCGGCTTTGCCGTATTGCTTCGTTGCTCCAGAATACAACCAAGGTGCTTCAAAGTCTTGAAGCCAAGGTCTTGAAACTGGCGGTTCTTCTAAAGCACCTAATACTTTATTTTCCATCTTCGCATACTCATCCACTAATTTATAAGGCTCGGTATCTGGCTTTTCAATACCGAAATGAGATGTCCAATGACTAGGATAAATCATGGACGAAATAATATCTACGTTCTCTGATATTTTAGAAAAGTTCTGTCCAATTCCAGGCGCTTCTTCTATCGTAGCTGCATAACCAAAAATATCTACAGAAACATCAACATCGTAGTTTGATAATTCATTTCGCGCATATTCTACGAAATCAGTAACTGCTTGAACACGCTTTTGCACATCGTCCATTTCACTGTCCTTATAATCACCTAAACTATAATCCAATTCTTGGTCTCTCGTTTCAAATCCTTCCGGAAAACGAACATAATCAAATTGAATTTCTTGAAAGCCCATCTGCGCAGCCATCTTAGCCACTTCTACATTGTATTCCCATACTTCCTTTTGAAACGGATTAACAAACGCTTCCCCTTTATTATTAACCCACACTTGTCCATTCTTTTTAAATGACAGGTCAGGGCGTTTTTTAGCTAGAACGGAGTCTTTAAAAACTACCACTCTAGCAATCGGATAGATTTCTTTTTCTTCCAGAGTTTCCATCATTTTCTCAGGATTCTGTATCATATTTGAAGCCATATCTTCATAAGGAGAACCTTCTTCAGGAGTGAATGTTAAATTGCCATTATCTTCTTTTACATCAATGACCATTGAATTCAATTCCGTCTGATCAACAAAATCAACAAGATTGTTGAATCTGCTTCCTCCCGCTGAATTTCCAGTCACATAAATACCACGCACCGCATCTGGATATTCAAATTTATAGTCTGAGGTATGTACAAATCGTTTCATACTATCTTTTAACGGCTGTAGGCTAAGTTCACGTTCTTGGTGTAAGCTAGCAGTAGCTGTCTCTTCCCCATGTGCAACCATAGGAAGATTTAATAAAGCAATACTAATCCCTGAGATTAGTAGATTTCGTGTTTTTCTCATGCTTATCAATCTCCATTTTCATAATTGTAGTTCTAGTATAAAGGAAAACCTGTCAATTTTGAATGAAAAATATCAATTTATGTTGAAAATGATTAACATTTCCTAGATCACTCGTTATTTGTTAATAGGACGTGCTAGATTGTATTTATATAGAAGATAGATCCAATTTTCATTAATTCCTTTTTTACATATGCAAATTTAAAAAGTTTGTTCTATAATAAGGGTTAGATATATTAGAAAAACTTGACTTACCGCCAAAACTTCATGGCGGAAGCGGTAGTTTTTCTCAACTATAAAACCTAACAATTATACTTTCCTATAGTATAAGAAAGGAAGTCTTCTTAATGACGAAGAACAATGTAAAACTAACAACGCTCACCACAAAAGGGGGATGCGGTTGTAAAATTGGCCCCGCTGATTTAGCTGACATTATAAAACAACTCCCTTCACCCACTCCAAACCCAAACGTCCTTGTCGGTTTAGATACAAGCGATGATGCTGGAGTATACCAAATTAATGAAGATACAGCTATTGTGCAAACGTTAGATTTCTTTACACCAATTGTAGATGATCCATATTCATTTGGACAAATTGCTGCAGCTAACGCCATTAGTGATATTTACGCTATGGGCGGTACACCAATAACGGCATTGAACATCGTTGCTTTCCCAGTCCACACCTTAGATAAGGAAATTTTAGCCGATATACTACGTGGTGCTGGTGATAAATTGACTGAAGCGGGCGTTGCATTAGTAGGCGGACATTCCATTGATGACAAAGAACCAAAGTTTGGACTTGCCGTAACCGGAATCATACACCCTGCAAAAGTGCGGACAAACAGTGGAGTGAAACCGAATGATAAGTTAATTCTGACAAAACCTATTGGTGTAGGTGTACTAACAACATCTATTAAACGCAATTTACTTACAGATATAGAGATTGAACATGTTACGAAGGTAATGGCTACATTAAATAAAGTAGCTGCTCATATTATGCAAAGTTATGAAATACACGCCTGTACAGACATCACAGGTTTTGGATTGTTAGGCCATGCATCCGAAATGGCCATAGGTAGTGAAGTCAGTCTTACTATATACGACCATAAAGTCCCTAAACTACCTAGGGTTAAGGAGCTAGCAGAATTAGGTGCTATTCCTGGTGGTACAAAGAATAATTTTCAACACGTACAAGGAAAAGTTTCTTTTCCAAGTAGCATGGACCAAATAGACCAGTGGATTTTATGTGATGCGGTTACTTCAGGTGGTCTGTTAATGGCTGTAAAGGATAAAGAAGCTGCTCAACTACTATCTGAATTACAAGCTGAAGGTATACATGCCGCAATTATTGGCGAGGCTACGGAAGATACAAAATCACATATTTACGTACAGGAGTAAGATAGGAAGAGGTGGCAAAACATTGTTGCAAAATATTACTATTGAAGCACTTAGATCAATGAAGGAAAAAAAGAAACTTACGCTTATTGATGTAAGATCTCCTTCTGAATTTAACACCGCCACGATTCCAAACAGTATCAATATTCCCTTTTTTAATGACGAAGAAAGAGCAGAAGTAGGTACATTGTACAAACAAAAAAGTCCTGAAATAGCTAAAGAGCATGGCTTAAAAATAATGTCTGCAAAACTACCTGATTTTGTGAAAAGTTTTTCAAATACAGATGGAGAAAAGATTGTATTCTGTTGGCGCGGTGGCATGCGGAGTAAAACGACAGCTACTGTTTTAGACTTAATGGGAATTGAAGTTTATCGGTTAGATGGAGGCTATCGCAGTTATCGCAACTGGGTTGTGAACACGTTAGAAAATTTAAATTGGGATACGAAAGCAGTCGTACTAAACGGTCATACCGGATCAGGAAAAACAACCATACTTAGAAGATTAGCAAAGCTAAATTACCCTGTTATTGATTTAGAAGGAATGGCTAATCACCGTGGTTCCATATTTGGTCAAATTGGCTTACAACCACATAACCAAAAAACATTTGATGCGTTGCTCATCGAACAAATAGAAAGCATAAAACAAACGCCATTTATGCTTATTGAAGGTGAAAGTAAGCGAGTAGGTAGAGTGATTTTACCAAACTTTCTCTTAAAAAAGAAGACGGAGGGCACGCAATTTATCATTGAACTTCCCATTGAAGAACGAACCGCAGAAATTATAAAAGAATACGAACCTTGGAAGTATAAAGAATCATGTTTAGAAGCATTTAAACGTATCAAAAAGCGCATTCATACACCTATTGCTAAAAAAATTGAAACGGAATTAAAAGCAGGACACTACGAATTAGCAGTCATGCTATTGCTCAAATATTATTATGATCCTTTATACGACTATACGACGAAACAAATACCCGATGAGAAAAAAATAAGAATTAAAGCGAAAAATATATCGGAAGCCTATCAATTATTAAAGGAGCAGATAGATAACCACTATTATGCGAAATGACCTAATCAGCAGATGACAAGAAATGGCGTAGACGCCAAACTCCTGCCTTGCAATCTTTAACAAAGCTTTATATAATAATACAAAACAAATACCATTAGCGATGACAAAGATATAGTACAATATCCCCGCTGGTTTTTAAGAGAGCTTGTGGCAGGTGAAAACAAGCACCATGGTTTATTGGAATTGGGCTTTAGAGCTTGTTAACATGAATTAATGAAGTGACCTTTCTATGGAAGGTAATTAGGGTGGCAACGCGGTTCAATCGTCCCTGTAACAGGGGATAATTGAACCTTTTTATATGGAAAATAATGAAAATGGAGTGAACAAAATGACAACAATTTTTTCAGGAATTCAACCAAGTGGTACGTTAACTTTAGGAAATTACCTCGGTGCATTAAAACATTTTACGGAACTTCAAGATGACCATACATGCTATTTTTGTATTGTGGATGAACATGCTATTACTGTTCCGCAAGATCGATTAAAACTTCGAAATAACATCCGTTCGCTTGCAGCCTTATATTTAGCAGCCGGTATTGATCCAGAAAAATCAACGCTATTTATCCAATCAGAAGTCCCTGCACACACGCAATTAGGATGGATGCTACAATCCATCAGTTATATGGGTGAGTTAGAACGAATGACCCAATATAAAGATAAATCTGCAGATAGAGAAGCTGCTATTCCGTCGAATTTGCTCACCTATCCTGCCTTAATGGCGGCTGATATTTTACTATATCAAACCGATCTCGTTCCTGTAGGAGAAGATCAGAAACAACATTTAGAATTAACGAGAAATTTAGCACAACGATTCAACAATCGATATAACGATATCTTTACTGTTCCAGAGGTAAGTATACCTAAGGTTGGAGCTCGTATTATGTCATTGCAAAACCCATTAAAGAAAATGAGTAAGTCCGATGAGAATGAAAAAGGATTTATTTCTATGCTTGATGAACCAAAAAAAATCGAAAAGAAAATTAAGAGTGCTGTCACTGATTCTGAAGGAATCGTGAAATACGATAAAGAAAACAAACCGGGTGTATCTAACCTATTATCTATTCATTCCATCTGCTCTGGTGAATCTATTGCATCCCTTGAGCAAAAATATGCGCACAAAGGTTATGGAGAATTTAAGCAAGGAACAGCTAATGCTATCATTGAGGTGTTAAAACCAATTCAAGACAACTATTATTCACTCTTGGATTCTGAACAATTAGATTCAATTTTAGATTCTGGTGCCGAAAAAGCTGCCCTCACCGCAAATCGAACAGTTGCAAAAGCCAAAAAAGCAATGGGCTTAGGAAGAATAAAAAAGAAAAAATAATGTAAAATCAATGAGTGGGGCTTTTCTGTTATCCCCATTCATTGTTTAGTAACCCTAGGGGGGATGACCTATAGGCCTCTTGATTTAGGTGCTATTATTACCCGATTTGTTTTGTCCAACACTTATATAAAGAGATAAAAAACTTTCTCATTATTACGACATTCCTATAATGAAAAAAATTGGGTAAAGCGTAGTTGCTTAACCCGTTACTTTAACACTATAGAAAAGTATAAGTTTTAAGGATTGTAGTATAAGAAAAACTACAGCTTCCGCCATAAAGATTTGGCGGTAAGCCAAGTTTTTCTAAACATCCATTATTGCGAAGCGTTTTGTTCTTGCCCATTTTCTATTTCCCACATTTTTTCCAAGAAAGGCTGTCCTTTAATAAGTTTGTGACAGAAATCCTCATGCCGATCACTCCACCCTTTTTTCACGCCTTCATATAGGGCAGTCCAAACTGCTTTCTCATCCATAAAACGAATATATGGATAACGTTTTGGGTTCCATTCTGTTAACCAATAACGTAACTCTTCCAAATTATTTGTCGTCCATAACTGATCTAACCCCATCATCATTAATTGTTTTAGTTGACGCTCTCTTCTAGTTAATCCAAAAACGAGTTCTGGTGGCATAGAAAGCATATGGTATTCTTTTTTATAATTGTTCCCGTCATATTTAAACGATTGCACTTTGGCATTTTTTATCATATCGTAGACGAGCTGTTCCTGCCTTGGAATTAATCTGCTTTTTCGAACTGGGATCCGATAACCAATAGTGTCAAAGATAAGGATTTCCTTGCCATCTGTTATAATGCTAGCATATTCTAGAACTGTTCTATCATGCCCTTTGCGCATATAAGCACGCTTATAGATAGCATCTAAAAGCGGTTTTGGGATTTCCTGCATATCATTTTCAATATAAGAGAACAGTTCTTTCGTTATGTATAATAATGGTATTTGATCTAATAATTCAATACCATCATCTTTACGCCACTCATGAAAATAACATACATTATAACCATTCTCTTCTCCTTCAAACCAATTCACCCAAACATCATGCATATATAGCATAAAACAACCCTCACTTTTTCAAACTGAATTTAACATACATTATGACCATCTAGCAGACAAAATATTCTAGTTACAACATATTATTTTTCAAATGAGCGTTTTAAACTATATGTTTTCAACAAAAATTTTTAAGATAACTACGACGAAGTATTTGTGAAATAGATGGCTAACTGTTTGGGTAACGTTTTAAAGCAATATGCATGAGAATCAGCCCAACTGGCAAAAAATAACATTCTACTCTACTAGTTATAAAACTCATATACTCTCCCCATGATAGACCTGCTGGAAGAAAATTCATATATGCAATAATGGTGACGCCACCCATAATAGAAAAACCAAAGCCCATTAAAAATAAAAACACGTATCCCATTTTCTCTCTCCTGCCTTGTCCTTTTTAATAGACTATGCTTGTCCCAAACTATACATGTTAGAAAAACTGTCCCTTTTCCAACTCTCCATAACGAAAGACACCACTTTGCTTATTAATAAAGAAAAAAGCCGATCAAATTTGATCGGCTTTAAATTGATTTTATGACGTTTCATAACTATGAAGAATTCTTCCTTCTCGCTTTCCAACTATGCTTGGTATTTTTTAAATAGTAGTGCAACATTATGACCGCCAAATCCAAGCGAATTACTTAATACAACTTGAACATGCTGTTTTCTTGCCTTGTTTGGAACATAATCCAAGTCGCAATCTGGGTCAGGATGTTCAAGATTAATGGTAGGCGGAACGATTCCTTCTTCAATTGCTTTAACAGAAATCACCGATTCTACACCGCCAGCAGCACCTAGTAAATGTCCTGTCATTGATTTTGTTGAAGAAATGGCAACATCATTCGCATGGTCGCCCAATACTGTCTTTATAGCAGCAGTTTCAAATTTATCATTAAGGGCTGTGCTCGTACCATGTGCATTAATATAATCAACCTCATTTGGTGCAATTGTTGCATCATTTAACGCCATATCCATCGCACGTGCTGCACCTTCGCCGTTTTCTGCTGGCGCAGTAATATGATAAGCATCACCAGTAGCACCGTAACCAACAATTTCTGCGTAAATATGTGCCCCACGATCTAACGCCGTTTCTAAGTCTTCTAACACTAAAACACCGCAACCTTCTCCCATTACAAACCCATCACGATATTTGTCAAATGGGCGACTTGCTTTTTGTGGATCTTCATTAAGAGAGAGTGCTTTGGCAGAAGAAAAGCCAGCAAACGCCATGTTAGATATCGGCGCTTCTGTTCCACCGGTAACAATGGCATCGGCATCACCACGCTGCACGGCTTTAAAAGCATCACCTATGGAACTTGCACCTGAAGCACAAGCTGTAACAGAACATGAATTTATCCCTTTTGCACCTAATTGAATAGAAACTTGACCCGCAGCCATATCTGGGATCATCATTGGTACAAAAAATGGACTAACTCGCTTAGGTCCTTTTTCTAACAGTTTTCGATGCTGATCTTCCCAAGTTTGCATACCACCGATACCACAGCCAATCCAAACGCCTACACGATTCCGATTATCATCATCAATAGTAAGGTCGGCATCTTCAACCGCCATTTTGGACGCCACAACAGCATATTGTGTAAACAAGTCCATTTTACGAACGTCTTTCTTCTCGATATAGGCACTTGGATCAAAATCTTTCACTTCTCCAGCTACCTTAGCCGGAAATAGTTCTTTATCCACTTTGGTCACAAAATCAATCCCTGATTTCCCTGAAATTATGTTTTCCCACATGGTACTAACATGATTTCCAACAGGCGTAACAGCACCAACTCCTGTTACTACAACTCTTCTTTGTTTCATATGGTTTTCCTCCTAGCTCCATCCAGTTATCTTCCCCATTTTATGGCTAAGGCGCCCCATGTTAAACCGCCGCCAAAGCCAACTAAAACGATCAAATCATTATCATTTATTTTACCATCTGCGACTGATTCCGACAAAGCAATTGGTATAGAAGCTGCAGAGTTATTGCCATACTTCTTTACTGTTTGGGCCATCTTATCTTCGGAGATACCTAATCGCTGCCGAGCCGCCTCCATGATGCGTATATTTGCTTGATGTGGCACTAAATAATCTACATCATCTTCTTTATATCCAGCAGCTTTAATTACATTAACAGATGATTCTGGCATTTGTCTGACAGCAAATTTAAATACTTCACGACCATTCATATATAAATAACCAGTATCTTTTTCCTGCTTTAATTCTTTTCCGCCTGCACCATTAGCACCTAATTCGAACGAAAGAATCCCTTTACCATCCGATACTTGGCCCATTACGGCTGCACCAGCACCATCACCAAACAATACGCATGTGCTACGATCTGACCAATCAGTAATCTTTGACAGCTTTTCTACTCCTACAACTAATACATGTTTATATGTGTTGTTTTCAATAAATTGCTTTGCTGTTACCATCCCATACATAAAACCTGAACAAGCTGCACTAATATCCATGGCTGCTGCATTCCTTGCACCTAAACGTTCTTGAATCGTACAGCTAACAGAGGGAAATGGTGTGTCAGGAGTTACTGTTGCGACTAAAATAAGGTCTATATCATTAGGTTCTAGATTCGCATTGTTGATAGCTTTTTCTGCTGCTAAAAATGCCATATCTGAAGTATCCATGTCCTCTTCTGCTATTCTTCTTTCTTCAATACCTGTTCTCGTACGAATCCACTCATCATTTGTATCGACGATCTTCTCTAAATCATGATTCGTAACGACTTTTTCAGGAACATAATGACCTAAGCCTAAAACACCAACATCCATATTTCCATCTCCTTAAAAAATCTAAAATAATTATTATCTATTATTATTACTTGGTACTAATTTTAATGTATTGTAATTTTTTTTGCAAGTTACAGGCTGATAATCTTACCTAGCTTTTAAATGATGGTTCGTAGGGAGGTTTCTTTTATTCTTACTACTTGTTCACAGCATTAGCGAAAATTAGCTTATCGTCCATTCTTTATAACATCAAACGCTTTGACTATTTTTCTATCGTTTAATGGTGTAACATGAAGGCTTGTACAAAATAGAAGTTTATGCGAAAAGCTTTAATTTGCTGCATACTTGTTCAGTCAAGCGTAAAACTTATAGTAGCTTATATTCAGTTTAAAAAGGGAGAGAGGAAACTTTCAATACCGAATAGTAATCGATATGAAATAACAAGACTACATTACATTTCAGGGAGTAAACCCGTATTTGTATAATGTTCCATTGCTTGGTTCATCTCATATTGATAAGAGTGGGGAACTTGGTCATTAAAAGGCGCTAAAGAAATAACACCATCTTGAAAATCAAAGCTTTTTAACTGTCCGGCTAAATTACGATCATTTACATGTTCCACTGCATATTCATACAGTTTCTCTACATGGTGGACAGTCGAAGTTAAAACTGTATGCTCTGCTAACTCTGCTTGATTAGTCCTATACCCAATGGCATAAACCTCATCTCTTTTTGCTTGCTTAATAATCTCTTCACTAAAAGCATCACCTATTGGATAAAATACATCTACGCCGGTTGATTTCATTTGTTGGTAAATCCCTTGTGCCGTTTGCACCTCATTCCAGTCATTTAAAAAAGCTAATTCTATTTCCGCTTTCGGGTTTACATTTTTAACGCCCTCAAAGAAGCCTTCAATCTCTGGCTGCCATTCATTAGTGGCAATGATGCCCACTTTATTTACAGCTGTCATTTTACCAGATAACATACCAGCAAAATATCCAGCCGCATACGTATCAAATGTAAAACTAGTTACATTTTTTGCAACATAAGAACCATTAAAATAAACAAACTGTATATGAGAATAATTCTCAGCAACGTCTGTAAAGTGTTTTCCATAAAAAGAACTATGGCCAAATATAAAATTTACTCCTTGATTGGAAAATTCCTCTATCGCTTCAATAATTTCCTTCTCAGTTGCAACATTTTCTTTATAATAAACATCCATTCCGTACTTTTCTCCTAATGAAACAAGTCCTTGGTACCCTTTTTCATTCCATATGTGATCAGAGATGTTTCCGTTTAATAACATACCCACACTCTGTATTCGCTGTTCTGTTTGCATGGGGCTACTACAGCTACCTAGTATCATTAACATGCTAATAATTGCAAAGACATTCCGCAATAGAAACACCTCCTACTCTATTTCCGTATAAGACAACTGTCTTTTTTATACTATGGGAAAGTTTAAAGGTTTATAGTATAAGAAAAACGACAGCTTCCACGATAAAGATTTGGCGTTAAGCCAAGTTTTCATAAAATCACTTTTACAAATACATGTACTTAAAAGGGTAGCTCACCTAGCGCAGGCTATGGCACAAAAATTCAACCACACGTACTCAAACATTTACCGTTCGCTTACAAGTCCGTTAATCTACATCCTTTTGATCAGAACATCTTCCCTAATCGTTGATTTCGAAAGTGTTGAATGACCTGATTAACTGTCGCCTCTTTAGGTCTATTGTCCTTAATATCTATATAATTATCAAGTTTTATTTTGTTTACGTTTTGCTTCTCTTCACCTACCTCGTACATTTCTAACCATTTAAGAAAAACGTCTATAAAATCATGAATATATATGGCATGTTGAAGAAAATAATCCGATGAAAAAGGAACAAATTCTCCTTGAAAATACATACCATTCTCTGACATAGGCATCCATTCACCAAATAAAAGAGGTAATTCAATAATTACGCCATTTAGGCTTGTAAATGGATGTACTGTACTTGGATGTGCTAGTGTTACACATAATTCCGCAGAAATATTGACATCTTCTTGAATGGAACCAATACAAATGAATTGTTCATATATTTCGTTTGTATCACCTGAATAAAAGGAAAAATTACTATTTCTCTCAAAAAAAAGAGACAGAGAATCATCTTTTTTACAGTCTACAATCCCCTTTACTTTCAAGCCTTGTTCCAATAATTGATTCGTGATATGAAAACCAATCCAATGATTACAATTTGCAACCACCGTAACCAAAGACACCACTCCTGTTCGTAATTTTTTCATAATACGGTATGCAGTGAATCTTCAAGCAAAGAGCCCTACGCAACATTTGAGCGGTTGGTTAGCAAGGGCATACTTCAAGTTCCTTGCGCAAATAATACATTTAAGCCCTTTTATCTCTGAGGGAACTTCTCTATCATATGTCTTCCTGATTTACATTAGCTTTCTTTCAGATTACATTACTGGATATAGAACAAGTCTTTATGTTTCCATCATATTCCTATGGAGAATAAGACTCTTCCATTCGTTACATTTATGTTATGATTTTCAGTAAATGCAAGTTATACTTTTTTTTTCATCTTTGTTTTGGTAAACTAGAAAGAGATATTCTAATAAAAGTTACTGTAAAAAACGAGGTGTTATCATGCGATACATTGTTACACTTTTCTGGTCATGTTTAATCGGCGCAGTAGTTTCCTATGTTTTATCAAGTATGGGAAGTGAACCATTCAACTTAACAGCAACCATCGGATTATCAGTCGTCTTTTTTGTGATGGTATCCGTACTAGGTGACGGTATTTTAAAAGAAGATAACTAAGTCATTTATAATGACACTGCAACCGTGTGGAAGCCCACACCGTTGCTTTAGTTTATTCTCCATACATAGCTAGTTTCAGGATCGTACGTTCATACCGTACCCACAGTTGCCTAATTGAAGAAAAGGGAAAGCCCTTGCCTCCTTTTAACGTATAAGGCAAGGGTTTTTTCTTGCTTCAATTAATACCATGGTAAAATGCTGAGTGCAGCTAAAGCAGTTAGTGGTAAAATAAGCCTTCGAAAACGGTTAGGAGGGTACCCATATCCTCCGTAACCATAACCAGGCCCGCCGTATCCTGGATAGCCATAACCAAATTGTCTGTGATGTTGGCTATGCCCTTGCTGCATATGTGAGTGATGTTGTTCATGCGCTTCTATTGGTACTGCTAAATATACAGATTCATGATCCAAACCTGTTATTATCCCGTCAACGCTAGAACCATCTACTAACTCAATAAGCACATAAGCATGCATATGATCCTTACAAACATCGTATATATGTTGATGACCGTGACTCATATTATCTGCCTCCTCACCACTCAGCCTATTCATTTGCCCATAGGTTGGTGACTTGTATAGTGCGAAAATCTACTATTGCAGTAAATAGTTAAAAACGCTGTTTTATCGCAAGGCTCTTAGGTTTCTTAAAAGTATATGCATGTAAGTCATCCTTCTTAAATTTTGTTTTTTATAATACAACTAAAGAGCTTACAAAATTGTAAGCTTCTGTAAGGTAAATAAATACCTTGATTTTCCATTTCAGTTTAATCTTACAATAGAGAGATATTGGAGAGGATTTTTTCATGGACGCTATATCTAGCTTAAGTATCATTTTAAAATATTTACTACTCGGTTTATTTCAAGGTTTCACGGAACCAATACCTATTTCATCAAGCGGGCATTTGGTTATGCTTCGTGATCTCCTTCATTTACAAGTCGAATTAACAGGATTGTCATTTGAAATTTTAGTGAATTTTGGGTCACTAATCGCTGTGCTGGTCGTTTTCCGTGAAGATTTAATTCGGTTAACAAAAAATGGGCTTCGATTTATTTTACAAAAAGATAGAGATAATGAAGCAACGGCTGACTTTCAATTTATCGTATTTCTAATTGTAGCAACCATTCCTACGGGAGTTTTAGGCTTCTTATTAAACGACTATATAAGTGACATTAAAGCAGTTACTGTCGGATACACCTTGCTGATTACTGGGGCAGCTTTATGGATAATTCGTAATCTTCACGGGAAGAAAAATGACGGAGATTTAACGATAAAAGACGTACTTATTGTCGGTGCAGCGCAAGCCGTCTCATTAGTTCCTGGAATTAGCCGTTCAGGTGCTACCATTGTTGCTGCCATGCTTGTCGGCATGAAGCGGGAAACAGCTTTTCGTTTTTCTTTTTTACTTTATATTCCCGTTAGCCTTGGTGTTACGATTTTAGGAATAAGTGATATTGTCAAAGATGAAAGGTTTAATGAATTAATGATCCCTTATGCTATTGCCTTTTTAGCTTCCATTATTGCTACATATTTTGCCCTTAAATGGTTCGCTAACATCATGGCTAAAGGCAACCTAAAGTATTTTAGTTTTTATTGTTTCATAGTTGGGATCCTAGCAATTATTATCTTTACACGATAAAACCAATGGATTCCATGGAATAAAAAAAGCAGTTGTCTATTACAGGCAACTGCTTTTGATTCATTTTCTAAGGTAATAAATTAATCTGGAATACCTAGTGCAATTTTAGCATAACGTGACATTCTTTCCTTGCCCCATGGAGGGTTCCATACAATGCTAACTTCCGTTTCTTTCACTTCTGGAATATCAGATAATGCGTGTTTGACGTCTTGCTCAATATGTCCAGCAAGCGGACATCCCATAGAAGTTAGTGTCATTGTAACCTTACATATCCCCTCTTCATCTAATTCTACATCATATACTAAACCTAAATTAACAATATCTATGCCTAATTCAGGATCAATAACATTTTCTAATGCACCAAAAAGATTCTCCTTTAATGCCTCATCCATACAATTTCCCTCCTCCAATATGTTATTACTATTTAAACATATTTTTGTTTATATTTAAAGAAAACAACGCTTGTTACAAACAGTTTGAAAACGGTTTGAATGAATTCCTATGCTTGTAAGCTTGGATATTTATGTGTAGTAGCGTATAACTTGATTATAAATGATTTACAAACCACTTTACTGTTTCAAGTGTGGCAAATCTCCCTACTTTATGACCACGATTTGCTTCTCCTAGAAAAACAATATCTTTAGAGTTAGCATAAGTTGGTGCTACTTGTTTATAAAAAGAGTAAGCATGATTAAACGGTACAATCTCATCTGCTTCCCCATGCCAAAAAAACAACGGGCGTTCATTTAACTTCTCTGGTTGCTGAGACAAATCATACTTAGCTAACCGATCCAATAAGTTCGTAATTTCTTGTTGTTTTACAGGCAGATCGCCCGTTTTTTTAAACGCATCAATAATTTCCTGTGCAAAGGTTGTAATCTTCGGTGTACCCATTAAGATAGCGGCTGCTTTAACCCATTCATATTGGGTAATTGCAGCAGAAGTAGTTATCCCTCCCATGCTTGTTCCCGCTACGCCAAAGCGATCATCTAATAATAATCCAGCTTCATCCACATAATCCTTTATATATTGTAATTCAGTTACATTTTGCACTACAATATCCCAAAAGGATAGTTGTCTTTTCTCCACATGAATGCCATTTTCACGGTTGCCATGATACTTACTATCTGGCAAGATAACCCGGTATCCTTTTTGAGCAAGTAAAAATGCTAGCGGCAAATTATGCTCTTTTGCGCTGGTAAACCCGTGGAAATAAGTAACTACGGGCAAAGCGACGCCATTTTTTTCTGCATCCACTATAATTAAGCTTGGAATGGTATCAATTTTTTCTTCATATATTCCGATCATGCTACACTGTCCCCTTATGTACGTATTCGTATATTTTTCATTCTACTATCACAAAGAATGCCTATCAACTTTTTCATCATCGACACCGTTCATCCTATATCTGAAAAACCTACATTATTATTGGATATTTGATTTTAATTATAAAGCTTCTTTCCTCCCCACTAATTGTTCGGATCGCCGAATAAGCCATCTAAATATATTTTGTTTTTTCAATCTAACAGCAATTTATGTGCAGGATACAGCAGGGTAAGTAGATGTTAGTACAAGTTTTACTTTACATTCCTTCGTTTCGACTATACACTATGAACAGATGAGGTGATTGTAAATATGCAAACAAACAGACACTTAATAGCATTAGATCTTGATGGAACACTGTTAACCGATAAAAAAGAAATAAGCCCTAAAACAAAACAAGTAGTTTTAAAAGCAATGGACGAAGGTCATATCGTTGTTATTGCAACAGGCAGACCACATCGGGCAAGTATTGGTTATTATAAAAATTTAGGGTTAACTACTCCGATGGTAAATTTTAATGGTGCACTTATTCACCATCCAAATGATAAGAAATGGGATGCTCTGCACAGTCCGATGTCTATACGAACAGCTCATAAAATTATCGGAACGTGTTATGAGCTAAATGTACGAAATATATTGGCTGAAGTTATGGATGATGTGTATTTAGATCAATATGATCAAGCCATTATTGATATATTTCATATGTCAAAAAATGACCCCCCTTTTACAATAGGGAGTCTGAGAAATAAATTAACAGAAGACCCTACTTCCATCTTAATTCATCCGAAAGATGAACATATTTCCACATTACGAAAACATCTTGATGACTTTCATGCTGACCTTATTGAACACCGTAATTGGGGAGCACCTTGGAACATTATTGAAATTGTTCGCAAAGGAATGAATAAGGCTGTTGGTTTACAGAAGATTGCTCATTATTTCCATATCCCCGCGGATCGCATTATCGCTTTTGGTGACGAAGATAATGATTTAGAAATGATTGATTACGCAGGGGTAGGTGTAGCTATGGGCAATGCAATTGATGAATTAAAATCCATAAGTAAATACGTGACAGATTCTAATGAAGAAAACGGAATAGCAAATTTCTTACAAACCTATTTAAAAATAGGCTGAAAATCTATTTTCTTATGGTGTTGTTATTCTTTTACAGTCGCGCTTTTACTGCTAAAAAAATATCTTATCACCACTAAAATTCAATTATTTCCATTTATAATTATGGATAAAAAGATCACACTAAGGGTGAGCACAATTCATGTGTTCACCTTTTTTGCTTTCGAATAACAGGAGACCTGATTAAAACGCCTAGGATAACTTCGATCATGATTTTTCAAAAAGTGTGCATATGCACAAGGGAGGAAATATCGTGAGTAAAGCAAGTAAATCAAAGCGTTTTGCCCAACAGAGCGCAGATTCTGTAAAAAGGCATGCTGAACGCTTCCCTTATCGAAGCAGATTCTCTGAGGTGCAGAGAAAACAAGATGAAGCTGATAACCATACAGTAGGAGGGTTTTAGGTTGGAAAACAATCAAAATAATTTATTTCAACAAGCAAGAAATGCTGTGATGAACTTTATGAGTCAGCAAAACAATGCTTCTAATGCAGAAGATAAACAAGCTGCACAAACTGCTATTCAAGCTGCTTATCAGGAGGCTACACCTGAAGAAAAACAGCAATTACAGCAATTGGAAAATCAATTAAGGCAACATAATCAAATACAGTAACCTCTGCAATTAGTAACTTGTATTTGATTAACCCTTACCCCCTCTAGAAAGTCTCTTAACAGGGACTTTCTTATGGATAAATTAAAACCCCTATTACGAATTCTAGCTTCGAAAACTTCCTAACATACATTGGTGTTACGAACGAAATGCTAAAAAGTACGCCTTTAACACATACGCTTAGCGACAAAATACTTTTTAATCCTTCTTATATCTGCTATTATTGAGAATAAGTATGATTTAGGAGGGATGAAATTTGAGTATTCGTGCTGAAGCCACCCCGAATCCAAATGCAATGAAATTTACTGCAGATAAACTAATATTTGAAGGAACAAACAGTATATCCGTAATGCCTGGAGATACGAGTGAATATGACATTTTAAATGATTTAATGCAAGTAGAAGGTGTAGATAATGTTTTTGGATATCAAAACTTTATTACCGTAAATAAGCAATTCGATACAGAATGGGATGATTTAATACCAAAGGTAACAGAAGTAATAGAAAAATATGGATTTTAAAAGGCCAGCATGCTTATTGCTTGGCCTTTTCTTACATTATAGGAAAGATAAAATGAGGTGCTTGTGTATAACGAAATAACTCAATAGCCACGTCCTGCTCCATCACCCAGCAACGAGACGACTTCACGAAATGGCCCTAAGCTAAGTCATCATCGGTTCGTCCCCAAGAGGAAGGCCGACTAAAAATGGGCCCCCCGCCCCTTTGTTCCGTAAAAAACCTTAGGTACACTCCCTTTTGGTTATTTGTTTTCAACATCTACAGGGAAATAATTCGGGTTTATTTTTTCACCATCATGATTCTTTCCATATATCACAATTACTGGAGGTTCCTCCGCATGCAATGTTTCCTCTGGCAGTTTAACCTCTACCATAAACTTCTCCCATTCTTCTCTAAAGGTAAAGCCGTTTCGTCACTAAGGGGCTCTCCTTCATGTTCCAATTGGTAAAATACATCCGTTTCATTCGCATGCGCTTCACCTTGTAAAACAGCTATTCCATCGGTCACTTCCATTTCCAAGTTTTCAAAACGGACGCCGTTTGTCTGTGCTTCTCGTGTTGAAGTGTCTTTGGCTGTGGGGTCGCCCTTTTCATTCTTCGTACTACATCCAAAAAGTACTAATGCTATAGCTATTAACAAGAAAACTTTTTTCCACATAGCTCCCGCTTCCTCTCTTCTTTAATCTCTGCGAAAAAAACCAAATATACCTGTCGTTTGAACGATATTTGTAAATGCGTTCGGATCTACTTCATTAATAATTCGCTCTAAATCATATAATTCATACCGAGTGATGACCAAATAAAGCATATCCTTATCTGTTTTTGTATAAGCTCCTTTAGCTGGAAGAATCGTAATACCACGTACCATAGTTTGGTGAATAGCAGCCTGCAGTTCGTCTGCTTTACGAGTAATGATCATAGCTGTAACCTTTTCATGACGTGTATGAAGAGCGTCAATTACACGTGTCGTTACGTATAAAGTAAGTAAGGTATACAAAGCATTTTCTGGTTCATATAAAATACCAGCGAATGCTATAATAATCGCATTTAACATTAAAAAATACGTACCTATCGGTTTATCTTTCATTCTCGATAAAACCATCGCCACAATGTCCATTCCTCCAGTGGAAGCACCGACTTTAAGTGTAATCCCTACACCAGTACCACCAACAACACCACCAAAGACAGCATTTAAAATAATGTCTTCTGATATTTGAACCATAGGAATAAATTCTAGAAAAAGAGTCGTGCAAAATACAGAAACGACACTATAAATCGTAAACCCTTTACCTACTTTAAGCCAACCCAATATAGCAACAGGGATATTAAATAGAGCTAATAAAATTCCCGTACTAATTCCGATGCCAACGAAATCATTAAAAACGCTAGATGCTAATTGAGCAGCACCAGTAAACCCACTAGCATACACATTTGCTTCAATTAAGAAAAAGTTCAGAGATATTGCATTAAGCAACGCTCCAAAAATGACTACTGCAATTCGTTTTGCTTCAAAAATGAACATGGAGGCCTCCTTCTTCGTTTACAGATAATTAGTCCGTCATCATACACACACCCAAACGCTAGATGTCATTAACTTTTTTATTTGAAAATTATTAAAATTAAACATTTCTTTTTTTTGACTAACTACATAAACAACTATAAACTAAAAGAAAGATTACTAAAAGGAATGTAGGTGAATAAACGATGGATATTAAAATCCTTGCCGATTCAGCTTGTGATTTAACAGCAGATTATTATAATAAATACGACATAGCATTTATACCATTAACCGTCCGGCTTGATGATAAGGATTACGAAGATGTCAAAACAATAGATCCTAAAACAGTTTACCACGCAATGCGTGATGGGAAAACCCCAAAAACATCGCAAGCTTCAGCTCAACGTTTTAAGTCTATTTTTACATCTCATGCTGAAGCAAATCAACCTTTAGTTTACCTTGCTTTTTCTTCTCAACTATCTGGTACATATCAAGCAGCAAAAATGATGGAACAAGAAGTAAAAGAAAGCTATCCCGATGCACCTATTCACGTAATTGATACGAAATGTGCTTCACTAGGGTATGGGCTTGTTGTACTTCATGCAGCAAAGCTTGCCAAGCAAGGAGCGGCGTTACAAAGAATCGTAGAATCAAGTAAGTCCTGCGCTCTTCATATGGAACACATCTTTACTGTTGATAACCTAGAATATCTATATCGAGGTGGCCGTGTAAGCAGAACAGCAGCGTTTGTTGGTTCTTTGTTAAAGATTAAACCAATTCTTCACGTAGAAGATGGCAAGTTAATTCCATTAGAAAAGATACGCGGTTCAAAAAAATTGTTCCTCCGTATGCTAGAAATCATGGAAGAACGCGGTGATGATTTATCAAACCAAACCATTGCAATTTCCCATGGCGATGACTTCGAGCGAGCAGAACAACTTGCTTCCATGATTAAGGAAAAATTTCACGTGAAAGATGTTATTATTGAGATGGTTGGTTCGGTTATAGGTGCGCATTCAGGGCCTGGAACGATTGCACTCTTCTTTTTAAATGATACCGATTTTGATCGCCCTGCATAAATGGAAGCACCAAGCAGAAAAGGGACTTTACATCCCTCTTCGCAAAGTAACAATACGAAGAGGGCAAAATCCCTTTGTGGAAATGTGCAAATAGAACCATCCATTGTTAATAAAATAATGTTCTTATTCGGGTTTCTTCAAATACAAGAAACCGTTGCCAAGGCTCGTCTGCTTTGCAGTCTCCTTCACCCCTCATTTTTCTTTTGTTTTCTAGATAACACCACGATACCAACGATAAATAATAAAAATATACCGATTATAAAACCAATAAACCACCAGTTAAGCCCTGTATCTTCTTCTACAGAGAATATTTCTACCATCTCTCTATCTAAACCCACCCGATATTCTCCGTTGCCATTAGCTCGAAAGGTTTGATCACTTAAATATCCTCGCAATTCTTTTCCTTCTTCTACATCTGAAATGGTAACAGAACGTGTCTTTACATCGTTATTAATAGCAATATACATCGTTTGCCCATCATAAGTACGTTTAAACACACTCATTGCTCCATCTGTCCCTACCATTTCGTAGTTTCCTCTTCGTAAGGCAGGAAACTCTTGACGTAAGGAAGATATCCTATTAAAAAACTCCGTTAATTCTTTATCTCCACTGTTAAACTCTACCATCCGTTGTACTTCATCCAATGTGGAACCATACATCGGCAGATGGGAACCTTGATAGATCATTGGAACATCTGGCATAGAATATAAAAAGGTTAAAGCTAATTTCCAAGCTGTCAATGGATTTCTGCCATTCTCCGCTAAAGTTTGTGTAAAACGCTCCATGGATTGGTCATCCATAAATAGCATATCAACAGCGCTATCTTGCATTGTTGCTTCATATATATTTTCCGGTGAGACACCAGGTTTAGAAAAAACATCACGCATTGCTTGCTGTGCATTATGGTTCTCAACAGCATCAATATGTTGATTTTCCTGTAAAGTAGTTACATCAGATTTTCCCTCTAGTACATCTGCTAACAAATAAAAATTTTCATCAGATTGTTTTATTTCATTTGAAAGTAGAGTTAAAAACGATGGTGAGGCTTGGTCTGCAGCGTGTAATTGGAAACCGTCAACATCCGTTTCTTCTTTCCAATACTTTGCTACATTGACTAAATAATCTTGTACTGCTTCATTTTCTTGATTCAATGCAACAACATTTTCTCCCCAAGCTGTGTTTACTTGTGCATCTCGATCAATCCAATCCGCTTTAGATGGATTAGTAACAATCGGATGGCTTTTAGCAACATATTTCGTGACAAGCTCCAAAACAACTTTTATCTCTCTTTCATGAGCTTCATCAATTAACTTTTGCAAACTTTCCATATCACCAAATTGCTGTTCTACGTTATAAAAGTCTTCTATCCAATAACCATGATAACCGTCTGGTGCGTTTGCCATAATAGGTGACAGGATGATGGAAGTATACCCCAATTCCTCAAAAGTATCCAACCTATCTGTAATCCCTTCCAAATCACCACCATGATATGCTTTTGGATTATCAAGATCAATTTGTTTATCACGTTCAACATTTAAATTATTATAGCGGTCAACTAAGATACGATAAAAAACTTCATCTTGAATGCTTGTTTCATCAGCTTGAACCATAGTTGGTACATAAATAAAAAACATGAAACTAACTATTAAAAAAGCAATTACTTTCTTCATCACTTCTCTTTCCCCCGTCCATCTTTTTCTTGTCCGATTATTTTTTCACTGTTATCTATAATCCAGCCACACCAAGGAATAAGTAAAACGTGGCTTATCAACAAAACGTTATGACGAAAAATTATAGTTTCGCCTATTCTAAAGCCATTATAGTATAAAAAAGGCTGTCCTACGTACATAAGGACAACCTTTTATTTTTATTCATTCTTAACCTAATTGAATTCCCATAGGTAACCGAACGAATCCTAATACAAGCAGAATAATAAGCGCAATGACAAACTGTGTCCACAGTCCTTTTAATGGTTTCTCCTTTGGTAAGCGAACGAGTATCATTTCCATAATAGCAATCATCCATATACCCGCAACCCCTTTAACAATTGCTTCTGCCATTAACGATCCACCATTAAAGTAAGGGGTAATTAAGTCTCCTCCAGAATATAAGATAAGTAAATAATCCAAGCGCAAAATCATATGTACGATTTTCCCTGCTTTCGTATTACCTTTCTTATACATAGCATAAGAGATTGCTAATAAAATAAACCCTAATACCCATCCCGTTATATGCAAATGTGTCATGAAACAATCTACCTCCTATTTCCAATTCAACTAATGCTATCATATCATGATCCTAGTAACTTTTCATTTTTAACACTCTATCGTTTGGCAAATATGTAACAGCTACTCTATTATGATAGAAATTACTTTCTAATTAGGAAAGCTTTCCATCTATGAGCTAGGTTTAAATTTAATAGATTCATATTTTTTATAGCTGGCAGTTGCAATAAAAACTGTTATACTGTATTTGTAGATTATTTTTAAAATTCGGAGGGATCATATGGGACAAACAAGTCAACAAATTATTGATCAAACACAGGAGTACGGTGCTAAAAATTACCACCCTCTGCCTGTGGTCATCTCTAAGGCAGATGGAGTATGGGTAGAAGATCCTGAAGGAAACCGCTACATGGACATGCTCAGTGCTTATTCAGCTGTTAATCAGGGACATCGCCACCCACAAATTATTAAAGCACTAAAAGATCAAGCGGATCGTTTAACTTTAACATCCCGAGCGTTTCATAATGATCAGCTTGGGCCTTGGTTTGAAAAAATTTGTAAGCTTACGAATAAAGAAATGGTATTGCCGATGAATACAGGCGCAGAAGCAGTAGAAACGGCTATTAAAGCAGCTAGAAGGTGGGCTTATGACGTAAAAGGAGTGGCGGAAAACAAAGCTGAAATTATTGCTTGTGAAGGTAACTTCCACGGTCGAACAATGACCGCTGTCTCTTTATCATCTGAAGCCGAATACAAACGTGGCTTCGGACCAATGTTACCAGGTATTAAAATTATCCCTTACGGAGATGCAGAAGCTCTAAAGGCTGCAATCAATGAAAATACCGCAGGCTTTTTATTTGAACCAATTCAAGGAGAAGCTGGTATTGTCATCCCACCAGATGGTTTTTTACAAGAAGCATACCAGATTTGTAAAGAAAACAATGTACTATATATTGCGGACGAAATTCAGTCTGGACTAGCTCGCACAGGAAAAATGTTTGCATGTGACTGGGAGAATGTAACACCTGACGTACAAATTCTTGGAAAAGCCTTAGGTGGAGGCGTCTTTCCAATCTCATGTGTAGTTGCTAACAAAGATATTCTCGGTGTATTCAATCCTGGTTCTCACGGATCCACATTTGGAGGTAATCCACTAGCATGTGCTGTCTCTATTGCTGCATTAGATGTTTTAGAAGAAGAGAATTTAGCAGATCGCTCTTTAGAATTAGGAACGTACATGATGAATGAATTAAAGTCCATCCCTAATCCAAAAATAAAAGAAGTTCGTGGTAAAGGGTTGTTTATCGGCGTGGAGCTTACCGAACCAGCCCGTCCATATTGTGAAGCGTTAAAGGAAAAAGGACTGCTTTGTAAAGAAACACATGAAAACGTCATTCGATTTGCACCTCCATTAATTATTAAACAAGAAGATTTAAAATGGGCTGTTTCTCATATTAAAGAAGTATTAACACCATAAGAACAAATGCTCGGGGCGCCCGGTTAGCAACGTAGCGAGTGGAGCGAAGCAACGAAAGTTTTAGGAATCACGGTGAGGAACGAACCGATGATGACTTAGCTTAGGGCAATTTCGTGAAGTCGCCTAGTTGCTAGGCGCTGGAGCCGGACGTGGCTAAATAACTTAGTAAGTTTATCCACATATGTAAAATTTATATCCCAGACCATAAAAAAGCAGCTTGGCACTGTTCCAAGCTGCTTTTTCAGTGTTTGCATGATTTATTTGCCCATAAGTTGCATCTTTCCATAAGTAAGACTTCTCCATAACCACTCCAAAGGCCCATAACGGAACTTCCTTAACCATATACTACTATATATCATTTGCAAACCATAAATAATAATGGCTATACCTACACCTTGTAACGGGGAAGTTTGACCATACCAACCTAATCCAATCCCATAAAACAAGAGAACACAAAGGATAGACTGCATAATATAGTTGGTAAATGCCATTCTCCCAACATAGTTAAATGGTTGCATCAATTTAGCACCTAATTCTGTTTGTCCCAATAGTGTAATGGACAAAATATAAAACAGGGCAGAAAACAAGCCTCCAATACTATCTTGGGCAATTTCAAACCACAATGGGTTACCAAAGAAATATGGCCCTAATTTAAACACTAAAAACAAAATAAGCGAATACACCCATAACTTTTTTAGTAGTGATTTATGTTGCATTGGATGATGTAACCAACGTTTTCTTGCAAAATACATACCCACTAAAAATAACGGCAAGAGTAAAAAGGGAAGAAAGAAGAGACCTAATCCACTCCCAAACAGCCAATCTTGCGCATTTTGTGACCAAATAGTAGTAAAGGAGTTACTTTGATAATTTGCAATAATAGGTTCAACTGGCTTTAATGGCTCTTGTCCATACATAGCTATCCATGTTCTCGCCAAATAGGAAATAAATGTAATAAAGCCAACAAACCCTCCTAACAGCCCCACAGCCCAATAAATTAAAGTCCTCTCCTTTACTCTCAAAAATAACAATGCAAGTAAACCGACAAGAGCATAGGTAATTAAGATATCGCCATACCAAATTACAAATGCATGAATCACTCCAAATAATAATAAAAATAAAAGTCTTCGAGTTAGAAGCGGAACAGCTTCTAATTTTTTTAATTGGAGACGATCCGTCATTAATTGGAGGCCAAATCCAAATAAAAAAGAAAATAAACTGTAAAAGCTCGCTTGAAAAACGATATCAATAACAGCAAGCGTTACCTCATCTTCAGGATTATTCCAAACTAACCCTTCTCCTCTGTATGTAAAGTAAGGAGAGCTAAATGACAGCATATTAACAATTAGTATGCCAAAAATGGCAAATCCCCTTGCAGCATCTATCCAATGAAGTCTCTCTTTTGCTTGCACAGGTGAAGCTTGTTGATTCATAAACACATTCCTTTCCTTTGTTAGTTCAATCATTATTAGAAAAAACGATCATTCTTTATGGTAAAAAACACCTATAATACCTTAGGCTTTCCTAAAGTAAAAATTGCTTGTGGGCAAATCAGAAACAATTTTATGTATTCTTATCACAATAAGCCTTGAAATGGATTTACGAATGTTCCTTTTATTTAACTATAAGAAAAGAAACAACAAATCACAAGCTAAATTTTTAAACAAATGTAACATATTTCTTCTTTTAATTCCTCAACAATTTATTTTTTATACATAACTTAATAATAAGCGAAATTACCTAAAGTAAACTTCTCCTTATTGTTAGAAAAACTTAATTCATACTATAAAGCGAAAGTTGTACACTTTCCTATAGTGAAAAAAAGCTCCGTCTCGTTAAAGAGGAGGTATTGAAATGCCAGCGAAAGTAGGGGCAGTGAAAGTCGTTAACTTATCATCTTCCAGTATTTTTAATATTGGTGACGTTTACTCAATGTCTCCGAATAGTACTGCTAAAACATATGCTGGTGGAGGGTCATTTAATACCGGCAACGGAATTCGCGTAAACTTAGGAAATGCTAAAACGTATATATACGATTCAGATAAAGTAGATATGTCTTATAACTAAAAAAGGTAAACAGGAGTGAAGGAAATGCCTTTAACCGTGCATCAAACCATAAGTATTTATATGATTAAAGTTGGAGCTATTACGAATTCATCTGTTCTACAAATTGGTAGTACGGGAAGTATTCAATCCCAATCTGACATTTACAATACCGGTGGTTATACGGAACCTGCGCCAACAGCCGAAGTTATTCAAGAAGCAGTTCCATTGGTTCCTTTAGCTCCCTAAACTGCACACTTCTCGACTTTTTGCATATAGTAAACATAGGCATTCGTCTAGGTATGGCAGAGGAGGGAGTTCCATGAATCATTCAAACTGGTCCGCTTATATGTACGATATGCATGAATACATGAGACAACAGGAAGCGTTAATTGAACAATTAACATCACGAGTAAATGAATTAGAAGAAAAGCTACAGAACAAAAAATCTAACCATATCGAAAAAGTAGAATATCATTTTGACCAACTAAAAATTGAACAATTAGATGGAACGCTTCATATTGGTTTATCTCCACAAGATTTGGCTAATCTAGACGGTAGCTTTATTGATCAACCGAAACCTCCAAACTATCAAGCCCCTTTAAAACAAACGATACAAGCAGAATTAAATGATTATTTGCATCGAAACGGCACAAATATAATTAACCAAATGGCAGCAGAATATAATGTAAGTATGGATGACGGTTATCCTCCCATTTTGATTCAAGATATGATCAAACAGTTACCAGGACGAATTGCCTTTTACGAAAACGAAGCATATAACGAAAAAAACTTACAAACAAGAGATGACATCCATCGATTTATATCCGACAACGTAAAAAATGAAATTAAACAGTCATTACGAAAATATATGGATACCCAAAGATCTAAAGGAGAATAGCTATGAATATGGAAGTTCATAATTGGGGGTTAAATATTGGTAATGTTCAAGTTGACAACGTATCCTCATCATCTGTGTTTCTAATTGGGGACAATGAGCAATTTCTTCTTTCATCCTTTTTCGATACACCACCCGAAGCATTTACTTTAGGAAATATTGTACCATTAGCACTTACGTAAAGGGGGGTAAAATGAAAAAAAGAACATCCATTGTTGATAATTTGTTTACTAACTCTGTATCCACAAGTAGTATACTTTCCATTGGGGATACAGAAAATGCTGCGTTAAAATTTAAAGGGCTTGCTATTCAAAAACAAAACCCTGTTTTTTCTAAACGTGATGAAGAAACATTCAATTACCCACTATTTAAGCGAGATACGAATTGGCCAGAACCTAAAATGCTCGTAAACAAATTAACGACCCACCACAAAGGGAGCATTCATGTGGCGAATGTTGCAAGTATCGGCGTAAGTAGTTCTTCATTACTCCAAATTGGTAATTTAACAAGAGTCTATGCAGAGTCCCGTGTGAAGCATTTCCGTAAGCTACAAGATACAAGTGAATCTTTTGAATGAAAATTGTGGATTTAGCTACTGTTATCTCCCGTTTAGATTTATCAAGGCAAAATCTTTCCATTCTTGAAGGAGACTTACAGCATCTTATATCCGAAATAAAACCATACGCACCAATAGTCAATACATTCATACGCTATAGAAACGAATTCTTTCAAAAGGTGGTTTCCTATGCCTTCTATTGTTGGTCCGATTAAAATTGTTAGTGTGAGTGGTGGGGTCGTAAATTTTGGTGATTCCTTTTATATTGCTCCAAAAGAATCTACAAAAACAAATGCTGGTTCTGGTTCCTTAAACACTGGAGATTTCACATGCACAAATAATGGTGTAAGTTCAACCAATCCATTTGACCCAGATATAAACGACCAAAATTTAACTGCAAATGCTTAAACAATATGCCGTGGATGTAGCAAACTCCACGGCATACTCTTTCATCGCCCACGGGTCATTTTAGTACTAATCGGTATGCATTACAAAATAAAGCATATAAGGGCTATTATTTCTCACTGCTGCTTGTCCAGTAATCCTGCATTCTACAGAAGATCTTAGAATAAATAGGAGCAACGGTTATAAATATCAATATCTTCTGGACGGCACCCGAACAAGCGCTTGTTTTGTAAAGAAATAAAGGTATGTTTCCAATACTGGCTGTCTCCAAATAGTTTCAACTGCATGGCGGTAAAGATCCATTTGTGTTTGATATCTTCGTAACAACTTTTCTTCTACTAGCTCGGACCATTCTCCATGAATGGAGTCGGTTTTATAGTCCAGTATAATCCAACCATCCTTTGTCGAAATAATCGCATCGATTACACCTTGTATTAATACATCTTCTTCTTTTCCTTGCCAATCATGATATACTTCTGTAGCTGGAATGGCTAAACTAAACGGAATTTCTCGTTGCACATAAGGAGCTGTTATCATTATTTGAGCAATTGACGTTTGGTAAAAATGTTCAATAGCTGTAATATCTATTTCTTCGACAGCCTCTCGACCAATCATTTCTTTTTCCACCATTTTTTCTAATTCCGTTTCAATCTCCTCATACGTCAACGAACGATGCAATGGTAAATGTTGCATTACTTTATGCATAAAAGTACCCTTTTCAGCAGCTGATACCTTCTTTTCCTTTTGCATAAAAACAGGGCGTTTCATAATTGGTCTTTGCCTAGGTGTAATTAAATGATCACTACTGTACTCATCTTTTAATTCCTGCTGCCGCTTTAATTCGGTTACCGTTTGTTTCGCTCTGGATTTCGCAGCGTGTATATAAGGATACGTATCACTCAAACGTTGTTGCACCGTTTTTGCTAACTTATCGCTGGATAATGTAAAAGGAGTCCATTCAGAAATATGTTGATAAAGCTGATCTAATTCGTCATCAGCTTGCTTCCCTGTTTCTTCAAGCTCGTTAGCGTGATGGATGCTAATTTCCCAACTAGAAGGGTCTTGTTGAATTTCTTCTTTTACTTGTTCTCCTATTTCTCCAAGTCGTAATACTTCATTTTCATGATGCCGTACAAGTGCAGGAGCAACCCAATCAAGGTATGTTTTTGCTTCTATTCGTCCATGAGTTGGTAGTACCCAGTAAGGATGGTTTTGAATGGCTTGCCATTTTTCCTTTTTCTTATCAAAAGATGCCACACTTCCAATCATAACAAGCTTTTCTTTGGCTCGAGTTAATGCGACATATAAAACGCGCATCTCCTCCGCTAATTGATCACGTAACATTTCCCGTCTTAATGCATGATAATAAAGCGTAGGATAAGATATTCGTTTAACTGGATCAATATACTTGCTAGCAAAACCATAATCTTTATGCAATAAATATTTTTGATTTAAATCACTTAAATTAAATTGTTTATCCATACCACCTAGTAAGACTACAGGAAATTCCAATCCTTTACTTTTATGGATGGTCATAATCCTTACAACATCTTCTTGTTCACTTAAAGCTCTTGCAGCGCCTAAATCTTCCTTTCTCTCTTCCATACGTTCTATAAAGCGAAGAAAACGGAATAAGCCACGGAAAGAGGTTGCTTCATACGTTCGTGCCCGATCATACAATGCACGGAGGTTCGCCTGCCTTTGCCTACCTCCTGGCATACCACCAACATAATCATAATATTTCGTTTCTCGATAAATTTGCCAAATTAACTCCGATAAAGCTCCTTGTCTTGTGGCTTTACGTAATCGATGTAACGACTCTAAAAACATGGTGATTTTATCAGCTAATGCATTGACATGCTCTTTTGCATAGAATAGTAATGCCTCATAATAGGTTTGTTTTTTTCTCGCTAACCGAATGGTAGTTAATTCTTCTTCATTTAGACCGACAATTGGTGAACGCAAAACAGAGGCTAAAGGAATATCCTGCCGCGGATTATCTACGACTTTTAAAAAGCTGATCATGACTTTTACTTCAATCGCCTCAAAATAGCCTGTAGACAGTTCTGCATAAACAGGAATTCCTTGTTTTTTTAGCTCGTCTGTAATCACAGGTGCATCCGTCATGGAACGAAGTAAGATAACAATATCTCGATATTGCACGTCACGTTGTTGCTCTGTTTTTTTATCTACTACTTGTAATGGTTGCCCGTCTTCTTGGCCAATCCAGTGCTTTATTTTATTTGCATACATTCGTGCTTCTAATTCTGCTTTCTCTAGGTCCATGGAATGATCCAAGTCGGTTTCTTTACGCTCATTCGTTTCTCGATCAATAATAATTAATTCTGGACTAGGAGCTCTGTGGGGGAAGTTGTCATACATCTTATTTCCATAAATGAGCTCTGCATTTGCATCATAATTTATTTCTCCAAGCGATTCATCAATGATTTGTCTAAATAAATAATTTGTCGCCATTAAAACTTGGCTACGGCTTCTAAAATTCCGTGATAAGTCGATTCGTTTAGCAAGATGTTCAGATTGAGCAAAACGATTATACTTTTTTATAAACAAAGACGGCTCTGCGTGGCGAAAGCGATAAATGCTTTGTTTAACATCCCCTACCATGAATCTGTTTCCCGCATCTGTTTGATTGCTTATTAGTGATAAAATAGTCTCTTGAACAAGGTTTGTATCTTGATACTCATCAATGAGTATTTCCGTATATTGCTCTTGGAAACTTTTTGCCACTTTTGACGGCTTTGGCTTATCCACATTTCTATCTTCAAGCAATATTTGCAAACATAAATGCTCTAAGTCGGAGAAATCAACGAGAGCACGTCCTTTTTTTTCTTCTTGAAACTTCGCTTTAAATGCTTTCACGAGTGAAGCTAACTGTTTCATTATCGGAGCCATTTCACGCATATCTTCTAGGTGGCTTACTAAATTCCTAGCAAACCAACCTTGTTTCATGGCTGTCCAGCGCTTTTTATAGCTTTCTCGTAATTTTTTTACTTGTTTTTTCTTTTCCTCATTAACCTCTACTTTTTTACTAGATAGCTTAGCAAACGTACTTGCTTCTATCCAATCGTGCAATTGTTGCCAATCACCCAAATGAGCACTCGCTTCATGAACAAGTACCAAATCCTTCTCGAGTGTATCGGCATAATGATAAGGTCCATCACTTTCTCTCGCTACCTTCATTGCTTGCTCTATTTCCTCTTCCATGGCATTTAACTGTTCTTTCACTTCGCGTTTCAAAATTTTTAGCCAGCTTAACTCACTTTCTTGAGCCGTTTTTGGTATATCATAAGCTTCCGCTAATTGATCTAACCATTTATCCGGCCAAGGGTTTTTTACTGCAAACTCATATAATTGTAAAATTAATTTCTCTACATCGGCATCGCTTCGATCACTTGAAAAACGGTCAACAACTTGAAAAAAAGCTTCTTGTTCCTCTGCATCCGTTCCATACCAGCTTTCAAATAAGTCGTCTAATACTTCCTGCTTCATCAGTTCTGCTTCCATATTATTTGCAATCCGAAAAGCTGGGTCAATATCTAACAAATAAGCATATTGCTTAACAACATCTAAACAAAATGCGTGTAATGTGGAGATAGATGCTCGTTGTAATAACGATAATTGTTTTTTTAAATGTAAAGAAGCTGGGTTTTTTTCTAAAGCTTTTTCTAATGCATCACCAACTCGATTACGCATTTCTTGTGCAGCTGCATTTGTAAATGTAACCACAAGTAAGGAATCAATATCTACAGGTTGCTTCTTATCCAACAGTTTTTGAATAATTCGTTCCACCAAAACTGCTGTTTTCCCCGAACCTGCAGCTGCTGCAACAAGAATATCAGACCCTTTTGTATAGATAGCTTCTTCTTGTTCCGTTGTCCAGCTCACCATTCTGAATCCTCCTCTACTTGCATTCGTTTGAGTATTTCATCCTGCTTCATATCTGCTAGTTTGCGGTAATTGTTCGTTGATATCGTCGGATCAAATTGACATACAGATTGAAACGGGCAGTGCGTACAAGCATTTTGTTGTTTATAATAATATGGATTTAAATCGATAGCACCATGTGTCATGTCTATCCCTGCCTGCGTCATCAGTTGATGAACATGTTGCTGTAAATGCTTCATGGTCCTTTCATCTGCTACTTTAGAATAACTGTAAAATCCACCATTCTTTTTAATTGCAGCTGGAATTATCTGGCTAGCACCTGATTCTAAAGCTTGGTCCATGAGTTTAGCAATATCTTCATCTGCCAACAATAGCCCTTGCATCTTATATTTTTTAAATAATTCTTTTTCAATCGTGGCATCATCAAGCTTGTCTTGTCCTGTAATCATCGGATTATGGACGTGGAAATACAGAATACCTGCTGGTGTTGCTTTTACGCCTAGCCATTGTTCCGAATGCGTAATAACTACATCAAGGTATGCTAACATTTGCAATGCAAGTCCGTAGTACACCTCAAGCAAATTTAATTCCTTTGCACTTGATTTGTAATCAATAATTCGTAAAAATAGCTCGTCATCTTTAACAGCCTTATCGACACGGTCTATCCTGCCTCTAAGCATCAATTCAAATCCGTTTTGCAAAGGAACAGTTAACGGCGGTAGATCTTGATCGTTCCCAAATCCTAACTCCAAACCAACTGGAGAAAAATGGCTTCTTCTAGCTTGCTCACTTAGTACATACGTTGCCCTTGCAATTACTTCTTCTAATTTCTGTTGAATATACTGATAGCGATTCGAACTGTGCAAGATTTGGTGCTGTAATATAGGAGATAGCTTGGTAACTGCTTGATGTGCGTATGAAGCCGCATCAGATTGTGTGAGTTGAGAAAATTCTTTGTCTCCTTGTTGAATCCATACGGTTATCGTTTTTAACGCTTCATGGAATAACTGACCAATATCTGGTGCATCTAGCTTATATGTTCGCCTTTCCTCTAAACCAAGGCTATATTTGGCGAAATGCTGATAAGAACATCTGTAATATGTCTCCAGTCTAGAAACACTTGCTTTAATCTGTTTTGGATATAGCTGCTCAACGGTTTCTGCCGATAGATTACTAGGTTTATTTTGATAATACAGGCTCTGTAAAATACGGTATGTCGTTCCGTTCTTTTTTTCCTGCATGATATACCAATTGAGTACATGCCACCAAATGGGTTTTATTGGATACCCCTTACGATACCTTGCTAGTTGTGCTGTTAAGGCAGCTCTTGTTTTATGAGGTGTTGTCACAAAACGATCTGCTTCTAACAATTCATCGGGTTCTTGCAGCAATTGATGTTCACAACAGCTTGGGAATAAGTTCTCTATTCGCTTAATAAGTTGTGATGGCATCTTCGTATTTCCCTCTTCATCACTTAATGGGTAACTAATCCATAACTGATCACTTGCTACTGTGAAAGACACATACATATAAAACCAGTCGTCTAGTAATTGACGTTTACTCGTTTCAGCAAGCTGTACGCCATGATCAGCTAATAAATTACGCTCTTGTTCATTAATTAACCCATCCGCGGACGGTTTCAACGGCCAAATTCCTTCATTTACACCTAATAAAAAGGCACAACGAATATCGCTTATTCTTGAGCGATCAATAGAACCGACAATAACATGATCTATACTTGGGGGCACATGAGCAAACTTCAATGTTTCTAAACCAGCTTCCAATGTTTTACGAAATACAGATAATGACATCGTTTCTTCGCCAACCATTTCTACCATTTCATCCAACAGTTGAATAACGGCATCCCAAACTTGTTCCTGTTCTCGCCCCTTTTCGATTTCAGCTTGTTCATCGTATTCAGCTCGCAATTGTTCTAATTTTGTAGGAACTTGAAGTTCTTCCAATAATCGATACAAACAAACACATTTTTCCTTCACTGTTTCTGCTTCTCTTAATTGCGTATCAAAGCCTTCAAAGGCCTTAATTACTTGTTTTCGATAACGGTTAATACGTAATTGTGTTTCCCGTTCTGTATCTGTTTGTGACATCTGATCAAATCCACGAAAACGCTGAAAAATCCAATCTTTCTCAGAAAACCAGCTTGTGCGGGATCGAACTCCATATTCCAGTACATAATTTTCTAATTCATCAATCGCATCTGCTGTTAGCGGGTATTCCTTGTCCGAAATTGACACAAAATCTGTTTTTAACAGACGAAAAACCGCGTCGTAACGCCAATTTCCTTCAACGACATCTAATGCTGAACGAATAAATTCCATTAACGGATGGTTTAACATCGTCCGCTTTTCATCAATAAATACAGGGATATCGTAATCATGAAAAATCGTCGCGATTAGATCATGATACATGTCTGTTTGCCTTATAAATATGGCCATATCTTGATAACGATATCCCTCGTCTCGCACCAAATGAATAATTTGCTGTGCAGCACCTTCCACCTCTGCACGAGGATGAACTGCCTCAGCAATTTGTATAGGGACTGGTTGTTCATATGTTGGCGCTGGACGATGATCAAAGTACTGCTCCAAATGAGCAAAGTATGGGCGATTACGAAAGCGACCATATGTAGGGGCTAGTTTAATCGTTTCTTCTACCGTTACATCTATAGACGCAGCTAATTGCTTTAATACATGAAACGTTTCTTTCGTTTGATAAAACAAATCAACTTCTGAAGTAGGTTCTTCTTCTGGCTTATCGACCGTTAACGCAACCGTAACTTGCTTACATTTTTTTAACAATGCTTGTATTACGATAAGTTCTGTAGGTGTAAAACGATAAAAACCATCAATATAGATTTCTGCATTTTCTAATAGCCTGGAATGAGCAATTTTATCTGCAAGTATTTGTAATTGATCTTCCCCGTCTATATATTTTCCTTGTAATGAAAGCAATAGTTTTTCATAAATATACAACAAGTCTTCCAATTTATGAAGGAGACTTTCTTCTCCTGTTTTCTTATGTACATAGCTATTCATATGCTCCATTTTAGCTTGTAATAATTCAGGTGTAATAGCGTAGCGTTTAAATTCGGTAATCATCGTTTCTAATTGTTCAATAAACCCATGCTTTTCCATAGCATGTTGAAACACATGCCATTCTCCTTGCTTTTCTTCCATGATTTTTCGTAACATCATTTGCATTCCTATTGTACTAATAAAGGGCTTATTTCCTCCCCCTGTTTCTTGTAAAACCCTCCAAGCTAAACGTGAAAAGCTAACTACTTGCGCCCGTATACTGCCACGAATTTCCTTATCTTTAAATAAATTATATTCTTGCTGAAAAGTCATCTGATCAGGCACAAGATAAAATATAGCTGAGCCTTGTGGCTGATCTAGCAATTTTTCTTTTATTTCATCAAATATGCGACCACTTTTCCCTGTACCTACGCGACCTGTTATAAAACGGAGACTCATCACTCACTTCCCCTTTCATGGATAAAAAATTTTATTTATCGACAACCACTAGCATTGCATAAATATGGTTTGAAAATTCAGTAAACATCTTTGCAGGATTTTTTGCCAAAAAGACAAAGGCTAAACAAAGGTGGTCTGTCCATTTGGAAAAATTATACAATTAAACTATTAGCAACAGCGACACTGTATGTATTTACGGAATAGATCTATCGTCAAATCTGCGAATCCAGATGTACGCAGGTTTCCACAGCGCTTTATTTAACCAGCGGCTAATTCGGAGTAAGGACTTCTTACTCCTCATCTCTAACTGGATAAGTACATGTAAACAGTAAGCAATGAGCGCAAGGAAGATTTGATTTTGAATGGCAGTTTCGCTCATGCCATAAAAGTGTTTGATCTCTACATGCTGTTTGAGCCATTTGAAAAATAGCTCTATGGCCCACCGTTGACGGTAAATTTCACTAATTTCTTCGGAATTTAGATCGAAACGGTTAGTAATTAATCGTAGAATGTTTCCCTTTGTATCCACTACTTCAAGTAGGCGGAATACATTCTCTGTACGATTTTGCGTCGAACCGATGTAAACCATCTTGTCGGATAAAACCGTAGAATCTTTAGGTATAGAAAATGATTCTACTTCACGAGTGATGGCGTTTTTCTTCAGTCTTGATACGAAAAAATAGCCTTCATCTGTCATTCGATCAAATCGTTCATAATCAACGTATCCACGGTCAAACACATACATGGCTTCTTTGTCGTCTACGAGAACTTCCAGTTGATTTCTGTCATGTTCTTTGGCTGTTGTAATCACTGCTTTTTCAGGATAGACGGTATCTTTATTCATAAATATAAGTCGTAAATGTAGCTTAACTCCTGCTTTTGTTTTACGGAACTTTGCCCACTTATGATTCGTTAAGTTTAATGGAAGCGTGCTAGAATCAATGATTTTCAATGGCATGTATTTCCCGTTTTTAAATTGGATACCTTTTATTTTGTAAACAAGGTCCAAGAATAAATGGGAAAGGATCATTGGATTCATTTCATTATTCTTCCTTGATAGCTGAGATGTACTAATCGATTCAAACCCCAGTGCTTTCTGAAGTCCATCATCTATTAGGGCATCGCTCATTTCTTCCAAGCTCTCGAATCCTTGCAGTTGGGCAAGTAACATGAGCTTTATATACCCTGCAGTTGTTAGCTTTTTTGTGTAGTAATCTTGTTTATTTTCTTCTACTTGTTCAAATAGTTTTTTCGTATTTATAGGTGAAACCCATTTACCAAATGATGATTTTAGTGTATTCTTGTTCATACGGATTATCCTTTACTTTTGGATTTGGACAGGAACCACCTGTACTTCCATTGTAAAGGATTTTTTTGTATCATGAACACGTAATTATTGAACATTTTTAGTATTTTGAATCATCAGGTTTAATTAATGCAATGCTAGTGATCGACAACTTTATGACAAAAGGTATATGATCAGCTTTAAATCTTACAATGATGTTTCATCATAGAGCGTGAAGCATTATTCTACAGTCCACGATCGTTTCCTAAACGTACAAAATAGAAAACGGACAGAAGACCCTTTCCTTATATGAAGACCGGGATCGTCCGTCCGAACTGACTTTATAATTGTTGCTTATGTCCTTTATCATTCTAGTATATCATGTTTGAAAAGAAGCGTCTTGCTGTAGATGAAGAATATAAGAAGCATATAAAATGAAGAAGGTGTGACTAGCATTCATATTTGCTCAAAACCTTGTACAACCTATGACACCAATGATAGGTAAGGAAAAACTTCACCAAAGACGCCATTTTCCACTAGTTACCCAGACTTAGACTAGCTTGAGAAATAGGCCAATATTTCACATCTACTTTGCCGACCAACTGCGTCTGTGCAATAAATCCAAATGCACGACTATCCAAACTTTCCCCACGGTTATCTCCCATAACGAATAGCTTGCCCTTTGGCACTTTTGTCTCTCCAGTTACTTCTTCCAGCGAGAAATTTTCTGTATATGGTTTATTACTTAACGTAGCTTGCGCATATTCTTGTAAAAAATCTTCTTCAACATAATTCCCATTTATATATAATTTGTCATCTTGGTAATAAATCGTATCCCCTGGAATTCCAATTACTCTTTTGACGTAATCTTCTTTCTCATTAGCACGAAAGACAATCACATCAAACCGATCGACTTCCGTTAAATCATACACAAACTTGTTTACCATTAGCAGGTTCCCATCATCCAAAGTTGGCTCCATTGATTCACCTTCTACCACATAGCTGGCAAATAAAGCTGACCTGCTAGCAATTATAATCATGGCCCCAAACAAAATAACAAAGACCACTTTCCGATATTTATTTTTCATTTTCATCTTCCTCCAGAGTAAGTTCTACTAATAGCTTACCCTAGAAACAGATGTTTTAATCTTTCCTCGTATCAGATTCTTCGCGCAACTCCGCTTTTTTCTGTAATCGCTTTTCAATATATTTACCAATCATCCAAAATAACACGATACATATTCCAACAACAATCGTTTTCACCGGATTCTTGGCAAATTCCATAATACTTGAGCCAACATAAGCAATGGAGAAAATCATGACGGATTTCCCCATAATTACGGCTAAGATAAATTGTTGGGTACTAATTTTAGACAATCCAGAAACAACATTAATAACAGATGACGGAGAAAAAGGGAAACACATTAATAAAAACAGTGGTCCAAAACCATGCCTTTCTAGCCATGCAGTTACTTTCCTCACCTGTTTATTTTTACGAATTATTTTAAATACTTTTCGATCACCTAACTTACGAATAATTAAAAAGACGAGAATAGCACCTATTGCTGCACCTGCCCAAGATAAAATAAACCCTTCAAACAGCCCATAAGCAGCAGCATTGGCAAAAACGAATACAACTAGCGGCAAAAATGGAAAAAACGCCTCAATAAATGGCAACAGGAAACCAGGGATAGGGCCTAGATTCTCATAATTTTTTAATAGTTGCGTAATGTAATCATCAAAAGTTTCACTATCAAAAATCATTTCCCAATCGGATAGTTGGATGTCTAATAAAAGCATGTAGTAAATCTCCTCGATAATATGAATGTTATTTTTCTAGTTTTTTCACATAATAATGATATCTCCATGTTTTCCTATAACAGACGATTTCATACTTTAGTGTCTTTTTCTCCCTAAACACATGAGAAAAACGTCGGTTATACGATAAACTTAAAACTTTACACATTCCTATAGTAATTAAAAGAATGAAATGATAGACAAAGTAAAACTTGAATTAGAGGTGTTCTCTTTACCCCCTTGAAGAATGGTTAGTACTTTCTATTTTAATAGAAAAATCGCCATGTGCAAAGTCCTATCACTTATATCGCCACTTTCTTTTCTTTATGAATTGAATTTTTTTATGTTTATCGCATATACTAGCAACAAAGGAACATACGTTCCTTGTGAAGGAGGAATTCTTTTTGCGTTACTTAAACGAAGATGAGTTAACATTGGCATCACGCTTCCTGTTTCTTTCCATGACTATCTTAGTAATTCAACAAGATATTTATTTTCTACAGACTGGTACATTCAAAGCATTTAAAATAAAGGAATCCTACCTAGAAGTTTTAACAAGAATGGAACAGCTTGCATTTCAGGAGCGAAAAAACTTACGGAAAACGATGCAGCAAAAACAAATACAAGTTGTAAAGTTGGAGAAAAATGATTCCTTTTCCTCTTATTTGTTTATTTGTCGAGGGCGTGAGGAAAAACGCAATTATTTCAATCCTGCTATCCGAAAAAAAGTGAAACTTATGTTTGAGGAGTTGATGAGAAAGTCGATTCTGAAGGAGCAATGTGCTTCTTTAAAAACTTGAGTCGGTTATTTAATAAATACCGAAATTGAGCTGTTCGCTGAATTTGGTTTATCATCGACCCATAGGAAATGTCTAATTCAATGCTTTTTCCATTTAGAAAGATAATTTCCGTCCCATATTCATGCTTTCTTTGAACTTGTTCGATATGGGAATGGGCAATCCATGTACACTGAGAGCTCGAAGGAGAAATCGTTGGAAAAAAATACATGCCGCTTAATGGATCAATTGTAACGGGGGCTTTATGGGTAATACCGCAAACATCACGCGTTCCATCCTGTCTTCCTTTTAAACTGCTGCCAAAATACTTACAAGCGTGATCCATCACCTTACTCGGGGAGCAACCAACTGCATATTCTTCCTGATCTTCAAGCACCATCGTCATTGCTTTGTTGTTGGAGTCTCGTCGAGCTACCAAGGCAGCAGTAAAAGGGGTGATTTCGGGAGGATCTGTGTAGAAGTTAAACATGTTTTCATCCTTTCTAGAAGAAAAGAAAGTGGCTTCTTTACTAAAATACCAAACTTTTTCAAAAAAAGAAACAAAAAACACATTTTCTTTCTGATTATTTTATTTTGTTTGCCATTTCTTTTCACCACTTCATCAACAAGAATAGAATAAAATTTATTAAAAAATGCTATGTCGTTAGAAAAACTTGGCTTGTTACCAAGTCTTATGCGAAACCTTTGTTTTTCTTATACTATAAACCCTAAGTTTATACTATTCAGTTATTTTATTATCCACAAGCAACTCATTTATATTTTCTTATCTGTTTAGAAAAACTTAGCAGCTTGCCACCTATTTTATGGCAACAGCTGCTAAGTTTAGGCCTTTCATTGAAGTACTTGTTCCTTTAAGTTTTTCCTTAAAATTTTTCCAGTTGTATTCTTTGGTAATTCATCTAAAAAAATGATGTTTGCAGGGACTTTATATTTTGCTAAATACGTCTGGCAAAATGAAATTAATTCTTCCGCGGTTACGTCATTTTCATCTGTCACAACAAAGCATTGTACCTCCTCACCAGTTTCTGGATCAGGCGTACCTATTACAGCTACTTCTATTACATTTGGATGCCTATAGAAGACTTCTTCTACTTCACGAGGATACACATTATAGCCACCTACTAAAATCATATCTTTTTTCCGGTCAACGATAAAAAAATAACCTTCGTCATCCTTTCGTGCCATATCTCCCGTATATAACCAGCCATTTTTTAAAGCAGCAGCTGTTTCTTCCGTAAGCTTATAATAGCCTAGCATTACATTGGGACCGCGAACGATTAATTCCCCAACCTCGCCAACAGGCACTTCTTCGCCCCATTCGTCTACAATCTTGTTTTCAACCCCTTGAATACTGCAGCCGATCGACCCCGGTTTACGTGGTCGATCTAACGGATTAAAGCAAGTTACCGGTGAAGCTTCAGATAATCCATAGCCTTCAGATATGGTGACATCAAAAGCTTGCTCAAATCCCTTTAACAAAGCTACTGGCATAGATGCCCCTCCAGAAATACAGAACCGGATCGTTGCAAATGGATTTTCTTTATCTTCCCGCTTTGCTTGCAATAAATAATTATACATCGTCGGTACCCCAGCAAAAATAGTTGCTTGATAGGTTGTACTTAATTCAAATACGGCAGAAGGTGAAAATTTTGGTAAAACGATAACTGTCCCGCCATTCATTAAAGGCGCATTAAGGGAAACCGTTAAGCAAAACACATGAAACATGGGTAAAGCAGCAATTACTTTGTCTTTATCATTTATACTTAAATAATCTGCAACATCTTTTGCATTGGAATACAAATTGTGGTGAGAAAGCATGGCTCCCTTTGGTGTACCAGTTGTCCCAGATGTATATAAAATAATGGCCAAATCATCACTTTGCAGATCTGGTTGGTCGAAATACGGATCTCCTAATTGTAGCACCTCAGAAAAAGCATGCAATCTTTCTCTTTCCATCGGTATTGGTTGTTCTCCTGCCCCAGAATCACAAACAATGTAATTAGAAATACTTAGTTCCCCATCTATCGCCTGAAATTTTTCTAGTAATCGGTCTAACGTTATTACCGCCTTGACATCTCCATTATGTAAAATATAACTCAGTTCACTTGGTGTATATAATGGATTAATTGGAATAACCACTAACCCCAGCCTTAGAGCACCATATAGACCAATAATGTAATAAGGGCTATTTCCGACAACTAAAGCAATGTGATCACCTTTTTTATAACCAATTGCTGCTAACCCAGAAGCAAATAAAGTCACAGCTTGATCGAGATCCTTATAACTCGTTGGCTGATGCTCAAAGATATATGCTGGCTTATTCGCATATTCTTGCGCAGTACAGGACAATTGCTTACTTATATTCATAAAACTCCCCCTTGTCTTAGAAAAACTCGGATTGTCGACAAGTATTGTGGCGACAGACCTTCGTTTTCCTTTTACTATAAACCAAAAAATTCCATACTTTTCTCTAGCGCAATAAAATGAATGAATCATCATTCATTTTATTGGTAAACAAAAATCATTCTCCCACACCCAACTAAACTATAAGAATCGTTGAACAATTCAATTATATATGAGGTTATTTATCATTTCAAGAGAAAGCGCTATCGAAGAAATGAACAGTAAAAGGCATAAGCTCAATAACTGAACTCATGCCTGAATTTTAGAATATAGTTCTCCCATAATTACAAAGACATTAATAGATTAACTGAATAAAGTCTTCTTTCGATATCTTTCCTAAATAACGAGGAACTTCAACATTGGTCAACGCTTCTTCAATTGCTTCTTGTTGATGACGGACACCAATAAGACTATTTTCCAAAACGTTGATCTCTCCAACACCGAAAAAGTCACCATAAATTTTACAATTCTCTATTATTCCTTTCTTGACGTCTAAACGAACATCAACAAGACCTGCATCAAATTTATGGGAAGCTTGAATATTAAACGATGGCGACTTGCCGTAATTCCAATCCCAGTTATTATAGCGGTCACGTGATATTTGTTTAACATTTTTCCAATCTTCTTCTGTTAATTCATAACGTGGAACTTCAGAGATATCCTCCACATCAAATACATGCCGTAAAATAACGTGTTTAAATTCGTCCATGGATATTTTTTGATTGAAAAACTCGGAAATGTTTGCTACCCGACTGCGGATGGACTTAATTCCTTTGGAAGCTATTTTTTCTTTGTTTACTTTAAGCGCTGATACAACTTTATCAATTTCAGAGTCAAGCATGAGCGTCCCATGACTGAACATCTTTCCTTTCGTCGCATACATGGCATTCCCTGAGATTTTACGACCTTCGACAACTAAATCGTTACGTCCTTTCAATTCGGCAGGCACACCTAACTTATTTAATGCTTCTACTACAGGCTGGGTGAACTTAGCAAAATTTTGAAAGCTATTCCCATCATCTTTTGTAATGAAACTAAAGTTTAAGTTTCCTTCATCATGGTAAACGGCCCCGCCCCCAGATAAACGGCGTACAACTTTAATATCATGTTCGTTAACATAATGCGTATTTATTTCTTCAATCGTATTTTGATTGCGTCCAATAATAATGGAAGGTTGATTCACATAAAACAATAAAAATGTATCTTTTTCACCAAAGTTTTCTACAATATACTGTTCCAATGCTAAGTTCATAGCTGGGTCTAAAATACCTTGATTATCAATGAATTTCATACTTGTCATACCCCTTCCAAAGTTTACAAAATTTTTCTAACTGCTTATCCTTTATACTCTAAACATTCACCTGATATCGTAATGAAGCAACAACAGAGCAAAGAAACAACGTTTTGATCTTCTTGTCCCTTCTTTCTAGTTTAATAAAAAAAACAGATAGAAGCAAAAATTGTGTAAGCCAAGCTTTTCTTGGCATAGTTATAACTTCTATAATTCTAGTACTCTATTTATGTACAATTTTTTTTGATTTTTAATACAACAATCGTTTCGAAAAAACACAAGCGACATGTAGATAGTGACCGCTGCGAAAAAACACTACGCTTTCCGTGTTTTTCCTCCGCTAGCTTAACAGTATCAACTGCCCTTTATTTGCACGGAAAAATCTAACAACTAACACGCTATCACTTGCTCGCCTGCTTTTTCTATCACGCTCACCTCAAAGTGTATTGAATGCAAATCGCCCCAAAGGAATAGTCAACCATCATTTTGCTTTATTACAAGAATACTTCCCTATAGTATAAACAAGTTATCATACCTTAAAACAGTCAATAAAAATATTTAGATACTGTTACATTGCTAAGCCGCCTTTCCACGGCACTACATACGGTTTTCTGCGGTAACGACCAAAAATGGAGATAAAGAAATATTTTTTGTTGTAACACAGTATTGACTTTTTTCATACTGTTATATTACAATAGTTTGTAATTACTAACCGAGGGGGAGGAAGTCCAATGCTCAACGTTCTTGAATTTTTCAGAAATTTACCTAAGAAAAAATGTAGTAAATGTGGAAATGATATGTTAGAAAAAGCAGACTGCTATGGAAATTTATGTGACGAATGTGATCATCCAGCAAGATAAATGAAATGTATGAGAAAGCTACTTCATCGCCACCAGTTCAAGTACCATCTTCAAATTGTCTTAATTCAAATTGGTAATTGTACCAAGCATGAACGACCTATTAAGAAAAGCTGACAATGAACATGTCAGCTTTTTTCAGGTTCAAAGAAAGTTATTTTGCAATTATAAAGTGAACCTTCAATCAGAGGTGGTTTTTTCATTCCGACGGATTGTTTAGGCGAACGAATTGGGAATTTAAGTGCTGTTATCTCCAACTTTTGAAGTAGCATTCTTACAGTGTCTTATATTTTGAAATGAATACTAAATTTTCTTAAAACACCTATTATTATTCAAGTCATTATAATATAATAATACATACATCCAATAACTACAGGATTGCTTTAGAAAGATAATTCATATTAAAATCAGACGTCTTATACTAAGGTTGTCAAATCGAACTTACAGCATCACTATTTACAGTTTACTAATTTTCAATTTATGAAAGGGGAAGCGTCCATGGAGAAACGACCAACTCGTTCTAAAGTACCTGAAAACTTAACATGGGATTTATCAGATCTATTTTCTACACACAAAGATTGGCAAAACGAATTAGAGGCTATTCAAAAGGATGTAGAACAATTTGCGATTTTTAAAGGAGAATTAGGAAAAGAAGCTTCTGCATTATATCAATGCCTTGCCACCTACGAAGCTTTTCAAAAAAGAGTTATGTGGGTAGCAACCTATGCTAATTTACGAAACAGTACAGATGGAACAGACCCATCTCGTCAAGAAGATAGCGCAAAAGTAGCCCAAGCACTAGCAATAATTCAAGCAAAACTATCTTTTATTCAGTCAGAAATACTGGAAATACCTACAGAAACGATTGGGGATTTTGTAAAACGGCACCCCGAATTAGCAACGTACCGCAAAATGCTTGCTGATTTAATAGAAAAAAAACCTTATACATTGTCTTCGCAGATAGAAGAACTACTCGCTTCTCTTTCTGAAGTTCACGATGCGCCATATGTGATTTATCAGCGTAGTACATCATCCGATATGATGTTTGCTTCCATTACGGATGAGCATGGAAATGAACTTCCTATGTCTGCTGCATTGTATGAAGACCGTTATGAGCTAACTGCTGATAACACTGCTCGTAGAAATGCATATAAATCTTTTGTACAAACGCTTCGACAATATCAACATACATACGCTGCCGTTTATGCAACAGAAGTTACCAAGCAAGTGGTGATGGCAAGGCAACGTCAGTATGATAATGTCACAGATATGCTATTGCATCCACAACAGGTAACGACAGATATGTATCATAATCAACTAAATATTATTCAAGCAGAGCTCGCTCCTCATATGCAACGATTTGCTAGACTAAAAAAAGAACAATTGGGATTGGAAGAGTTATACTTATGCGATTTGAAAGCGCCGCTTGATCCAGACTTCAATCCGGTAACTACATATGAAGAAGCGACAGCTACAATTGTGGACGCTCTCGGTATTATGGGAGAAGAATATCAACAAGTTATAAAACAGGCTATTCAAAACCGTTGGGTCGACTTGGCTGATAACATTGGGAAAAGGACAGGTGCTTTTTGCTCCAGCCCTTATGGCGTACATCCCTATATCCTAATTACATGGACAGATACCATGCGCGGTGCATTTGTATTAGCTCATGAATTGGGACACGCAGGTCATTTTTACTTTGCCGGAAAAGAACAGTCTTTATTTAATACTCGTCCTTCAACGTACTTTGTTGAAGCACCTTCCACTTTAAATGAATTACTGCTCGCGAATCACTTATTAGCTAAAACAGATGATGAGCGAATGAAAAGATGGATTATCACCCAGTTATTAGGGACATATTATCATAATTTTGTGACGCATTTACTGGAGGCAGAATTCCAAAAAAGGGTGTATACGTTAGCCGAAAATGGAACGCCTTTAACAGCAAAAGTTCTTTCTGAACAAAAGAAAGAAGCTTTAGCGAATTTCTGGGGAGATAAAGTAACAATGGATGAAGGAGCCGGACTCACATGGATGCGTCAGCCACATTACTACATGGGACTCTACCCTTATACGTACTCTGCTGGTCTGACCGTCTCTACTGCTGTAGCACAGACTATCCAGCAAGAAGGGGCTCCAGCTGCCGAACGTTGGATTAACGTATTAAAATCTGGAGGAACACTAAAGCCGCTTGATTTAATTCAAAAAGCTGGTGTGGATATGTCTTCGCCTGAACCTATTAAGAAAGCTGTCGACTTTGTAGGATCACTTGTAGATCAATTAGAAGCAAGTTATCAGAAAGAAAAGTAACGACATGATAACCCCCTAAAATGGCAACCATTATAGGGGGTTAAGGTTAACGTAAAACAAAATGTAATGCTTTTTGAGCTGTTCTTTCTCCTTGTTCAATGCAGTCTGGAATACCTTGACCATCATAGGAGCAACCTGTTAAAAAAACACCAGGTAACTGCAGCCTAGCTTGTTTTCTAATTTCAGCAAGTCGTTCCAAGTGCCCGAGTGTATATTGCGGTCTTCCATTTCGCCAACGTGTAACAACACTAAATGTCGGATCACCTTTTAATTTCATTGCTTTATGTAAATCTTTTAGCACAATGTCTGTTAGCGCATCATCTGACGCCTCGACTATTTCTTCGTTATCCGGTCCCCCAACATAACAGCGCATTAAAACTTTCCCTTCTGGGGTTGTTAACGGCCATTTCTTATGTGTCCATGTACAAGCAGTAATATGGTAATTGCTGTTCTTGTTAACAAGAAAGCCTGTGCCATCTATATCTTTTTTTATTTTCACCTTATCAAACGCCAACACAATATTAGCTGTTGATGTGGCAGGTACCTCCACAAAAGGTTGAAAGAAATCATACTGACTAAATATTTTCGGCACGGTAAAATGTGGTGTAGCTATAATAACAGCATCTGCTTTATAAACATTTCCATCACTTAACAGTACATGATAGCCGTGTTCCTTTTTTTCAATATGATCAACCGCTGTTTGGAGCATCATATTCTCTTCTCCAATTTCTTCTGCTAAACGATCTACTAGAGTACCTAAACCGTTTTGAAAGGAAAAGAAAGCACCAGGTGCCGGCCCTTTCCCTTTATCTTTTGCAACTTTGGGAATAGTTTTGTTTAACCCTTTCATTAAACTGCCATATTCTTGCTCCAATTGGCGAAATTGTGGGTAAGAAGCTTTTAAACTCATTTCTTCTATATTTCCAGAATGAATTCCAGATAACAGCGTTTCAATCTGGTTATGGAGTAATTCATTTCCAAAGCGACGTCTAAAAAAAGCTGCTAAAGACTCATCTGTTTCTTCTTTTCGTTTTCCCTTCCATAAATCTGCCAAAGCTCTTAATTTTCCTTTCGGAGAAATTAATGTAGAATTCCATATAGAACGCGCATTTTTTGGAATTCCCATATAGGTATCTTGTGGCATACGGTGGAACTTATTTCCCTTCAAAATATAGGATTTTCCCGTAGCATTACGAACAATTTGATCTTCAAGATGTAGCTCTTCCACTAATTTCATAGCCGGCTGTTTACGAATTAACATCGAGTCTGCACCTTGTTCAATCGTAAATCCATCCCGGTGCAACGTTCTTATTTTCCCCCCTAGATGACTACTTGCTTCCACAAGCTTCACCTTATAAGGAAGTTGCTTTTCAACGAGCTGTTTTTGTAAATAATAGGCAGCAGATAAACCTGTTATACCGCCGCCTATAATGACAATTTGTTTTGAATTATTCATTCGGTTCACGCTTTACTTGCTTTAGTACAACATCGCTTAATGTATGAATAAATTGTGGATGTACGTTTGGCATCTCTGGTCGATAATAGGATGCACCTATTTCATCACAAACTACTTTGCATTCGTAATCATTGTCATATAACACTTCTAAATGGTCGGCTATAAAACCTACAGGTGCGTAAACAAAAGCTTGGTATCCCTTTTGCTCGTAAAGATCTCTTGTAAGATCCTGTACATCTGGTCCTAACCAAGGATCTGGCGTGTTGCCTTCACTTTGCCAACCAATTTCATAATTCTTAATCCCAGTTGCTTCTGAAATTAGTTTGGCGGTTTCTTCTAACTGTTGTGGATAAGGGTCACCATCCTGTAAAATTTTCTCAGGCAAACTATGGGCAGAAACAATCAGCACTGCTTTTTCCCGTTCCTCGTCTGCCATCTTGGCATAAACGTCGGTAATTTGATCAGCCCAATATTTAATAAAACCAGGCTCATCATACCAGCTTTCCACTGAAGTAATCGTAATACCATATTTTTCAGCTTCATTGTTTGCTCGTTTATTATAGGATTGTACGCTAAAAGTAGAAAAATGTGGTGCTAAAACTATTGACACCGCTTCTTCCATACCATCTTCAGCCATTTGTTGCACAGCATCCTCAATAAATGGCTCAATATGTTTTAACCCAGTATATGCTTTAAAGTCATATTCGTTTTGAACTGCATTTAATGTTGCCTCCAGTTTTTCCACTTGCTGATTCGTTATTTTTGCCAATGGAGATATGCCTCCAATTGCTTTGTAACGATCTTTTAAGTCTTGCAATGCTTCTGCTTCAGGCTTTCTGCCGTGGCGAATATGCGTATAATACCGTTCAATGTCCTCTTCCTTGTATGGTGTTCCATAAGCCATCACTAATAATCCCATTTTCTTTTTTTCCATGCTTCAACACCTCGCAAATTTAATTTTTTCTTTTCACCTATTTCGCTGACTATACTCATGAATAAACGTAGTTAATCTTTTTAATGTAGCCGGTTGAATATCTGGCGTCACGCCATGACCAAGATTAAAAACATGGTTTCCATCTGCTAAGCCTTCATCCAATATAGCTTGTGTTCGCTTCTCTAGCATTTCCCATTCTGTTAACAAAATAGCTGGGTCTAAATTTCCTTGCAACACTTTCGTAACTCCCATATTCCTTGCTTCTTGCACGGAAGTCCTCCAGTCTAACCCAATCACATCAACAGGTAAATTGTTAAACTCCATCAATAAATGCCGTGCGCCGACACCAAATAGAATGAGTGGGACATCATGTCGTTGCAGTTCAGAAAAAATTCTTGTCATTACTGGTTTAATAAAAATACGGTAATCAGATGCATTTAAATTACCTACCCAAGAATCAAAAATTTGAATAGCCTGTGCACCAGCTTCAATCTGAGCTTCTACATACGTAATGGTCATATCAGCCAATTTATCCATTAATAAAAACCATGCTTCTCGTTGCTGATACATAAATGCTTTCGTTTTACTGTAGTTCTTTGATGGTCCTCCCTCAATCATATAGCTCGCCAATGTAAAAGGAGCGCCACTAAAACCGATTAAGGGTACTTGTAACTGTTCTTGTGTCAACAGGCGAATTGTCTCCAATACATACGGAACATCGGATTGTGGATCAATTGCTCCAAGCTTTTCTACATCACGAAGAGAGGCAATTGGATTATCAATCACTGGACCAATACCTGATTTAATTTCCACATCCACCCCTAATGCTGGCAGTGGAGACATGATATCTTTATACAGAATGGCTGCGTCTACATTGTAATTTTCTACTGGTAATCTCGTTACATAGGCACATAATTCTGGTTGATGTGTAATTTCAAATAAAGAATACTTCTCTTTTAATTTTCTATATTCAGGTTGTGACCTCCCAGCCTGACGCATAAACCAAGCTGGTGTATAATTCGTAGATTCCCCTTTATAAGCTCGAATAATCGTATCATTGAATTTGTTTGCCATGCCCATCCATCCTTTTCAACGTTCTATATTCCCAATCTTACTATAACGATCATCTGGAATTGTGTACAGTAAGCGCTACTATTTGTCATTATTTTGTCTAAATCATGCTCCCCAGCTAAGCGTTACTGTGTTAGATGGTGAGCCTTCCGTTTTTGTCAACGGGTCATAAGGGACAACATAATATTCTTTCGCGTTCAACAATGCGTTTTCAACTACAAATTCCATTTCTCCTTTGACTTGACCAACTCGTTCATCGATACCTTCTTTTTTTCGGTAAATTCGATAGATAACGCGGTCATCCTCTGACCCTTGCCAAGTAATCTTCCCCTGAAACAAAGACAAACTACCAAAAGCATAACTGGCTTGTACATTTTTAATTTCTGGTAGTATGATAGGTTCCGGTAAAGCATCTACTTCTGCAGGTTTCGCAAACGAATCCGCCAATGGCTCTTGCTGATCGATCTCTGTTAAAATAGATTTCACTAACCTCGTCGGATAGGCACTTCCGCCCGTTAAATAATGCTCCTCATCCGTTTGATCGTACCCCATCCATAATGCCATTGCATACGTTGGGGTATAGCCTGCAAACCACGCATCTTTTACCTTTCCTTCCATTTGCGGATGCTCTGTAGATCCTGTCTTTCCAGCTAATGCTTTTGTAAAACTTCCTGCTGACGCTGTTCCTGATTTAACGGTTTGCTCTAGCATTTCCGTCATATTCCAAGCTACTTGTGGACTAAATACTTTTTCTGCCTTTCGATTCGCTTGAAACACTTTTTGGTGGTGTCGATCCTTAATTTGATAAATAGCTTGAGCTTTAACGACTTTTCCACGCTGAGCAAAACTAGTATAAGCTTCCATTAATCCAGCTGGCGTTACTCCTTTAGATAATCCACCCAAAGCAATAGCTAATCCTTTATCCTCGACAGGAAGATGGAGCTTTTTTAAATACTTCTTTGCATCCGTAATCCCAATTTCATTTAATAACCATACAGCAGGGGCGTTTTTAGAATAAAGAATGGCATCATAAATGGAAACAAAACCACCATACTGGTCATCGTAATTTTCAGCTGTATAACCATCATAGGCTTGTTTTTGATCGGGTATTAAAGCATAAGGGTGATACTTTTCTTCTTTCATAAGTGCTGGACCATAAACCGCTAGTGGTTTGAAGGTAGAACCTGGTTGCCTCGATGCAGTTGCTCGATTCAAGTCACCAAATGTAAAATCACGTCCACCAATTACTGCTACGATATCCCCTGTTTTGTGATCCATCATCGTAAAAGCGCCTTGTACATCATCCGTGCTCCCAGGAAAATAGGAATTCTGTTTAAATTGTTCATAAGCGACTTTTTGTACAGCAGGATCAACGTTAACAATTAAACGATAACCGCCTCGCTTTAATTCCTCTAACGATAAACGATGTTCTTGAGCGGCTTCTTTCATAACAAAATCACTATAGTCTGTCCACCATGGTTCAGGATCCCATTTATTTACTTTCAGATCAAGCTCCTGCTTTTTTGCTTTATTTTGTTGTTCTTCGCTTATAACGCCAATATCTTTCATTGCCAAGAGTACTGTATTCCTGCGATCTATTGCCTTTTCAGGATAGTTAATGGGTGAATATCCATTAGGTGCTTTAGCAAGACCAGCTAACAATGCACCTTCTGCTATAGACAGATCCTCTACATCTTTGGAAAAATAATATTTAGCAGCTGTAGCTATGCCGTAAACGCCATGTCCAAAGTAAATTTCGTTTAAATACAATTCCAATATCCGCTCTTTCGGTAATGTGCGTTCTAAATAAACAGATGCCATGACTTCTTTGGTTTTACGAAGCCATGTTTTCTCATGACTTAAAAATAAATTTTTAACAAGTTGTTGTGTAATCGTGCTAGCGCCTTCTACTTTCTGCATAGCCAAAATATCTTTATACACCGCTCGAAAAACAGAACGAAAATCAACCCCTTGATGGTCATAAAACCTGCGATCTTCAATAGCAATAAATGCATCTCGCACATGCTCAGGTATGTCATCTAAATTAGCTAAGGTGCGATTTTCATGATAAAGCCTTCCAATTACCTTGCCATCTCTTGTTTCTACCGTTGTCGTTGCGTCCAAAAAAAATTGTTCATCATCAACAATCAACCGACCACCAAAAATAATGGAAGCATAACTAACTAACCCGATGATTATCATTAACAAACAACTATATAAAATTATTTTCCATTTCTTCAACAAGCGTGAACGCTTCTTCTTCCTTTTTTCTATTCTGCTCATTGGTTCACCTCTATATTGTCACTTCTACATTATACGACAGAATGATATAATCTTAAAGTATTTATATTTCATATTAAATAATAATTGTTTCAATTTCTCTTAATAATATGATGCAGAACGCTTCAAAAATGGCTGTGTTTAAAACACCTATACTCTATTTTCAGTTCTTGAAGTAGGTGAGAGTTTTACAGCATATCTGGAAAAAAGAGAAATGATTTGACTTAGCTCCTGTTCACTAAGGTAGTATAGTAGGTAAGAGATACTTACTATAGTAAGTCAAGCATCTACTGTCTAATTTCACTTCATAAAGACTTAGCTTAGCGCCAAGTCTTTATGGAAAGGTTGAAGGTCGAAACGCACACGGAGAAACAGTCTTAGTAATGCAGTTATGCCCGCAGGAGGAAAAAAGAATTGTCCCAAATGATCCTAAGCCCATTATCTAGGAACATCACGGAACGTCCAAGGTATTTGACATATTATTTAAGGCTTTTACTCATCATGAATTCCAAACCAAGTTACTTGGAACGGAAGGCGGCGACTCCAGCGGGGAGAGCATGAGTCTTGACACCCCACAGCGAACGGTTTTTGTGAGCGAGGAGGCTCAAGCAGCCCTGAGGAAAGCGTCCGCCTGTAGTAAAAAGTAACGGGTGCACTAGCAGATCAATTTTTATGAATGACTCAAGATTGAGAAGGCGAAAGTAATGCCTAAACATACTATACGAGGAGGTAATGATTATGTTTGCTCACATGACAAACGGCACCGCTGAATTCTTACAAAAAATCATTGATAAACACCCAAAAAAACATATATCCCTTATGCATGGTGAATCCAGTTCGCTTGCCTATTATGAGGATAAAGCTAAAAGCATTTTCAATTCTGGAAGAGAATATGTAATTTTAATTACAATTGGAGCGATACAAGAAGAAGGATATGTTGTTATGAATAACATACCCGTAACAGAAGAAGGGCAACCCGTTTTTGAGCATCATTTTCAAAATCGCAAACATGAGGTAGAAAAAATGCCAGGATTCCAAGCATTTCGCCTGTTGAAACCAAAAAAAGGAAATACCTACATTGTTTTCACCCAATGGCGCTCTGTACAAGATTTTGAGAATTGGAAAACGTCAGATCAGTTTAAACAAGCACATAAGAATCCATCTGTGAAAACTCCCGATTATTATGCAGATCGACCATTTATAACATCTTATCATATGGTGACAGATGAGAAATAATCGTATCTTTTTATGTCGCGATCAGGGTGTAGTAGCTATCGAAAAAAACGGAAACGGTAGCCAAAAATCTCAGTATGGATAATCATTCAGTAATTTGATAATACAGGTGGTACAAATCTTGTTTAGTTAGTATTTTAGGGACTGGATATAATGGGTTTGCTTCCTTTAGAGCCCTTTCTACCATTTTAGGGATAACACCTTTATCAATTGTAGCTATTTTTTCAGGGATACCCATTGCTTTATTCATTCGTTTTATTTCCCTGATCATCCAAAGTGCTTTCTCTTTATTAGATGAGAATTGGTTGATAGGCTGTACTGTATCTGCAAGTTCAGCCAATAAATCGTAAACCACGTCATCATAAAATTCCAAAACATATGGCAATATAATAGCATTTGCGTAACCATGTGGCACCTGATAAAAACCACCGAATGTATGAGCGATAGCATGAACATAGCCAACATAAGCGCGAGTAAAAGCTTTTCCAGCTAGATAGGAAGCCTTTTGCATGCTTGCTCTAGCTGTTAAATCTTCTGGCTCTATATAACTTTGTTCCAAATTTCCAAAAATTAAAACCACAGCCTGCTTACTCCAATCACGCGTCTTTTGCGTATTGCTCTTTCCGATAAACGCTTCAATTGCATGCGTTAGCGCATCCATACCTGTGGTTGCCGTCATAAACGGCGGAAGATTAACAAGCAATTTTGGATCATGCAAAGCATAATTTGGGGTTAACACTGGGGAATTAATAGCATACTTTTCGGAAGTAGCAGGATTACTAACAACAGCTGCTAACGTTGCTTCACTCCCAGACCCTGCAGTAGTCGGGACAGCATATAATGTTGGTGTCTCTTTACGAACCTTTAATTGACCTTTCATTTTAGATATAGATTTATTTGGATAAGCAAATCTAGCCCCAACTACTTTTGCACAGTCTATAACGGATCCACCCCCTAAAGCAATCATTGCTTTACATTGTTGGTCGCAAAATAAAGTAAGTGCTTCTTCAATATTTCGGGTATTCGGATTATCATATGGAAAACTTCTATTATATATATAGTATTTTATCCTCGTGAATCGGATAATCGTGTGGAATCTTTTCTATATGGATTTTCTTTGAATTATACCTTGCATTACAAGACTAATAATGCTATTCTTCATATATATCATGTAATGCATGATACTTTATAAACATAACTCTTGTATTACAAGTTAGTGAGAAAGGAGGGGGAAGTTTGTCTACAACACAAATGCTGAAGGGTATCATTGATGGCTGTTTGCTGGCAATTATCAAGGATAAAGAAGTATATGGTTACGAAATGGCAGAAAAACTTGAAAGTTATGGTTTCCACTCTTTTAGTGAGGGTACAATTTATCCATTGTTATTGCGGATGCAAAAAGAAGAATTAGTTAAATCTACCTTAAAAAAATCCACAGCAGGACCAAGGAGAAAATATTATTCACTAACTCCAAAGGGGGAGTTAGAATTGAATAAATTTATAGAACGCTGGAATAATTTACAGTCTAATGTTAACAAAGTGTTGTGTTTTGAGCCAGATACAAAATATACAAAAGGAGATGACATCATTGAAGAATAAGTTAAAACTTTCTAAAGAAAGCCAAGAGTTCTTGGAAAACTTACGTGTATACTTATTTTCAAGTGGAAAACAATGGGATGAAATTGAGGAAATTGTGAATGAATTAGAAATCCATTTGTCCGAAGCCGAAAAAAACGGAAAATCCATTGAAAAAATTATTGGAAAATCTCCGAAAGAATATATGGAGATGGTTTCTAACGAGATGTTAATTGACTATAGAACATGGTTTAAATACATTTGCCTAATCATTCTTGGATCATTTTCTATTACAATTTTCCCTGACTTATTAGAAGGCAACCTCTCCTATTCTATCTTGGAAATTATCGGGCATATTATAATTGGTGCAATATTTATTGCTTCTGTTTTCACAGGGTTTAAATATATTTCTACATCAAATCAATCTCTCAAAAGACAGGGGTTGATATTGGCTGGTATAGCGATACTGCCCATCGCTCTATTTATTGGGTTAATCTACCTAAATAGAGCCATCGACACTCCCGTCATTTATTTCGGCAATACTGGAAGCCTAATCATTGGTGTAATCACAGTACTATTTATAATAGGTTTTTCCATTTGGGCAAAATCATGGACTTTAATCATTATAATAGCATTGTTAACACTTCCTGATTATTTACTAAATCTGACCACATTGCAATACGAAACACAACTAATCGTTAGTACAATCATAACTTTTGGAGGAATTGCCATTTACCTCTGGATATTGTCTAAATTGGAAAAAAGTAAGTGAAGATTAACTAATATAACATTAGACTCGTGGAAACCTATGTCAAACCATTATTTTAATTTAGGTTTTCACGAGCTGTTTTCATTAGTTTTCTATTTTAATTCTAAACTTTGAAAGGAAAAAGTAAATGTTAACCAATATGCTCAATCTACCAAACTTAAAGATTCTGGATATGAAAGAAAGCGAATATGATTATAGATTCTTAGTTGAGTCTACTACACTACCCCCCTTCACATTGTCCAAAGTGTGGTACTGTTGCAAACTTATACAAACATGGTAAGAAACAACAACTATATTTCGACCTACCAATGCACGCTAAACGTGTTGGTATTTATGTCAATCGCCAAAGATATAAATGTAGGGAGTGTAATGAAACGTTTTTTGAGAACCTTCCCGATATGGACGTTAGTCGTTCGGTTACTAATAGACTTATAGATTGGATTCAAGAAGCAAGTCTCGAAAAGACCTTTACCAGCGTTGCAGATGATATAGGTGTAGATGAAAAAACTGTTCGAAACATATTCAATGATTATGTTTCTGAACTTGAAGCACATACAGATTTCAGAACTCCTAAATGGCTTGGTATTGATGAAGTTCATTTGCTTAAAAATTATCGTTGTGTCATCACTGATGTTGAAAACAAGTCGGTAATTGATATTTTACGTAAACGGAATAAAGATGTGGTTATCAGTTATCTTTCAAGACTCAAAGACATTGATAAAATTGAACTTGTAGCAATGGATATGTGGAATCCTTATAAAAGTGCTGTTAAATCAGTGATACCACATGCCAAAATCGTAATTGATAAGTTTCATGTTGTTAAATTAGCCAATGAAGCCCTGGAAAAGATACGAAAGGCTAATCGCCAGAATGTCCAAAGAACGTAGGCAACTCATGAGAGACCGTTACGTACTTCTAACAAGACGTAAAGACCTTAATGACTTTGATGACCAAATAAAATTACAAATATGGACTGATACATTCCCGTTACTTGGTCAAGCATATGAGCTTAAAGAGCAATTCTTTGACATTTATGAGGCTGAATCAATCAACGAAGCCTATAAACTGTATCAAAACTGGTTTTCAAATATACCTAAAGAATTGATGGCTTATTTTGGTGATCTAATAAAAGCAGTGAACAATTGGGAAGAAGAGATATTCAACTATTTCAATTCTCCAATTACAAACGCCTATACAGAATCCCTGAATCGTTTAATTAAGACAATGAACCATGTTGGTCGTGGTTACTCTTTTGAAGCCCTCAGAGCAAAAATCTTATTTACACAAGGCTATCGTAAAATAAAAAAGAAAAAGAAATTCAAAGAAGTTGAGATTACTTTTGGAAAAATGTTACCTGATCAATTTCCAAATTTGGAACAAGCAGGCTATGAATGGGTGTATGAGGAAATCTATGGGGCTGATATTTCCACACTGATCAAGGCTATGGAAGAGGGTACCTTTTAATCCTCTTTCCACACTATTTTCCGATTACCCCTTATTTATAAGTGGCTGGGAGCGCGTTTGGACTCTGCTCCTAACGATTGAGTTTATCCCGTAAAATCACGCATCAACTGACAATTCATAAATAATCCGATATGTCTTTTTATCACCTGCATCAAGCACAATATTACCAAAATCCGGATGATGAACTGCACCAGGTAATGTTTGCGGCTCGAGTGCAACAGCCATATGCGGGGATAAGGCATGCCCATCATTTACGATTTCCTTTGATTCAGTCGCGTTTAGAGAATAGAAAACAAGTCCATTTCGATCTGAGTGGATGCGAATATATCGTCCATTATCCGAATTCCTTAATACGGCAATCTCTGAATCCGTTACCTTATAAGGGTCATCAAAGCCAGATGCTCCAATTTGTTTGACAGACTCTAATTTTTCTAAGAGACTACTTTCCTTGTTAAAGTCATAAGCTGTGCCCGAAATATTTAGTAGTTTACCAGTTGGGATTTGGTTCTTATCAAGCTCCACCGTCTCACGCGCAGGAATGCTTAATAGATGACTTTTGAGTCCAGCTGTTTTATTATCGTTTAAATTAAAATAATTATGGGTAGTCGGATTGAACAAGGTCGCCATTTCGGATTGGTTTTCACCGGTAAACTCAATTTGTAACTGATTTCCGGAAATCCAAGTGTATGAAATGGACGCAGCGAGTTCAGCGGGGAAGCCGTCCATCTCAGGATCAATGGTTTTCGTGAAAACTATGCCATTCTCAAGTTCGGAAACGTCCCACCATAAGCTATGGAATCCATTGTTGCCACCATGTAATGTGTTATTACCTTCATTTTGCGGCAATTGAATATATTCATTATTAAACTGGAAAGCTCCATCTTTAATTCTTCCGCCGACCCTGCCGATTGCTTTACCAAAGAAGTACGTCTGATCTGTTATAAAATCCTCCGGGTCATTGAAGCTAAGTAAAATATTACTAGTCTTGCCGTCTTTATCTGGCATTGTTAGCGACGTTAATGCAGCGCCGACATTAAGACAGGAAAAGGAATAACCATTTCCTTTGTCCACCGTATATTTCATTAAGGGAATGTCTGTCTGAGCGTTTAATTTTTCTTTTGTAATTGTCACCATTATGAGCACCAACTTTCTAGATTGAGTAAACGGTTACAATGCAATTGTATCACTTATACGTATGAAAGTCAATTACCTTTGACTTATACGGACAAGTGATGTAAGATGAGGGTAGTTAATAATTCTGTAAGGGGATGAGTCTCGATGTTGGAAAAATTGAAACAAGAAGTCTATGAAGCGAATATGTTACTGCCAAAATATAATCTTGTAACGTTCACATGGGGAAATGTCAGCGGGATTGATCGGGAAAAAAATCTCGTCGTCATTAAGCCGAGCGGTGTGGCCTATAAGGAACTAACATCAGAGCAAATGGTTGTTCTTGATTTGGAAGGGAATATTGTGGAAGGTGATTTAAATCCATCGAGTGACACAGCAACTCATCTTGTATTATATAAACATTTTCCAGAAATCCAAGGAGTCGTTCATACCCACTCGCCATGGGCAGTGACATTTGCGCAAGCCGGCCTTGATGTACCAGCTGCTGGCACGACACATGCGGATACATTTTATGGTCCGGTTCCAGTTACGAGAAAAATGAAGGAATCGGAAGTAGTCCATGATTATGAGAAGCAGACGGGTGACGTAATTGTCGAGACTTTTGAAGAAAGAAAAATTAATCCGTTAGAAGTACCAGCAGTTCTCGTCAACGATCACGGTCCATTTACATGGGGTAAATCAGCAGAGGATGCGGTCCATAATGCAGTTGTTTTAGAAGAGGTATCCAAGATGGCGTATCATACATTGCAATTGAACCCCCATCAGATCGACATGGATTCCTACCTATTAGATAAACATTATTTAAGAAAACATGGAAAAAATGCTTATTATGGACAAAATAAATGATAACTTGAATAAAACGCTGCTGTTTTGAAGAGTGTATCAATTACTTCTTCAAGGCAGCGTTTTTTCTTTGTGATATAATAAATTTGTCATGATATAAAAGGGGATCTAGCCATGGTTAAAAAATATGAACGAATTAAAATAGATATAAGTGAGAAGATCTTATCGGGTACTTATCAGGTGAGTGATAAGTTACCGACGGAATCAGAATTAATGGAAATGTATGAAGTAAGCCGCTTCACGGTGCGCCGGGCAATTGATGAGCTGGAGAAGGATAATTACGTTTACCGGATTCAAGGTGCCGGGATATTTGTAAATGACTGGAAAAGTAAACCGAAGCAGCAAATTCAAAATAAAACGATAGGGCTCATATCAACACATATAACGGATTATATTTTCCCGAATATCATCAGCGGCATCGATAATTATATCTCCGCATACGGTTACTCGATACTTATTGCCGATACTCAGAACAATCCAGAGAAAGAACGGAAAAGTTTAACGAATCTGACAGCCAACCAATTGTCAGGATTTATTATCGAGCCGACAAAGAGTGCGAGAAATAATCTCAATAAAAATATGTACGATAATATAAAAGCGATGGGTATCCCGATGTTATCGATCAACGCGACGTACGATGATCTCGATATTCCGTATTTAGTGATGGATGATGTGAAAACAGGGGAGATGGCGACCAATTACTTAATTTCTAAAGGTCATCAGCAGATTGTAGGAATATTCAAGGTTGATGATAAGCAAGGGGTTGACCGGATGAATGGCTTTATCAAAGCTTATCAGGACCATCCGGAAATCTCGAATATGGGCGATATGATGATGTACCAGACAGAGGAAAAAATAGATAATATCTTCAAAAAGCTGCACACGATGCTGACGCGTTCTAAATATGCTCCAACGGCAATCGTTTGTTACCATGATCAGCTGGCAATTCAAATTATGAATTTCGCAAAAGAGATTGGCTTAAAAATCCCAGAAGATATTTCGATTATTGGCGTGGATGATTACCCGTTTTCCAAATACACGAATCCAAGCTTGACGACGATTCGCCATCCTCAGGAAAAGATGGGATTTGATGCAGGGAAAATGATTATTGATATGATTAATAAACAGGAAGTCCGTTCCAAAGTTTATGAGCCGGAGTTGATCGAACGCGATTCCGTTCTAGAATTAGAGGTAGTTAACGGTTCTCTTCAGGAAAAGAAGGGATAGTAAAGTGAAACTTCATTCAGTGGGGAATTCCTTACCCCCCACTGAATGTTAGTTGAACAGAATCAGGTATTTACGGACTGTATATCCCCCACCTTCACATATTGGGCTTCCCTCGTGTTTAGAAGTGGGGGGTATTACAGACCGTTAATGCGTGATAAAAAGTCCGAATGATTCAGCCTTACCTTATACTCTAAGGGAGGAGGGAAGATCATTCGGATTTTTCATGGATTAAATATGTTCAATTGCCGCTAATTCAACTGGTAGTCCGGCCCTATATTTCGTAATGAATTGCTCGTAACCTTCCACCCCCGCAGGTTCTGGGCTTAATGTAGAACTTTGCGGGTCAGTAAATACGTATTGGTCAAGGAAATCCTCTAAACTGATTTCCTTATTTCCTTGCTTCACGTAAGCTGCAAGTACTGCCATACCCCAAGCACCGCCTTCACTAGCCGTTTTCATAACCGTAATCGGTATATTTAGTGCATTGGAGAGGATTTGTTGGGCGATGACAGGTGTTTTAAATAGGCCGCCTTGTGCGATTAAAACATTTGTCTCGATTTTTTCTTCATTAATTAAAATATCCATTCCAATTTTCAGTGGAGCAAATGCTGCATACAACTGCGTAAGGAAGAAGTTAGCGAGTGTGAAGGAACTATTGACATCTCTTACGAATAGAGGGCGTCCTTCTGGCATTTTCGTGATATTTTCACCAGATAAATAACTATAATTGACTAATCCGCCAGCATCCGGTTCTGATCTTGTTGTTGAGTGGAATAGGATTTCAAATAAGCGGCCTTCATCAAGGTTAACGCCAAGACGTTCAGCGAATTCTTGAAAGATACCAGCCCAAGCATTAATATCGGAAGAGCAATTATTCGTATGGACCATCGCAACAGGCTCATTATTTGGTGTTGTCACGAGATCGATGTCTTTATAGACTTTCTGTAATGGTTTATCAAGGACAAGCATGGAAAAGGCAGAAGTCCCGACGGAAATATTTCCAGTTCGTCTCCGAACACTATTCGTACTAACCATTCCAGTTCCCGCATCCCCTTCAGGAGGAGCCATGATACTACCGGCTTGAAGGTTTCCGTTTATATCTAGTAATCTGGCACCAGCTTCTGATAATGTGCCTGCATGATCCCCTGCTTGTAATACTTTTGGGAGGATATCAAGAAGGTTCCAGTCGTATTGAGAGACATTTTCCAGGTTTTCAAACAGCTTTATATGCTTATCGGAATAAGAACCCGATTCTTCAATTGGGAACATGCCGGAAGCATCACCTACACCTAACACTTTTTCTCCAGATAACTTCCAGTGGACATAACCTGCAAGTGTTGTAATGAAATCAACCTCACGTACATGCTCTTCTTGATCAAGGATTGCTTGATATAGATGGGCAATACTCCAGCGCTCCGGAATATTGAATTGGAATAGTTCGGTCAAGTCATGTGCCGCCTGTCCTGTCGTATTATTCCGCCATGTACGGAACGGTGTTAGTAATTCATCATTTTTTGAGAAGGGTAAGTAGCCGTGCATCATGGCACTTACCCCAATGGAACGAATATTTGAAAGTGTTGTGTGATATTTACTTTCTACGTCAGCAGCTAGTTGAAGATAACTGCTTTGAATCCCTTTCCAAACATCTTCAAGGGAATAGGTCCACATGCCATTTTCGAATTTATTTTCCCAGGCATAGTTTCCAGCAGCAATCGTATTGAAATCGTTGTCAATTAGGACAGCTTTGATTCTCGTAGAACCTAATTCAATCCCGAGATATACATCGCCTTGCTGAATCGCTGTGGACGTCTCTGTAAGATTCATAAAAATTACCTCCAAAATCTATTATTCTGGTTCTCTCTTCATTTTAGGCTGTTTTATTATTCTTTGCCAATCCTTTCATTTCACCGATTTTCTCAATTTCTTCTAATGTGCGGCCGCGAGTTTCTGGTACACGGATACGGATAAAGGCGACTCCGAGTAGACAAATGATACCAAAGATAGCGAATACAGCTTCCTGTGCCATCGATGCAGTCATAATCGGAAAGAGCAATCCGACTAGGAAAGATCCTATCCAGTTAAAGGATGAAGCCAAACCGGATGCACGTCCGCGGATGAGCAGCGGGAAGATTTCTCCGACAATTACCCACGTTAAAGGTGCCCATGTAAAGGAATAGAATGCGACATAAATACTTAGGAACACAACAATCATCATCGGGTTCACATCTGGAACAATGGAATTGATGATCGCCGGGAAGATAAAGGAAAGCCCCATTACTGTACCCCCGAGGGTCAACAATGTCCGACGCTTAAATTTATCCGCAATGACAAGGAACACTAAGGAACCTATTACTAGAATGATACCTTGGATAATCGGCCACAGCAATGCAGAGCTTGCTGCTTGTCCAGTAGCTGATTCTACGATTAACGGGATATAGTAGAATATCGCGTTAGCTCCTTGGAACTGCTGGAAGGCTGCGACACCGACACCGGCAATAACTAAATAGCGATATTTACTATTTAATAAAGCACCCCAAGAAACTTTCTGATTTTCTTGCTTACTGCTCTCTTGAATTTCTTTGATTTCGGTTTCAATTGCTTCTTTATTTGGGCGAATATAGCTTAGTACCTGACGAGCTTCGCCAATCTTATTATTTTTAATAAGGAAACGAGGCGATTCCGGTAACTTTAATACACCGAGAAACAGAATGATAGCTGGTACCGCTGCCATCGCAAGCATAGAGCGCCAAGCCATCGTCGTTGGTAATCCGCTTAGTAAAAAGTCAACAACATAGGACAGTAACATCCCGGAAACAATCATTGTCTGGTTTATCCCAGATAAGCGTCCCCGTAACTTGGCTGGAGCCATCTCTGACATATAGGCCGGAACAAGTGCAGATGCTGCACCAACGGCAAGACCAAGAAAGACCCGAACGATAATTAAGAAGATATCACCATTAGGCGGTGCAATTCCCGAAAGGATTGATCCAATAACGAAGATAATCGCAGAAGCTAGAATCATCTTCCGGCGCCCGAAACGGTCCGAAAGTTGTCCTGCAAGAGCACCACCGAAGATTGCCCCTAACATAATAGAAGAAGTTATCAAACCAATTGTTGCCGCATTTTGCAGTCCCCAATCTTGCTGCAGGAATGGAAGCGCTCCTGTCATAACACCAATATCATAACCGAATAATATTCCTCCAAAAGCTCCAAAGAAATAGATAAACTTATGAGAAATCTTTTTTTCTTTTACCAATTAAATTCCCTCCCTAGGTGTAGAACATTTCTCGAAAATAACTTCTTTAAAATCGTAAAGGCTTACAAACAAGAACGTAATGAGAGTACTAGCAAGTGAATGGAATTATTTATCAGTACAACTATGTTAAAAAATATGAATTAATTGCGTATAACTAATGTACCTCCTCTTTTATATGGTTACTTTCAGCTGGAAGTAAAGGCTTTCACAAATAAATAATATCATTATTGTACAGACAAATCAACTAAAATATTTTTGTTCGTATAAATAGTGTAGTGTCATATGCTTTGGAACACGTGGATTTATTAAGGGTTCTATTGTTTTACAGAGATGATTCACCTATCTTTTATACGTATAAATAAACTTATTATTGACTTGTGCGTATCATTAATATACAATACAAGTTGTAAGCGATTTACAAAATATTAAACGTACAGTACTGTAAAGAGATTCAAACCATGTGAATGGAGCAGGGGAAACTTAAGATATTTAATTCAAGGAGGTCTTTATTATGTTGGAAATAAATCAATATGAATTTTGGTTCATTGTAGGAAGTCAGCATTTATATGGGGAAGAAGCATTGAATGCCGTTAAGGAAAACGCGGTAGAAATCATGAATGAATTAAATGAAAAGGGTAATTTCCCTTATCCGATTGTATTTAAAACAGTTGCGACGACTGCCGATAGCATCACAGAGGTTATGAAGGAAATTAACTATAATGATCGTGTTGCTGGTGTTATTACGTGGATGCATACATTCTCTCCAGCGAAAAACTGGATCAGAGGGACGAAGCTACTTCAAAAGCCGTTGCTCCATTTGAATACACAGTTAGCGAATAATATTCCATGGAAAGACATTGATATGGACTATATGAACCTACACCAAAGTGCACACGGGGATAGAGAGTATGGTTACATTAATGCTCGTTTGAAGAAAAATAATAAAATTGTTGTCGGCCACTGGAAAGATGAAGATGTTCAGAAGGAAATTAAACAGTGGATGGATGTTGCTGTTGCTTATAATGAAAGCTTCAACATTAAAGTTGCTAGATTTGGTGACAATATGCGTAATGTGGCTGTTACGGACGGGGATAAGATTGAAGCACAAATTCAATTCGGTTGGACAGTCGATTACTTCGGTATTGGTGATTTAGTCGCTGAAATGAATGAAGTGACGGATGAAGCGATTGATGAGGTTTATAAAGAGTGTGAAGAGAAATACGAATTTGTAGTAGGTGAAAATGATCCAGCATTTTTCGAAAACCAAGTGAAAGAACAAATTAGGATTGAAATCGCATTGAAGAGATTTTTAGAGCGCGGTGGTTATACTGCATTCACGACGAACTTCGAGGATCTATGGGGTATGAAGCAGCTCCCTGGTATGGCTGTACAGCGTCTGAATGAAGCTGGGTTTGGTTTTGCTGGTGAAGGTGACTGGAAAACAGCAGCACTTGACCGTTTAATTAAGATTATGACTCATAACAAGTTGACAGGCTTTATGGAAGATTATACGTACAACTTAGTGAAAGGTGAGGAAGCGATTCTAGGCTCGCATATGCTTGAAGTTGATCCGACCTTAGCAAGCACGAAGCCACGTGTGGAAGTTCACCCACTAGGTATTGGTGATAAGGAAGACCCTGCACGCTTAGTGTTTGATGGAGTGGAAGGAGAAGGTGTGAACTTGACTGTTTCCGACTTTGGTGATCATTTCCGAATGGTAATGTACGAAGTAGAAGGAAGTATCCCAGCGGAACCTGCCCCGCATCTTCCGGTCGCTCGTCAAATGGTGACTATAAATGCCGGATTCCAGCATGGCGTGGAAAAATGGGTTGAATATGGTGGAGGTCACCATACAGTTCTATCATTTGCAGTTACAGCTAAACAAATAGAAGATTTAGCGAAAATGTTCGGATTGGAATGTGTAACAATCCGATAAAGTAAAACTTCAATCAGCGGGGCGCTTTATCCCCGCTGATTGTTAGTTGAACGGACATAAGGTATTAATGCGGACTGGGACATGGGGGCAGAGCATTTGTCCCATTACGAGGAGGAAGGAAAATGATTATTTGCAGTGTGAATCATATCGCAAAAATGTATGGTGGAAATATGGTTTTTGAAGATATTACTTTTGAAATAAAAGAAAAAGGGGTATTCGGATTATCATATGGAAAACTTCTATTATATATATAGTATTTTATCCTCGTGAATCGGATAATCGTGTGGAATCTTTTCTATATGGATTTTCTTTGAATTATACCTTGCATTACAAGACTAATAATGCTATTCTTCATATATATCATGTAATGCATGATACTTTATAAACATAACTCTTGTATTACAAGTTAGTGAGAAAGGAGGGGGAAGTTTGTCTACAACACAAATGCTGAAGGGTATCATTGATGGCTGTTTGCTGGCAATTATCAAGGATAAAGAAGTATATGGTTACGAAATGGCAGAAAAACTTGAAAGTTATGGTTTCCACTCTTTTAGTGAGGGTACAATTTATCCATTGTTATTGCGGATGCAAAAAGAAGAATTAGTTAAATCTACCTTAAAAAAATCCACAGCAGGACCAAGGAGAAAATATTATTCACTAACTCCAAAGGGGGAGTTAGAATTGAATAAATTTATAGAACGCTGGAATAATTTACAGTCTAATATTAACAAAGTGTTGTGTTTTGAGCCAGATACAAAATATACAAAAGGAGATGACATCATTGAAGAATAAGTTAAAACTTTCTAAAGAAAGCCAAGAGTTCTTGGAAAACTTACGTGTATACTTATTTTCAAGTGGAAAACAATGGGATGAAATTGAGGAAATTGTGAATGAATTAGAAATCCATTTGTCCGAAGCCGAAAAAAACGGAAAATCCATTGAAAAAATTATTGGAAAATCTCCGAAAGAATATATGGAGATGGTTTCTAACGAGATGTTAATTGACTATAGAACATGGTTTAAATACATTTGCCTAATCATTCTTGGATCATTTTCTATTACAATTTTCCCTGACTTATTAGAAGGCAACCTCTCCTATTCTATCTTGGAAATTATCGGGCATATTATAATTGGTGCAATATTTATTGCTTCTGTTTTCACAGGGTTTAAATATATTTCTACATCAAATCAATCTCTCAAAAGACAGGGGTTGATATTGGCTGGTATAGCGATACTGCCCATCGCTCTATTTATTGGGTTAATCTACCTAAATAGAGCCATCGACACTCCCGTCATTTATTTCGGCAATACTGGAAGCCTAATCATTGGTGTAATCACAGTACTATTTATAATAGGTTTTTCCATTTGGGCAAAATCATGGACTTTAATCATTATAATAGCATTGTTAACACTTCCTGATTATTTACTAAATCTGACCACATTGCAATACGAAACACAACTAATCGTTAGTACAATCATAACTTTTGGAGGAATTGCCATTTACCTCTGGATATTGTCTAAATTGGAAAAAAGTAAGTGAAGATTAACTAATATAACATTAGACTCGTGGAAACCTATGTCAAACCATTATTTTAATTTAGGTTTTCACGAGCTGTTTTCATTAGTTTTCTATTTTAATTCTAAACTTTGAAAGGAAAAAGTAAATGTTAACCAATATGCTCAATCTACCAAACTTAAAGATTCTGGATATGAAAGAAAGCGAATATGATTATAGATTCTTAGTTGAGTCTACTACACTACCCCCCTTCACATTGTCCAAAGTGTGGTACTGTTGCAAACTTATACAAACATGGTAAGAAACAACAACTATATTTCGACCTACCAATGCACGCTAAACGTGTTGGTATTTATGTCAATCGCCAAAGATATAAATGTAGGGAGTGTAATGAAACGTTTTTTGAGAACCTTCCCGATATGGACGTTAGTCGTTCGGTTACTAATAGACTTATAGATTGGATTCAAGAAGCAAGTCTCGAAAAGACCTTTACCAGCGTTGCAGATGATATAGGTGTAGATGAAAAAACTGTTCGAAACATATTCAATGATTATGTTTCTGAACTTGAAGCACATACAGATTTCAGAACTCCTAAATGGCTTGGTATTGATGAAGTTCATTTGCTTAAAAATTATCGTTGTGTCATCACTGATGTTGAAAACAAGTCGGTAATTGATATTTTACGTAAACGGAATAAAGATGTGGTTATCAGTTATCTTTCAAGACTCAAAGACATTGATAAAATTGAACTTGTAGCAATGGATATGTGGAATCCTTATAAAAGTGCTGTTAAATCAGTGATACCACATGCCAAAATCGTAATTGATAAGTTTCATGTTGTTAAATTAGCCAATGAAGCCCTGGAAAAGATACGAAAGGCTAATCGCCAGAATGTCCAAAGAACGTAGGCAACTCATGAGAGACCGTTACGTACTTCTAACAAGACGTAAAGACCTTAATGACTTTGATGACCAAATAAAATTACAAATATGGACTGATACATTCCCGTTACTTGGTCAAGCATATGAGCTTAAAGAGCAATTCTTTGACATTTATGAGGCTGAATCAATCAACGAAGCCTATAAACTGTATCAAAACTGGTTTTCAAATATACCTAAAGAATTGATGGCTTATTTTGGTGATCTAATAAAAGCAGTGAACAATTGGGAAGAAGAGATATTCAACTATTTCAATTCTCCAATTACAAACGCCTATACAGAATCCCTGAATCGTTTAATTAAGACAATGAACCATGTTGGTCGTGGTTACTCTTTTGAAGCCCTCAGAGCAAAAATCTTATTTACACAAGGCTATCGTAAAATAAAAAAGAAAAAGAAATTCAAAGAAGTTGAGATTACTTTTGGAAAAATGTTGCCTGATCAATTTCCAAATTTGGAACAAGCAGGCTATGAATGGGTGTATGAGGAAATCTATGGGGCTGATATTTCCACACTGATCAAGGCTATGGAAGAGGGTACCTTTTAATCCTCTTTCCACACTATTTTCCGATTACCCAATATTTCTAACAGTTGGGTTAGGGACTGTTTTATCGTAAATAGCGTAATCAATGTTAGCACATTGTAAATCAGCACATAAAGTATCAAGTAACCCTGATTCGCTTAATCCTTTATCCGTTACAATGAGTACTCGTGTTTGCTTATTTTGCTCCAACACTTTCGGTAATTGTTGCAGACTATTTTCACCTTTAATTAATATGGGTGTACGCCAATGTATCCATTTACTTGCAATCTTCATTTTTTGTTGATACATACGGCAATATAATGTATAAAACAAGATACCCCTCCTAATAATTAGTAGACTTCACACTCTAAAAAGATAATCCCATTAAATCGCCATGCCTTTACTATTTAGAAAAGCCAACTATTCAATAGCTGGCTTTTCGATTCTACATGTCAAACTCTATAACATGTTACTGTTTTATCTATTTACATATTCATCAAAGAAGGTTTGAAAATTAGCTTCCCCCTGATCACCAACAATACGTGAAACTTCTTTGCCATCTTCAAAATGGACTACAGTTGGTGTAGAATCTATTCTGTAAACTTCCCACTCATCTTTAAACTCAAGTAAGTTCATTTTTTTCATATCGATGTCATTATCTTCTGCTAACGGCACAAGATACGGAGTAGTTGATTGACAGTGTGAACATGTTGGACTATAAAAATAAACCGTTACAGGATCACCACTATCTACTTTCTTTTTGAGCTCATCTGGCATAATCTGATTCTGATAGTTTGGATCATCTAATTGATCAATTGTGCCCTGTTCTAGCTCTTTATCTCCATAAGGGTTGTTGTTATCTTCAACAGCTTGGTTATTTTTGTAGTCAACAACAAAATATAGACCTGCAAATAAAACGACAATAACACCAATAAAAATGGATATTTTTTTAGCCATAATTTCAACTCCTTTTGTGAAAGACTCTTCGACATTATATACTACAATATCATTCTCGTAAATCACTATTTTCTTTGCCCCGTTAAAACAATTGACATCTTTAAATGTCATTTCCTTACCATCCATTTCTTTTATCTACTATTTTTCACAGCTATAACATCCGTCTAGATCGTATTAATATTATATGTAATACAAATATAAAGATAAATGCTGTACCTGCTAAAAAGGGAATTGTCACAAAACCAAACCAATTAATATAGATAGTATTGCATGGGATCAGACCACATGCATCGCCAGCCTTTTGTAAGGCTGGGAGTTTTTGCGTTAGATAATGGTATATGGATACAAGCATTCCTATCCCACTCAAAAACAAACCTGGTAACGCAATGGATATATCTTTCTTCCATAATGCTGTACCGTAAATAATAACAAGTGGGTACATGAATATTCGCTGTATCCAACATAAATCACAAGGCGGGTACCCCATTATTTCAGAAAAAAACAGACTTCCAAGTAGAGCAACTATAGACGGCGCCCAAATAAATAATAATAAATTTTCTTGTTTGTTTGAAAGTTTCACCATAAATAATCCTTTCCCCTATCCCCATCGCTATTACGACTAAATTTTCTCGTCCAATATGTGTTAATAATATTATACAAACAGTAGAGAAAATTAGCAAAAAGAAAAAATGACATATATCCAATGGCTGCTTAAAAGTTGTTAAACTATGTAGTACAGTCAGTATAGCAAATAGATCTTATTTTTGCTGATACAATCGATTACGGTGTACATAAACTGCAGCTTGTGTTCGATCGCTCACTTCCAGTTTTGATAGAATATTACTCACATGCGTTTTTACTGTTTTAATACCAATATATAGTTGTTCACTAATTTCTTGATTCGTCAAACCATTTCCAATACATAGTAAAACTTCCAACTCTCGTTCCGTTAAATATTCGTGAGGCTTTTTTTCTACAGAGCGAAAATTGCTCATCCATTTACCAGCCACTTTCGGTTCAATCACTGCTTCGTTATGATAGGTCTTTTTTATTGCTTCGGTAATTTCTGTTGCAGAGGATGTTTTTAATAAATAACTAAACGCGCCCGCTTCAAGTGCAGGGAAAATTTGCTCATCATCATAAAAGCTTGTCAAAATGATAATCTTACACGATGGAAACTGCTGCGTAATGTGTGTTGTTGCTTCTATTCCATTACCATCTTCCATTATTAAATCCATTAGAACCACATCTGGACGTTCTTGTAAAGTAACCTCCACTCCTTCTTTTCCGCTTTTTGCTTGACCAACCACATCGATTTCTTGATCGGTTTGCAAATACGCAATAATTCCTTTTCTTACAATTTCGTGATCATCAACGACTACGACACGAATCATCATTTTCCTCTCCTCTAACAAGGTATACGAATATCAACATAAGTCCCCTCTCGTTCACTAGAGCGAATGTGAAACGTTCCCCCCAATTCCTCACTGCGCTCCTTCATCGTTTTTAAACCATAAGACGCTTTCTTATTTTCTTCCACATGAAACCCTTGACCATTGTCACCAATATGTACCAATAACTCATTGGAACGACTAGAAATATGAATAATGACTTTGGATGCATTGGAGTGACGTAATATATTAGAAAGTGCCTCCTGAACAATACGGAATACATGCTCTTCAATTGTATCCGAAACATCCAAGTTATCCGATATTGAAACTTGAAACTCAATTCTGCTTTTTTGTTGTAACTCTTCTACCAATTTCAGTATCCCTTTATGTAATGGTTCTCCAGATAAATAGACGGGACGTAAATGTAATAACAAAGCACGCATTTCCGTTTGTGATTGTAACGCTGCCTTTGATACCTCCATCATTTGCTCTTTTGCTAATTTAGGAGCCTTATCCAACTGCTTTATTGCCGCTTCAGAAAACATAGTGAGCGCAAATAATTGCTGGCTCACGGCATCGTGCAAATCTCGTGCGATCCTCTGCCTTTCTTCCATTACCGCTGTTTTATAGGAGTTTTTTGCCATATCTGCTCTTTCATCAGCCATTCGCTGCAAGGACTTGACTTGATCCTGTAGCGCCTCTCCTAATGCATTCATTTCATTTGCCACTCTCGTAATCTCATCTCCTTCTTGGAAATGCAAGCGAGATTGATAGTTTCCATGTGCAAATTGAGTAATCTGTGTAGATATATAATCAAAGCGATACTTCAAGCTACCACCAGATTTAAAACCAGCATAAATAGAAACCAATAATGCAATAAGGAGATATAGAACGATAAATAAGAAAATCCCTTTTATGGTTAGCCAAATAGGTTCGAGTAAAACGTATATGGTTAATAACGTGGCGAGTAAAATAATACAGGTTAAAAACAGTCCGTATAGATGGGAGATAATATAACTATACCGTATACTTGCAAAACGTTGACGCATAGAAGTCCCCCCTTTTTTACACTTGTTCAATCCGAATGGATCCAGCTTCGAGCTTAATTATAAAATCAATTTTCCGAATAGCATGCTCGTAATTATCACTTTGAAAGGAAAGCTTTCGATGAACTCCATCCACACGCTTGCCAACGATCTCAATTTCTCCAGCTCGCACCACCGCTTGAACACGAAATGGGACATGCTCAGGTATTAAAATGGTAACATCACCAGCTAACGAGCGGATGCTAAATGGTATTTCGTGCTCCGGAATAAAAGCTTTGGAAAAATCTAAATAAAAATCTCCGAACAACGCATGTAATTTGGTTGGTTCTGCTCTCCAATTCGGCTTCGTATATTCATAAGTTCCAATGGAAAATTTGGAAAAAGTAGCACTATTATCTTCTTGTTCAATGTTATTCCAATGTGTATCCGAATAACTTTTATCCCGTTTTAAGAAATAAACACCTATATAAACAATGAATAGCGGCCATAATTTCCATACATCAAAAAAATGAAAGGACAATATGGCAAGCCTATCGAGTAAGAGCAAAAGGCCAAACAAAAGGAAAAAAGACCCCACTTCCCAGCTCTTACCTTTTTTACGAAAATCTTGAATAATCCATTTTATGCCTACTAGCACAAAGAAAATGGGGTAAAGGTAAACCCATATCTCATACACATCAAAAGCAATCACACCTAGATTAAACAGAACAAGTATAATTCCAATACTAATAATGGAAACTGCTGAAAACAAACGAATTATATTCTTCATAAATAGATATCCCCTCTATGAGATTTCAAGGTTACGAAGGCGCTTGAAATTAAAACTAATCATAGCGATAATGACAATAAAAATCCCACCACCTATCATAATATACCGTATATCTACACCTAACGCGATTAGCGTAGAAGTTGCTACGTAAGAGATTGGAATTAAACCTGTAGTTACGGTTATTAAAAGCCCCATAATTCTCCCTAACATACTTTTGTCTACTGTTTTTTGCAAAATAGTGAAGATCGGAATATTAACGAATTGCAATAAAACTGCCATACATAATACAAGAATAGCACTCATATACAGTTGATTGGACATTCCAATAAACGTATAGAGGCACCCAACCACTAATAAACTTACTAATATCACCTTTCTGTAGTTTGTTACTTTTTTCACTGCTAAAAGAATCGCTCCTAGCATTGCACCGAGCCCCATCGCTGTTTGAACTGTTGCTAAACTAATAGCACTTCCATCAAAAACATCTTTTACAATGATCGGCATTCCAATGGAAAAAGGACCTGAAAAGAAAAAGTTAATAAAAAAAGCGATAAACATAATAGATACGATAAAATCGCTTTGACGTACATACAGGAACCCTTCCTTTAAATCCTTCCAAGGGGAATGTGCATCACTTTCCTCTTTTTCTTGTTTTAATTGAATAAAAAGAACCGTTAAAGCTCCTATCAATAGCATAACACAAGCAACAGAAAAAACCCCCTTAAAACCTAATACAGCTAATAATACGCCTCCTAAAGCAGGACCTAAAATAGGGCTTATTTGCATGGTCATTTGAATGAATGAATTACCTTGTTGCAATTGATCCTCTTCCAATAATAATGGTGTCATGGAGTTTGTAACCGGGTAACTAAAAGCATCAGCGATCCCAAACAATGCAGCTAAAATGATTAAATGCCAAACTGTTACCATATTAAGATAGAGGAATAATAAAAGCGCAGCAATGAATAAAGCCCTAAGCGAATCAGCAATAAATAAAATGGTTCGTTTATTAAACCTATCAGCAACAACCCCACCAACTGCTAATAGTAACAATCGCGGAACAGAAGCTGCGAAAAACAACATGCCAAAATAAACTCTATTTTCGCTAATCGTTAACATTAACCACTCTGCTGCGATTAAATAAATGTAGTACCCAGGTGCAGAAAAAATAGAGCCAATAAATAATAACAAAAAATTTCTATTCTTTAATACTGGTACTGTCTTACTTGTTTCAGATATTGCTTCCATATTCATTTCTCCTCTCATAAATAACGAGATGCTCAGAACAATGAAGCTTTTCATCCAATTGGAAGTTGCTATGGTAGTCTAATGCTAGCAAAACCTTCACGAAACGCATCAGCATCTCTGTTATATTTATCCTACCAGTAAAAAGGAAGCGAGGAGAACGATCTATGGACTGCTTTCTTCTCAGCCTCTAGACGGAGAACTTTGTCTGCTTGTTAACTGATAGAGATATACCAAACCAACCAAGCATAAAAAACCTATAAAGAACCCTGCAAGAACATCCGTTAAATAATGGACATTAATGATATATCGACTAATGCCTATTAATAGTATCAAACCGGCAAAAAAGACTTGGATGAGCCATTTTTTTGTCTTTTGCTTTAGACGATTGGACAGGAAATACGCAACTAAGCCGTAGCAAACCATTGAAATCATAGCATGGCCAGAAGGAAAACTATGTCCTTCTGCATTTGCTGCAACGAGTACACTCGGTCTTTCTCTTTCCACCAAATGTTTAATGGCTATGTTAAAATAATGCGTTGAAAGTGTCCCTAAGCTATAAATTAGTGCAGGTATTATACTACGGTATATCCACCAAAAAACAAATGCCATTACAAGGACAAACGGAATTGTAAAAGACGATGAACCCAGCTCTGTAATCCAGCGAAAAGCAGTGTAAATGGCTGTATTATCTAATCTCTCTACTACATCACGTGTCCATTGATCGACATATGGCATTGTTTGATTTGCCACTTTATAACCCCACAGCAATGTGAGAACAACCCCAATGAAAAATACGATCGCATACAAATACATCATACTTCTTCTCATAACCAGATCCTCTCCTTAATTTTTGTCTTTTTTCACATCATACCCGAATTTACGTTTTAAAAAAACAGAGGAGGGTAATAGATATGTGGAGTATTTAAAGAAGTTTATGAAAGGATGGATTGCAAATGGAACAAGACTTACAAACATTAATTGATGGTTTAAATGAAGACTTAGCAAATGAATATGGCGCAGCTATTCAATACACGTATAGTGCCTCCGTAGTTAGCGGACTATATCGTTCTGCATTAAAACCTTTTTTTGAAGCAGAAGTGACAGATGAATTAGGACATGCTTTATACCTTTCCGAAAAAATCAGCTCTTTAGGTGGCACACCTACAACTAAAGCAGCTGACGTTCCACAACCTACAGACGTTAAGGATCTATTACAAGCAACATTACAAGCAGAAGCAGATACAATTAAACGTTATGAAAAAAGGAAAGAGCAAGCTGAGAAATTAGGCTACACGGAACTTGTTGTAAAATTAGAAGATATGATTGCTGATGAAACACATCATAAAGAAGAAATTGAGCGACTACTAGCTGATCCACGCTTAGCATAGTCAATCCTAATATTTAAACAAAGGTGCAGGGCGCCAGTGTAGCAACGTAGCGAATGAAACGAATCAACGAAAGAGTTAGGAATCATGCCACTAAAACAGGGGTATACCAACATACGGAGGCAAGCCCTTCTTTAGTCGGCTTTCCTCTTAGGGACGAACAGATGATGACTTAGCTTAAGGCAATTTCGTAAAGTCGCCTAGTCGCTGGGCGATGGAGCCGAACAAGGGCTATTCGGTTATTTCGTTATACACAAGCACCTCACTTTATACTTTCTTATCTTTTTAGAAAAGACTTGGTCTATCACCAAGTCTTTTCGGTATACTTTCCTACATCCACTATTTCCGCACGTCTTATACTTTTATTTAGCCAAAAGTTACTGTAGATGATATGCCTCAGCATGCTTTTGTACTTTCATCGAGCAAGTACATACATCACCTTTGTTTATTTTTTCAAAAAATAGATTCTTTTTATACATTGCTAATGGTATAATTACAACTAAAAACATTGGAGGTACGTTCTTTGTTAAAACAAATAAATCACTCCATTGAAGCTTTGTATGAAGAAATGGTACATATTCGGAGACATCTTCACCAATATCCAGAGCTATCGTTTCAAGAAACGAAAACAGCTGCCTATATTGCAAATTATTACAAAACACTAGGTATACCTTATGAAGCAAACATCGGAGGTAATGGTGTCATTGCAACTTTAAAAGGTGGGAAGCCAGGAAAGAAAATTGCATTGCGAGCCGATTTTGATGCGCTTCCCATTCAAGATGAAAAAGATGTCCCCTATCGTTCTAAAGTAAAAGGCATTATGCACGCATGTGGGCATGACGGTCATACAGCTACATTGCTAGCTTTAGCTAAGGCATTAATAACGTACAAACAAGAATTGCCTGGGACGATTGTTTTTTTACATCAACATGCAGAGGAATATGCACCTGGAGGAGCAAAACCCATTATCGATTCAGGTGCCATTGATCATGTTGACGCTGTTTTTGGCACCCATTTATGGGCCACAACGCCACTTGGGGTGTTACAAACATCCAAACAGGCTTTTATGGCCGGAGCAGATCGCTTTGTAATAGAAGTCCAAGGCAAGGGTGGTCATGGCGCGTATCCACATGAAACAAAGGACGCCATCGTTATTGGATCACAAATCGTGTCGCAATTACAACAAATTGTCAGCAGACGAATTAACCCGTTAGATACAGCGGTTATAACCGTAGGCATTTTTGAAGCTGGTAAAGCATTTAATGTAATAGCTGACAAATCAAGACTTGTAGGAACGGTACGATATATAAACCCTGCCTTACAAGCAATAATTATGAAGGAAATGGAAGTAGTCATTAAAGGAATATGTATGAGTCAAGATGCCACCTATAGATTTGATTACATCAAAGGGTATCCCCCTTTAATTAATCACAAGGAAGAAGCAGCACTTTTGTTACAATTGGATCAACATATCAAAGAGATTACAAAAACCGAAACGATTGAGCCTTCTATGGCTGGTGAGGACTTTGCATATTATCTGCAAAAAAAACCTGGAGCGTTCTTTTTTACAGGCGCTCAAAAAGATAAACAACCATTTCCACACCACCATCCAAAATTTGATTTTAATGAACAGGCTATGCCAATAGCTGCCAAAACACTAATAACTGCTTATTTAGCTTATCAAACTAGATAATACATCCCTTTAAAATAGATGTTGAAGGTATAATGATACTACGCAAAATCTCATTCAACCGTATCATCTATCATCCTATTTATAGCTGTTAATTTAGACTAATGCACATAAAAAACACATGAGGTAACATACCCCTCATGTGTTTTTACGTAAGCTTTCGTTTCACATAGCCATCTACAAACAACCAAGAAAATATAATCCCACCTGCAAATGTTATCATGGCCCCTATATATATATCCATTACGATAAACACTGCCGTAAATAAAATCACTTGTACGATACTTAATTGCAATAGTAACTTTAATAATGATTGTTGGCGAATTTGCAGAGAAACTGGGTAGAGATCCAGCCACAAAATAGTACGGTGATGCTGATATAAGGTCATCATTTGAAAACTACTTAAATATAAAAACAATAAAGCAAAGATAATTTTCAACCATAATGGTGGAATCACATAAATAAGTACCCCACCTATAACGACTAATCTCACATACATACCAAGGTAATCACCACTTCGTATCAAAGTAATTCGATATAAATAATCGTACGTAGCTGTTCGGGTAAAAGGAACTATACTAACGATACGGACCAACCAATGCCGTTTTTTCACTCGACTTTTTAAATGAGGTACATCTGCAAACATATTCGCTAATCGGTAAAATGCTTGCATACGACTTTGATCTTTTTCCACCAGTAAATCCCATAGTAATCCAGGACGTTTACTCGCTATTTGATAATCATACAAAAACACAATGGCAAAAAGCAATGTTGTGATACCGGCTAATAACATGCTGCCAGATATAAAAAAATAAAAGACAGCTATATTTAACACAGTACGAACGACTGTATCAATTAACCGAGAATCACGTTCCCTCACTTTGAGCATCCACCAATTCGCAATTAGGTTGGCGAATTTAAATACAAGCAACAATGCAATGGTTATGAGATATACAACCCCAGCACGATTGGCGAAAACAGTTGTATATAACGGGCCCAAAGCTGCAGCAGCTAAAAATACTAAATACAATTGAATCGTAAAGCTGTATGCAATAGCATTACGAAAATAAGCTTTCATTTTCTGTTCTGCTGGAATTAAAAATACAAGATCTGGCTCTTTTAACAAGGTGCGCACTGGACTATAACTTGCTATCAAGCCAAAAACAATGGATATAACCCAAGCAGCAGGAAAATCATCTGGGATCTCTTGCAACCACTTTTGGTAATAAACAGCTAACGCAGAGATGAAAAATAGCATTGCAATAGCTATATGACCATTAAATATATAGCGTAAATAACGACTTGTCTCTTTTAAATGCGCTGAAAACCGTTCCTTGAAAAAATGGTGAGAATTAAACATGGTTATTTTCTTCCTTTGTTAATTGTACATACAAATCATCCAAAGTAGCATGGGGCATTTTAAAGCTCTCTCTTAATTGATCCAGACTGCCATCAGCTCGTATCGTTCCGTCATGTAATATAACAAAGCGATCACAATACCGCTCTGCTGTTGCTAAAATATGGGTAGACATCAGCACACCCGATCCATTTTCTTTCATCTGATTCATTAGCTGTAAATAAGATTGAATACCTAACGGATCAAGCCCTACAAAAGGCTCGTCTACAATATATAATGGTGGTTCAATTAAAAATGCACACATTATCATAACCTTTTGACGCATACCTTTGGAAAAATGGACAGGGAACCAGTTCAACTTCTTCTCCATTCTAAATTCCTTTAATAAAGGCTCTAACCTTTTTTCAAATATATCTTGCGAAATATCATAAGCCATAGCTGTTAAACGCAAGTGTTCATACAATGTCAGTTCATCATATAAGATAGGCATTTCAGGAATATAAGCCATTTGATTCCTGTATGTCTCCGTATCTTCTTGAAATGTTGTTCCGTTTACAGTAATCATCCCTTTTTTTGGTTGCATTAACCCGATAACATGTTTAATAGTAGTGCTTTTCCCAGCTCCATTTAAACCAATTAAGCCAACGATTTCACCTGTATGTACCGTAAAGGAAATACCTTGTAACACATGCTTATGCGTATATCCTCCATAAAGGTTTTCAATATGTAGTAAAGATTCCACAAATGCCCCTCCTCTTCTATTGTTTATATTTTAGCACTTGCTCAATATAAAAAACAAAGTAAACAGTATGCTTTTTTTCGACAAATATAAGTTTGCCTTTGTCACAAGGTTTTTACAGCAAAATGTTACCTTCTATATACAAGTTGTCATAATAATTCCTATAGTAT